>JAJFLM010000047.1 GCA_021772655.1 Deltaproteobacteria bacterium
AGGTTTCGCCATTGGCAACAATGCGGTCAGCACCCAAACAGACTTCGGCACCACCACCTAAGGCCATTTGATGCGGCGCAGCCACGACTGGCTTTTTGCTGTAACGCAAACCCATACAAGCTTGCTGGAATTCACTGACCACACTGTCAATCTTCTTCCAGTTCTTTTGCTG
The DNA here is from genome assembly GCA_021772655.1 of Deltaproteobacteria bacterium. Classification (GTDB taxonomy): domain Bacteria; phylum UBA10199; class UBA10199; order 2-02-FULL-50-16; family JAJFLM01; genus JAJFLM01. Next base: position 173 of record JAJFLM010000047.1, read on the forward strand.
GGCTTCAAGCCAGACTAACATGAGATTAGCCCCAACGCTGAAGTTGCTGCCTTCATTGTAAATGACTAGACCTTCAAAGTTTTGTTCCACTTCAGCAACGGCATCTCGCATCATACTCGTGATACCATCATCAATCGCGTTCATCTTAGAATGGAATTCTAAACCAGCGACACCATCACCTAAATCCCACAAGGTAGCGGAAGGATTCTTTTTGATGGCCTTGGTGGTTTGCTTGACCACATCAAGTACCGTCACACCTTCGCGTACGGGCACGGGCTCATAAGTGCCTTTTTCAACATCAAAGTAGAGTTCTTTAGCGCTATCTTTTTTGTAGAAGGTGCCCTCACCCTTGCTAATTACTTTGTTGACGATTTCAGGAACCGGGATATTCTCGGCTTCCAAACGCTTGGTCATGTCTTGCAGACCTAAGGCATCCCACATTTCGAAGGGCCCTAACTCCCAGTTGAAACCCCATTTGATGGCACGGTCAACATTGACCACATCATCGGCAATTTCAGGGACACGGTTTGCTGCATAGACCAACAAATCACGCGTCGCGGCCCAAGTTAAGGCACCAGCACGATCATCGGCGTTGATGAGAAACTTCAGTCGCTCACCTGGTTTTTTAATTTTTTTGGCTGCTTTTAAGGATTCGAATTTCGGCTTGGTCACCGGAATATACTCAAGAGTATTCAAGTCCAACTGCAAAATCTTACGCTTGCCGTCGGGAGTTTTCTCTTTTTTGTAGAAACCCTGCTTGACCTTATTCCCCAGCAAACCTTTCTCGACAATCTTCTCTAAGATAGGCTGCTTGAAGACTTCACGCTGTTCATCGTTAGGGCAGTCGCGATAACCATTCGTCGCCACATGCGCCAAGGTATCGTTACCGACTAAGTCACCGGTGCGGAAGGTAGCGGACTTAGGACGGCCTACCGGCTTTCCTAAAATCGCATCACACTCTTCAACAGTGTAGCCTTCTTTGATGGCGTGCTGCATCACATTGCAGAAACCAAAGACGGCGATACGATTACCGATAAAGTTTGGCGTGTCTTTCGCATACACCACACCTTTACCCAAATCTTTTTCCATGAAGTCAGCCATAGTTTGCAGCGCTTCTGGATCCGTCTTTGGTCCGGTCACAATCTCTAATAACTTCATGTAACGGACGGGATTGAAGAAGTGGGTGATTAAGAAGTTCTTTGTGAAGTTTTCAGAACGCCCTTCGACTAATTGATTCAGAGGCAGACCTGAAGTATTTGAAGTCACAATCGCCGTGGGGCTTAAGTGTGCTTCCAACTTAGAGTACAAATCTTGTTTGATATCTAGCCGCTCTAAAACAACCTCAACAATCCAATCACAATCTTTAACTTTGTCTAAATCGTCTTGGAAATTGCCTGGAATGATATTTTTCAGATCTTTTTTGGAATAGATCAGCGAAGGCTTACTCTTCTTCAAACCTTCTAAGGCACCTAAAGCAAACTTGTTACGGAATTTAGGATCCGACTCGCTTAAGCCGGCCTTTTTATCATCATCCGTAAATTTTGGTGGCACAATGTCCAACAAATGAACCGGAATTCCTGCACCGGCCACTACCGCAGCAATCCCACGGCCCATGACCCCAGCGCCAAGAACGGCAACTTTTTTAATTTCACGTGACATAATAATATCCTCACTAAATAAGGGCGGAATCACTCCGCCCTTACATGTAATTAATTCAATAATTCAATAACAGTCGCCGCCCCTTGGCCGCCACCAACACACATAGTTTCGACGCCAATCGTCTTACCAGCTTGTTGCAAGTCATTGATCAAAGTCGCCATGATACGCGCGCCGCTGCAACCCAAAGGATGACCTAAGGCAATCGCACCACCGTTTGGATTCAATTTAGCCACATCAATGCTGAGCTCGTTCACAACCGCTAAAGATTGGGCGGCAAAAGCTTCGTTTAATTCGAAGATGTCAACATCACCTACGCTCATGCCAGCGCGTTTCAATACTTTTTGTACCGCGGGGATCGGGCCAATACCCATGTACTCAGGATCCACTCCTGAAACCGCCATCGCGCGGATTTTAGCTAAAGGTTTAATGCCCAGCTCTTTGGCTTTAGAAGCGCTCATCACGATAACAGCCGCGGCGCCATCGGTCAGAGGAGAGCTGTTGCCAGCCGTCACCGAACCGCCTTTTTTGAAAACCGCTTTTAAGGTTGATAATTTTTCAGCCGTGGTTCCCGGACGGATATTTTCGTCTTTATCTAAAGTGACTTTCTTACCGTCAGGCAAGGTCACTTCAACCGGAACCATTTCATTTTTAAAGATGCCTTTTTCAGTCGCTTCCGTTGCACGGCGATGAGATTCCGCCGCGAACTTATCCATATCGTCGCGATTGATTTTATATTTTTCGGCAACATTTTCAGCAGTGATACCCATAGACACATAAGCATCCGGCATATTGGCATCCATTAAAAGAGGGTTCAGGCTTGGGTTAAA
>JAJFLM010000461.1 GCA_021772655.1 Deltaproteobacteria bacterium
ATGGGAGTGGAGGATGTGTTCGACGTTTGGTGATAAATTGAACGCGGAAGGCGCGGCATCTTGTGCCTGCGGCACCCAACCGCAAGGCGGTCGGGCCACCCCTGTATTCAAATGATGTGAAAGGTTGACACATGAATGAAAATTTCGACGTAAATGGAATGATCAAAGCGATCCGCTTTATGGGGTTCACGGGCATTTTCATATCGATCATGTTCTCTGTGGGAGCGTTCTACTTATTTCAAGGCGACATGAGTTCAATACCTTCTGGTGGCGTATTTATAATTGCTTCCATCCCATTGGGACTTTATGGGGGTATCTTGGGTGGGATATCCAACGTATTTCGATCGCAACAACTGGAAATCGACCAACTAAAGACGACGGTTCAACAGCTACAGTGTGCCAATGAACACGTAAAAGTCGAGTAGGACGACCTTTGCACAGGGGTGGCCCAGCCGAATTCGGCTGGGTCGCGCAGCGACAAGAAGCTAACACCTTCAACGAGATAATACTCAAATGTAACGATACCAGAAGAGACCAACCCCATGACAAATAGAAGGGTCTACGACGAAGAGAAACACATACACTTCGTAACCTTCTCATGTTACAAACGGCGAAAATACCTACAGCCCGATCAAGCAAAACGAATTGTTATCGGGCATTTGGGAAGTCGTCTCAACCAGGAGGAAGGACTGTGCCAGGGATTCGTCGTGATGCCAGACCACGTTCATGCAGTCGTCTGGTTTCCAGAAACTCACCAACTCAGTCCATTCATGAATAAATGGAAAGACCAAACATCACATCAATTAAAGGAATTGTTCCGCACACAATTTCCAAATTATTGGTCACACATGGAGGATCCCGATCCGATCTGGCAGCCTCGATACTATGGATTCAATATTTGGACACAACGGAAGATCGAAGAGAAACTTGAATACATGCACCTGAACCCGGTTAGGGCCGGTTTCGTCGAACGAACTGTCCAGTGGCCTTGGAGTTCGGCCCGTTGGTATGTTGATCGAAAAACCGTTGGTGTGCCGATTCGTTGGCCGCCGGGGATGGAAGTGGAAGATGTGTTCGACGTTTGGTGATAAATTGAACGCGGAAGGCGCGGCATCTTGTGCCTGCGGCACCCAACCGCAAGGCGGATGGGCCACCCTTGTGTTTGTCATGATGAGAAAGGTTCTAGTATGAATAAGCAAATCGACGTCAATGCGACGATCAAACCAATTCGCCTAATGACGTTCCTATTCACTGCCATATTGTTCGTGTACATTGCAATCGGGCTCTATTTTATACAAGTCGGCATGAGTTCAATACCTGCCGGCGGCATTTTTATAATAGCGATCTCGCCGCTAGCACCTTTACCCGGCGCCCTGAATTCTATATTCCACGCATTTCGATCACAACAACTGGAAATCGATCAACTAAAGACGACGGTTCAACAGCTACAGTGTGCCGATGAACACGCAAAAGTCGAGTAGGGCAACCTTTGCACAGGGGTGGCCCAGCCGAATTCGGCTGGGTCGCGCAGCGACAAGATGCTAACACCTTCCGCGTCCGAATTCTTGAAGAACGTGGTTTACGGAAGCAGTGCTTGGTTCTCAATCAAAAATGTTGAATGCGGAGGCAAGAGAGAGTTTGCATCAATGTTATTCTGGTACTATGAACGCGGAAGGCGCGGCTTCTTGTGCCTACGGCACCCAACCGCAAGGCGGTCGGGCCACCCCTGCTTTCGTAATGATATGAAAGGTTGACACATGAATAAGAGCATCGGCGTCAATGCAGCGATCAAAACGATCCGCTTCATGGCGTTCATGGGTATAATCTTGGCCGTCATCTGCTGTGTGGAAGCTTCCTCTTTATTACTCGGCAGCTTAAGTTCAATATCCACCCGTGAAGTATATGTACTGATTTCCATCCCGCTAGGAATATTGGGGTGTTCCTTGCAGGTAATATGCAATGTATTTCGATCACAACAATCGGAAATCGACGACCTAAGAGCGGCAATTCAACTGCAACAGAGTGCCGATGAACTCGCAAAAGTCGAGTAACGCAGAGTGGTCCGGCCAGAACCGACCGGGTCGCGCAATGACAACAAGCTGACACCTTCCGGCAGAGTGGCACATGACCCAATCTCGAACCAGTGACACTCCAGCGCGCAACCAACTCACCAAGGGTAAGGGGAACGTCGACTCCCAAAGCCATCGAGCAACCGGCCGCGGACGACGCTCGTGGTGAGTCGACCTCCCTGATTGGCGCACTGGCCGAATTTTTCGGCCAGGGGGATCCCCATGCGTCCTTTTCTTCAAACCGGACGTATGCACTTCAGCAAGTGGTTGCTATTGAGCCATGAACAAGGTAGGCATGGGTGGCCCGGCCGAATTCGGCTGGGTCGCGCAGCGACAAGATGCGCGCGCCTTCCGCATGACATACTAGGAACACGTTTGTTCTCATATTGACGTTGGCAGGGTAGATTGATCGCCCAAGGCGCGGCTTCTTGTGCCTGCGGCACCCAACCGCGAGGCGGTCGGGCCACCCGGGAAATCAGAAACGCAAATTACGCGGATTTACGCAGGTTCGTGGAGTATTCTGCGATAATCTGCGTAATCCGCGTTTCAATTCTAAAGGTGCTGGGAGACTGACAATCAATTCACACATGGGTGACCCAGCCGAATTCGGCTGGGTCGCGCAGCGACAAGATGCGCGCGCCTTCCGCATGACATACCAGGAACACGTTTGTTCTCATATTGACGTTGGCAGGGTAGATTGATCGCCCAAGGCGCGGCTTCTTGTGCCTACGGCACCCAACCGCGAG
>JAJFLM010000462.1 GCA_021772655.1 Deltaproteobacteria bacterium
AGTTCCGGCAATAGCCTAAGCAATGGCAATATTGACATCTCAGCCACTGATAATCGTTAGCCTGCCATCGTCAGACCACCGGAAACGGAGAGCACCTGTCCGGTAATATAACTCGCGCCCGGACTCACTAAAAAGGCCACCGCATTCGCAATCTCTTCCGGCTGTGCAATCCGCTTCATCGGAATAATTTGAGTAAAAGCTTTTTTGATTTTATCGTTAATCGCCGATTCATACAGTGGTGTATTTGTTGGACCCGGACACACACAGTTGACATTAATCTTATACTTGGCAACCTCGCGAGCTAAGCCCTTACTGAAGGCCGAAATACCCCCTTTGCAAGCCGAATAAGCCACACCTTGCAACTGACCCACGCGCGCCGCATCTGAGGCTAAGCTAACAATATGACCCTCACCTTGTTCCTTCATCGAGCGGAGCACGGCATGAGTCACCAAAAAGGGGGCTTTTAAGTTGATAGCGATGACTTGGTCCCAATAAGATTCTTCTTCATCTTCAAAAAAGGAGGTCCCTGACCAGCCGATATTATTGACTAAGATCTTGATACCACCTAAATCCGCAACGACTTGATCAATCCCTGCATTGACAGCCTCACGTTTGGTGCAATCAACTACGTAGCCCTTGGCCCTGCCGCCTGCCTCATTAATCAACTGGGCCGTTTCTTGCACCGTCGTCTCATTAATATCTAAAGCGGCCACCCGAGCCCCATCCGCAGCTAATTTTTTAGCAATCGCCCGGCCAATACCTTGACCCGCTCCAGTAACAACCGCTGTGTGATTTTCTAAACTCATGAAGTATCTCCTTATTCGGGCAAGGGCATATGCCATACGCCCCTACGTAATAATGCGTGAAAATCTTTCCTACTGAAACACGCCATTTAAGCCCTTGCAAGCCCTATTCACTGGGGCTAAAGTAGTCTTATGAGTTTACAGGAACAAATCGAACAGCTTGCAAAGCAAGCCCGCGAGGCCGCCAGTGTCGCAGCTCAGCTATCGACGGAACAAAAAAATCAACTCTTGCTGGCAATGGCCACGGCCCTCGAAGCCCAGAGTGAACACATCCAAGCAGAAAACCAAAAGGATATCAGTGCCTCTGCCGATAAGCTAACAAAGGCTGCCATTGACCGTTTGACGCTGACACCACAACGAATCATGGATATGTCTGCTGGCTTGAAAGAAGTCGCCGCATTAGAGGATCCCGTAGGCACCATTATCAAAAACAGCACCCGCCCTAATGGTTTAAAAGTAAAAAAGGTCCGGATTCCACTGGGTGTCATTGGCATGATTTATGAATCACGGCCGAATGTCACTGTGGATGCCGCAGGTTTATGTCTGAAATCAGGCAATGCCATTATCTTGCGCGGAGGTTCAGAAGCCATCCATTCCAATACCTGCCTCGGCAATATCTTACGAGCGGTCTGCACTGCACATGATGTGAATCCCGACATTATTCAAGTCGTGCCCACTACAGATCGCGAAGCCATGAGCATTTTAGTCACGCAAACGCAGTATATTGATTTGATGATTCCACGTGGTGGCGAAAGCCTCATGAAATGGATGGCCGAAAATTCTAAAATTCCCGTCATCAAACATGACAAAGGTCTATGCCATGTCTTTGTCGATGAGGATGCTGATTTAGAAATGGCAGCTAATATTGCAGTCAATGCTAAAGCCCAACGCCCTGGAGTTTGCAACGCCCTAGAAACTTTATTGGTCCACGAAAAGATTGCTGAACAATTTATTCCATTGATTACAGGGCGTTATCAGCAAGCGGGCGTGACTGTTCGTGGCGATGCCCTGACTCAGAAGCTCGGCTCACAAGTTGAAGCGGCTAGCGACACTGATTGGGATGAGGAATATCTTGATTTGATTATCGCGATTCGTGTGGTGCCGCATATCAATGCCGCACTGGAACACATTCGCCAACATGGTTCACTGCACACAGAAACAATTGTCACCAATAATGAAAAGACCGCGCAGTATTTTTTACAAGCTGCGGATGCTTCGGCTGTCATGTGGAATGCCTCCACACGATTCAATGACGGTGGGCAACTGGGGCTCGGTGCCGAGATTGGCATCAGCACCACCAAGACCCATGCCTTCGGTCCGATGGGGCTCGAAGAACTCACTACGAGTAAATATATTGTAGAAGGAACAGGACAGATTAGAGAATGAATTTAAGCTCAGAAGAACTCGCCAGAGAAGTTTTCCACGCCGCGCAAGACGTAAAAGCTGAAGACATCACCGTGCTTGACCTACAAGGTCTCGCTAATTTCACTGATTTTTTTGTGATTGCCAATGGGCGTTCCGACCGCCAGGTACAAGCGATCGCCGATCGCATTCAGGAACGTTTGCGTGAGCATGAGACCAAACTCAAACCTATTGGAGTAGAAGGTTATGATACCGGCCACTGGATCCTCATTGATTTTGGGGGTGTGATTGCGCACGTCTTCTATGGTGAGGTTCGAGAATTTTACGAATTAGAAAAACTGTGGAGTGATGCCCCCCAGTTAGATTGGACCGAGCAGGAAGCCGCTTCATGAAGCCTACAGTCTTGATTATTCTAGATGGTTGGGGCGAGCGCCTTGAACCGCAGCACAATGCCATCCGCCAAGCCAAGGCACCCAACTATGAACGCTGGTTACAAGAATACCCTGCCACGGAATTGCTGACACATGGCCCGGCCGTGGGTCTCACAGCAGGCGTGATGGGAAACTCTGAAGTTGGGCATACCAACATTGGTGCCGGACGCATTGTATTTCAGATCTTATCGCGTATTGCCAACGATCTTGATTCAGGAGCTTTTCAAAAAAATAAGGTGTTATTAGATGCCATCAAACAAGCCAAAGCACAAAATAGCCGTCTGCATTTATTAGGGCTGCTTTCAGACGCAGGAGTGCATAGTGAGCAAGCTCACTTAGAGGCCACTATTGCCTTAGCCGCGCAGCAAGGTCTGAAAAAAATCTTTATTCATGCCTTTATGGATGGTCGCGACACCAACCCACGTAGTGGCGCTGCTTATCTAAAACGATTGCAGTCACATTTAGATAGAGTCGGAGTCGGTCAAATTGCCAGTGTCTGCGGACGTTATTATGCGATGGACCGCGATCAACGTTGGGATAGAACACAGCAAGCCTATGATATGCTCTTAGGTCAGCGAGGCGTCGCTTCAGCAGTCACTCCTAACCAAGTCGTGGCTCAATGGTACCAACAAGCAGACCCCCAACCCGGCTTTGGAGATGAATTTATACCGCCAACCTATTTTATAGATAGTGAAAATCAAGCGGCCATTGGCGCCATTCAAACTGGCGATGTTGTCATTCACACTAATTTCCGTCCGGATCGCGCACGTCAATTAACAGCAGCACTCAGTGACCAAAACTTTCAAGAGTTTGATCGACATTCTTTAGCATTAAATCATTATGCTTGCATGGCCTCTTATGGCGAAGCTTTTGATTTGCCCGTGGCCTATACCAAGGAAAGTCTCAGCAATATTTTGCCTGAAATCATTGCCAATCAAGGCATGAAGCAATTTCGTTGCGCCGAAACTGAGAAATTCGCGCATGTCACTTATTTTTTTAATGGCGGTGATGAAACTATCTTTTCAGGAGAAGATCGCAAACTCATTCCTTCTAATCGTGAAATTGCTACTTATGACTTAGCTCCGGAAATGCGCGCCCGTGAAGTCACCACAGCTGTGCTAGCGGCCCTAGACTCTGAACAATACGAATTATTTGTTATCAACTATGCTAATCCTGACATGGTTGGACACACGGGCAATGAACCTGCGGCCATCACAGCCGTTGAAACTTTAGATGAATGTCTCGAAAAAGTTGTCAATAAGGTATTAGCCCAAAATGGCACCGTGTTAATCACCGCCGACCACGGTAATTGTGAAGAAATGCTCGATGCACAAGGTCATCCGCATACACAACATACCTTGAATCCCGTGCCTTTACTTGTTATTGGCAAGGACACAAAAAATCTTAAATTAAAGCCAGGTCGTTTGTGTGATGTCGCCCCCACAATATTAAAATTGATGGGACTCGCGCAACCAGATGAAATGACTGGAGAATCATTAATTATTTAGGGAGAGAATCATGCCTTCATTTGACATCGTATCTGAATTAGATCGCCAAGAACTAAAAAATGCTGTGGACCAAGTCCTGCGTGAAGTCAAACAACGTTATGACTTTAAAGGCAGTAAATCAGAAATCAAAGATGACAATGGCTCACTGGTCTTTGTCTCAGACGATGATTTTAAAATGAAGGCCTTGATTGATATCTTTCAAAGTAAAGCGGTCAAACGCGGTTTAGACCTAAAATCTTTCGATTACGGCAAAGTCGAAGCTGCTGCGGGTGACACCGTACGCTGTGCTGTCAAAGTCGTTGAAGGCATTGATAAAGAAAAGGCCAAAGACCTCGTCAAAAAAATCAAAGATCTTAAAATGAAAGTTCAGCCGTCTATTCAAGATGAGCAAGTCCGTATTACTGGAAAGAAGCGAGATGATTTACAAGAAGTCATCACAGCGGTGAAAGATTTTGATTATGTTATTCCCTTACAGTTTGTGAATTTTAGAGACTAAGAAGGCACTTCTTCAGTATCTATGACTTCAATATCTTGGTTTGCGGCTGGATTAGGATCAGTAAATGGTCCAAACTCTTTCAGCTCGTCAAAAATAGCATCTGTAATATCAGATGACGACAATATCGTATCTTTAAGTAATCTAAAAGAATTCATTGGAAACGTTATTCCAATAAGAGTATCTTCAATCAATTCATTAAAAAAAGCTTCCACAAACTTAATTTGGCCACCTTCATGAACAAAAGGGTCTATCCCAATTTCATCAGATGTCGGAGGTGCATCAAAGAAATGGCCTAGATTAAGCATAATAGCGGGTGCCCCAGTAGGAATTGCCACTTCACCGTCAAAAGAAGACTGAACCGCGATAATAATATTTGTAAAATCTGCGAACAGGTCCTCAGTAACTTCGCTCTCTTCAATGTTACCAAAGCCTTCTTCAACAGGCGTATTATTTAATCCCGACAAGAAAGAACTCATAGAACCTGCTAAAAACAGCTTTGCCTCAGATAACTCTGTCGCATTAACTGTGTTAAAGAAGTTCTCATTCATCTCCAGAACAATTTCATCTTTACTCTTTGCGAAAGTCCCGTCTGCATTGTAAATCGTACCGAGGTCGATATCAAAATTCCAAACATTCATAAACGAGAGTAAACTGCGTTGAAATTGAACGCTTCCGAGGTAATAGTAAAGATCTGCGCGACTCACCTCAATATCTTCATTTCCAGAGTAGATTTCTTTAGGAATTGTAAAACTAAAATCTGTATACGTAGCTGCTGCAGTGAGCAGCCTAATAATTTCCTCAGATAGTGGTTGTAAATTTCTAACCTCACTCTGAAGGTCTGATCCAACTAGATCATTTCTGGCACGATGAAGAACCTGAGCGATAAAACTACTTCCAGGCAAAAGAGAACCAGAAAAAGGAATGCCACTCATGCCTGGTTTTCCCTGACTTGGATCAATTTTATACTCTGCTAATTGATCAAGATAAGAGCCTGCACCAATCAAATCATCTAAGGTAAGAACAGCACTTCCCTCACTATTCTGCAAATCAAGCTGTGCCTGCATTGCTTGGCTTGGCAAAGAATCTATTAGCAAAGCATGCCTTGTTAGAGCGCCACCAAATTGACTATTAGCAAGTAACGCCAACAATTGCTCAGCTGTTTGACTTTGAATCAGAGCTTGTTGGTTGGATGACATAGCATCTAATTGAGCTTGTGCGGCTGCTGCAGTAGCATCAAATTGGTCTCGTGCATTCTCAAAGTCAGCGGCCTGCAAAAACTCAACACCAGAAGAGAACTCTTCTTGAAGAGTCGTATCGCCATCCAACCCTGCATTGGTTGAATTTTTAGTTCCACCACAATTAGGTAAGACTAGAACCAATACAAATATCCACACAACTTTATTTACTCTTTTATGCATCATTGTTTTCCTTATTGTAACTATACCTTAGGCGGACAAGCAAATCGGCATAACCGAAACGTCTTAAAATATTATTGAACTGCCCTCGATAATTGCGGCTCATCAAAGCACCTGAAATATTCAAATCCATGATTTTCCATCTCGAACCAACACGGTTAAGATAGCTCGATACTAATATATCATTTGATTCATCTGCTAACCTAACTGATGAACTCACTATATAGCCCCATGGCTGCTGTACCGAGCGATGAACTATTTTTATATTATGTTTACCTATTAAATGATGAAACTTACTTAAAGCCTGTTGAATAAAACGAGGTTGGAAAGTTTCAGAAAAGTCTTGCTTCTGCTGATCTGACCATTGATCCCAATGATCAACCAAAGCACGACGATAAAACCCTTCAAAATCAAAATGTTCCTTAAATAGTTGCTCAACAGCCGCATCACGAGATGCAATACTACTTAGATCTGCAGCACGCTGAACCTCTTTCCAGAACAACTGCATTGTATTCAAGGGACTGCTAGCATGTGCTTGTACTGCATAGAAATTGTGCCCTAGAAAAACAGCACCAAATACAAATAACTTAATAGTACAATGTAGTATCCTCAAAACATGTGAATACTAATATGAATAATAAATCGCTATCAAGGCTTATAGTATTCACCGTTGGCAATAACGTGGTCTATTGAATACGGATAAAAATGTGTCCTCTTAAGAAGTCAGATGAGCCGCAATATGCTCGCGCACATGTACAGCTAATTCACTACTTTTCTCCTCAACCTCTTCAAACGAAGCCTGCGATACCGGAACCGGTGGTAAAATTTGTAGATGCATCTTTGATTTACGATTAAGCAAGATAGAATGTTTGGGAATCGCTTGACTACTACCTGAGATCACCATGGGTAGAATATCCACACCTGTTTCAGCTGCTAAACGGAAAGCTCCTTGCTTAAACTCCTTGAGCTTGCCATCTTTAGAACGCGTCCCTTCAGGAAAAAAGAATACGGGGGACCCTTTCTTCAACCAAACTCTACAATCCTTCATACATTGCTCACGGCTGTTCGGATTACCGCGATCAATCCCAACATAACCATTGAGCCACATATTCCAGCCCAAGAATGGTGCCTTGAACATTTCTTTTTTACTCACCCACTTGAAATGTAAAAACGAAGCAAATATGACTAAGATATCAGCCATCGACGCATGATTTGAGACCATCACATAAGATTTTTTGGGATCCACATGCTCTTTACCTGAGATCGTCACCGACCAATAAGGATTAAACCAAATATAAAGACTGGCCCAGAAACAAGAATACTGCTGCAAGACCCGCCGATTAGGGTCGAAAGGCATCGTCACAAGACGAAGAATGCCCGCACCAATACACAAAATAAAACTGGTCGTCGTAAAGAAACCCCAGAGTGCCACGTTGATTATCAAGTCGGATAGTTTTTTCAGCATAAATAAGTAGGGGCACAGCATGCTGTGCCCCTACAGGTATTTCAAGACAATTTTACAGTTTTTAGTTACGTAGCGGCTTACCTTTGGTCAGCATATACTGCATGCGCTCCTGGGTTTTTTGCATCCCCAGCAGCTCCAAAAAGCACTCACGCTCAAGATCCAACAGATCTTGTTCTGTCACGAGGCTCACCTGGCGATTACCGCCGGTTAAGATACGGGCCAAGCGTGAAGCCACTTCTCCATCATGCTCAGAAATATCACCCTTCGTGATAAAATCACGAATTGCCGCTCGCAGACCCATTTGCCCTCCCACACCGGCAACCATAATATCTTCGCGCGGTTGTGGTTGCTGATAATCCTTAGCCATCGCTAAGACTTCGTCTTTAGCGGCTTGCAACTGCATATCACGTGAAAGACTCACTTTATCATCAGGCAAGAAGTACCAGAAGTCTTTGGCTTCCTTCGCGGAAGTCGCCACTTTAGCAAAAGCAATCGTTTGGAAAGAAAACTGCGCTTTTTGGAAAGGACCCCCATCAGGAATTTTATGCCACCAGCTTTTTCCTACTGGAAACTTACGGTTTTTATAAAGCATAGCTTGCTCACCGCGGAGCACCATTTCTTTACAACCACCGCCGCCAGGAATCAGACCGACACCTACCTCAACT
>JAJFLM010000463.1 GCA_021772655.1 Deltaproteobacteria bacterium
AAATGGATCACCGCAGCGGCATCTTGCAAAGGTTCGAGCGGCAACAAACCACGCCGAGGATCCCACGTGACTTCACCTACTTGAGCCTCGCGTCGCACCAAACGAACCACATCATGACCCATCGCCTGTAATTTATAGGACAACTCACCGCCGACAAGCCCACTAGCACCTGATATAATAACCTTCATAAGGCCTCATTTATGTTTAAATTATATTAAAATGAATTATAATTAAACTTACTTATAAATAATTAACTACATTAAATATTTTGGACAACAAGTTAACCAGAATGACGATACCCTGCCATGATTTCTCCCGTATCATGGCTGAACACTTCTTTGCTCGCGGCTAGTCAAACCACACACCAAGCCACCATAGCACTTAGTCAATCAAAAACAAGTTTGGCTGATACGGTAACAACGCCCTTTCTTTATAGCCATCAGCACGCCACTACATCAACGCGCCTTCATAGTCATGAACTCAGTCCATCTGCTGCAGAAATGGCTTGGGAGCAAATGACCTTAGCCTTTGCAGAGAGCATTCCTGGAACACAGGTCAATCTACGTTCCGGTGGTGGATATACTCTTTTATTTAAAGAACCAGATTACCTGATCCACCATCAATTTGATATTTCAGTATTACTGAGACTTGCCGGTCGGATACTTGAAAACGACCACTTCTTTGTCCAGCGTCAAGGCCATGATGTCACCCTCAATATCCCTACGCTGAAAAACATCCAAGACGAAATTGATCATATACAATATGAATTACCTTCGGTACGCCTCACCCCGGTGGCAAGCACTCTGAGTCGGAATGAAGTCAACCAGTACCATTTAGCCTCACAACACCCGGTTAGTTTTCTTTCAGAAAACACTCTATTAGACGATGCCGATATATCGATTGTCGTAGCACCCCTCTTATTCGCGCTACATGATATTTATCATGCGACTATGCTGGCTACACTCCATCCATGGCCACGGCTGAGCCTCGCAAAACTTTACTGTGCCATCGCTCAAGCCGATCAATTAGAGGCTCACGTTGAACTCAAAGAAGCTCTTTTAGATAAGCTGGCAGACCTTGATTATGCCCACCGGCCCTTTGAAACTATTATAAGGAATATCTTCCACCCTGAAAAAAATTCTCCTGAAGAAAATACAGCAATTCAACAAATTCTTTCACCCGCGCTCCCACAAATTCATCCCGTTGTAGCTCGCAGACTAATAGACATACTCCAAATATAAAATAAGAATTATTGAGACGGTACACACAGACTCAGTAAATCTGTATGTTGATAACACACTGGTTCAGACAAAGTGTAATTACACCGTTCAAAATGCTGCAAAACATAAGCTTCTTGGCTTTGTTCATTGAGGATTAAATCGGAATGGGAATTAGCTTCATCCCAATCATAACTCTTTTGGAGGGCCCACCCCTGCAATGGACCTTCACTACTATATAAAGCTTGTTTGGCAAGAGCCATCACCTGACCGTCAGACTGCACCACGATACCTTCAATGTCATCCGGCAAGGCTTGCCCCCACTCTTTCCACCCCCCTGTGAAGGTGGCATAAAATAGCTGCTTGCCACTCAATGCAAAGAAGAGTTGTAATTCGGGACTATATTTCAATCCCTGCAAAGGAAGTGTAGGTGTCACCTCCGCATCATATTTTATTTGAGACCAAAGCCTGGTCTTTTGTGAACGACAGAAAACCCCTAATTCTGTAAGCACACAAATATGCCGACTATTTTGTGGTGATACGCTCACCAGCACCTCGCTAATCTTACCCATCCCATCGGCGAGACTCGCTGCTTCACGCCAAACCTTCTCCACGGGCTGATACGATAGTAAACCTTGTTCATGAACAAGATACAGGCGCTGAGAAGTCGCATGATAGGTTAATTGACTCACAGGCAAATACTGCTCGGGAATCTCTAGATCATGCACCGTCCCAGTAGCATCTAAGAAAAATGGTTTGTGCCAATCAGAAAAGAATTGCCCTTGCTCCGCGCCAAAAACTAATTGGAAGTTAAAATAAGCTCGTTGCGGACTTAAAGTATCCGGAATATCAAACTGACGGCTAAAACTATGCTGCCACTCAGCGGAACTCAGACGATACAAACCATAACGATCTCCGACAATAGCCCCTTGGTGACTCTCTTGAGTGATACCAACCCACCATTCTCCCTCTGAAAATAAGAGGAAAGTGCCCTTAATAGCCGACCAAGCATTCTTTAAAATAGGGTTCCCATCTTCATCATAGTCAAATGGATCTACCAATAAAGCTACTGACGGGGCCTTACTCTCCTCAACTACTGCATACTCATGTAAACCTAAACTCATCCAACCATTTTCAGACTCGCAGGGATGATTGAACGCACCAACATCTGACACGCTATTTTCTGGAGTTGGTATCGGGTCCTCAGTATCTTCCACCTTAGATTGATTGAGCACTTGAGGAGCTGACTCACAAGCCCCTACAACGGATAGCAAAGCCATCAGAATTATGACACGTATCTTATTCATCGCCAGATTCTATTCCCCTTCAATGTAAAATAAGTGAGCACCCACCTGAGCCACCAATCAAACTCCGTTCGCTGGGCGCCTCACCACTTAGCCCTTCTTCTCCACCAAAATTTTCTGCAATACGTTCATCAGACTGAGCAGCTTCTGGCTCTGAGGGAGTCACATTCAAAGCTGTCGGTAACAAACTACCCCCAGCACCATAGTCATCATAAAACTTCACCGGTTGGTCCGTACGAGCACGCAATACAATTGTCCGCTCCACACCACCGATGGAATTTGATTGAACCGTCATAAAACTTTCATACTGAGCTTCTTCATCAGGAGAAAATATCAGTGAAAGCGTCACTGACTGTTGCGGCTCAATTGTCATTTCAGCGCTATCATTTGTAAAAACATCACGTCTCGAATAGACACCCAATATTTTTAAACTTTCCTGACCGATATTCTTCAAAACAACTGATTGGCGGCCTTCCGCCCCAACAGATACTGTTCCAAAATCTACCAGGGTAGCGCCAAGCTCTAATTCAGCAAACACATCATTAGTCACAGTAAGCTCAATCACACCTGTAGAAGAATACCCTTGGGTATCTGTTACCGTTAGTTGAAATTGCATAGTTTCATCATCATCAACCTGAGGCGCTTGTACTGAAGCCGTCGCTCTCTCAGCAGCTGTCATTACAGCCGTCGGACCACTTATTTGTTGCCACTGATACGTCAGCACTTCATCATCACGTGCTGCAGCACTGGCAGAACCATCAAGTTCAAAAACGGCCCCTTCTGATACGGCATCAAGCGCCGCAATACTCACCAAAGGATCTTGCCCCGCATTAAGAATCTGCAAGCTCACTTGTTTTTCTGCTGTCAAACTTTGGCTATCACGCGCAATCACACGAATGACATGGTGGCCATGACTGAGGGTGTTCACAGCTAATGTTTCGCCAACTCCCAGTGAACCATCACGGTCAGAAATCCATTCAATAGAACTTGAATGAATGGTGCCATCTTCTAGATCTTGCGCCTTGACTGCAAAATGAACGGTGGCGCCCGCAGCAAAAACAGAGCCTGCCGTTGGACTTTGAATAAAAACCGTTGGGGCTTTATTCGTGATAGTGATCGGACCTACGGTATGACGTGAAGTATTCAAACCATCGGTCGCTACAACTTGCACCCAAGCATTATCACTGCCTGGCAAAAACTCTGTGACATATTCAAAATCTGTACTGTGCAACTCAGTTCCAATCACTGTATACGTTGTTCCGCCATCCTGACTAAACAACACGGAGTAAGTGAGCTCTTCCGAATCACTATCTTCAGCCAACCAAGACACATGCAGCAGATCAGCAATCTGATCGCCGGCCCTTGGCTCTTGAATAGTGATTGAAGGAGCTACCATAGTACGAGAAATAGAATCAATGATTGATCCCTCAAACAAGAGCTCTAACCTGGATAAATCTTCATCCTCTGCTATCGCCAATGCGAATGGCGCCACAGTAAGCTCTTGATCATCACCCACTGGAGTACTGGCTTCTAGTGAATTCTCTACGCCATACTCCCATAACAGCTTATCATCCGCGCTATAGCCACGAACGACATAATCACTGTCTACGTCTTCATTTAACTGAGGTATGAGCGCAGCTTCCTGTTGATAAGCTGGGCGTAACTTTCCACTTCCAGCTTGCGTAATATCACCGGTAACTAAATAAACCCTACCCTCATTCAAAACCGGATCTTCACTTTGGGTTCTCAAAATATCAAATAAGGTTTGATAGCGCGCACTATGAATCCATGGATTGTATTCATAGCTCATAAAGTCATGATAATACTTTGTAGATTTTATGATGCCGGCTTCCGGATCAAAACCTGTTTCATCCAGATCTACCTGATCAATACTATGACCGTCATAGCAACCATTAAAACCATCAACATTGTGAGTATGGCACAGCCCATAGGTGTGTCCAATTTCATGGGCAAAGGTTGATTGGCATCCCGAGGTACCGGCATCACCATAACCAATCCGACTACTCACAATCGCACATCCACAGCGCACCCCATTTTTTGGCATCCAGCCATAGACACGATCTGCTGGCGACATATTGCCTAAATGCGCCGCATAGAATAAAGCGGCCATCAAATCCAAACCACCTTGGCAAGGATTATTATCAACATTCACAACGCGGTTATACTGAATTGGTGGACGCTGGCGCAGACGAATAGAGCTAGTCGGAAACAATTTTTCCAAGAAATCAACTTGCTCTTGGATATCTTCTTGATGCGCCATCCCATTTCCAAGATAGCTTACCGGTATACTGTCAACCAGCGGAGAGTACTGCTTATATACCGTAAACTCATCACTCCATTGATTATTAGCATAATCATTCTCTTCTAAGCGTACGACGTGAGAACCAAAGGATGGGTTCAGCTCGACTTCAAAACGCATGGGACTGTTATGAAATTGCCCAAAAGATAAATACGGAGGAATATAGAAATTTATACTTGAACTAGATGAATTACGTAACATATTCGCACTCACATGCATCGGCAATGTTGACTTAAAGGGTGATCCTGCAAGTTCTATATTATCACGATAGACCCTTAACTTGGCGTCCACATTCCGAACCAATCCAGAAAAATTACTATTGCCCTGTACTTCAGCACCTGCATATACCCGAACCATCATCGCCTTACCTTGTACTAAAGGTAATTGATTATCGACAGTTTGAATCGCTTGAGTGACTTCAACATTCTCTACAAAAAGGTCTAAATCTGATACAGCCGTCGCATTAAGCTGCACTTGCTTTGTACTTTGACCATACTGATTCGTATAGAAAGTAAACGTCGCTGACTTATTTCCGGTTGAACTAGAGCGGAACGTCACAGGAACATCAAAGGAACTCGAAGGTGGAACCAAAAATACTTTCACCTCAGGAACAAACAAATTACTAGAAGACGTAATATTGCTGACTTGCAAAGTACCATTCCCTTGATTCACCACTTTCATGATTTGTTCATGGTCGCTGTTAATATAAACGTTGCCATAACTCAAAGTAGGTGCAGAAAAAATTGGATTCGTTCCTTCACCATTGATAGTCACCTGAAGTGAAGGTGCTCCTGGATCATTACTAAAAAAAGTGATTGTATCGTCATAGTGACCTGTTTGATCAGGTGATAGCGTTACCGTCACTGTACGTTGTTGCCCTGCAGCCAGTGAAAAGATTTTAGGAGAAACTGTAATATCAGCATCTGAAGAAGTAATATTACTCACCGTCAAACCGAGCGCACCCGTATTCGTCACCGTGATCCCTAAGTTTTTACTTTGGCCTAAAGCCACTTTGCCAAAATTTAAGGTTAAGGTTGATAAATCAAGCTTTGCACTCACACCTACACCTGATGCTGACATTGCTGACGGACTACTGGGATCATTAGAATGAACACTCACTACCGCACTGCTATTAGTACTGCTATTAGGTTTAAACCTTAAGGTAAACTCTTGACTCGCACCCGGTAGAATATTTGCCGCTGACGTAGGGAGCACCGTATATTGACTATTTGTCGTGGTAATGGATGAAATATAAAGTGGCGCCGAATAATCCGCACCATTGATAAAAACATGCTCATTTTTTACCGTCAGCGTCGCCGTTGCGGTTTCATTAACCGGTACATTCCCAAAGTTCTCACTACTTGGCGTAAAGGTTACTTTAGGCGCTACGGCGACCCCAGCTAAATCAACCACAAGCTGAGAGCTATCGGGATCATTACTATTCACAGTAATGCTGCCCACATGAGAACCTCTTGAGTTAGGTAAATACGTAACCGTAATATTCCGGGTGGATCCTGGGCTTACTGAAAAATTAGTGGATGACACATTAAACGGACCACTCTTTGATAAAGATCCTGTCAACGTTAAGTCACCCTCATTACTTATTTGTAAAATTTGCGTCGGACTACTACCTACGGATGTCGCCTCAAATGATACGTTGGTTTTATTAAGTTGAATATTAGCCTGCGGCACATAACCAATACCCTGAAGCTGAACCTTAACCGCTCCATGAATATTATTTGAGATAGTAAATTCTTGGGCATAGAGCTGCTCAGAACTTGGCGTAAAGGTTACTTTTACTATCTTGTGATCACCTTCAACAATAAGTTGATTACCTCCCGCACCATTATGGGACCAAACGCCACTTAAAGTGCTATAAGAGACGGTCGCTGATTGAGGGTTTCCACAATTGCAGGCACAGGCACCACATTCGACCCCAACACCAGGCACAAAGTAACAGTAGGTACGCCCACTCAAATAGCTCACATCCAGATCCAGTGTTTTACTCTCACCCACTTCTACGGCACCGAAGTCGAGCTCTATCGGATCTGCATAAACAAATGGATCCAGCACAACGCAGGATGCCTGCACCTGAGCCTGAAATGATAATAGAAACGCCAGTAAACTGACTGCGAAAAAAGTCCCAACTTTAGTACCCATACGTAACCCTCCCTATGGGCAAGCTTTCGCAGCCTTGAAATGAAAGTTGCCACTGCAACGCGTCAATTTCGCAAATTTTCGAAAGCAAATGTTCAGGATAATCAGCGCTTAGGGAAAAAAGCTAAAAAAATACTCGAGCTAAAAAAAGTCATGCGAGAGACAAACAAAAACGGTACCCAGTGGGTACCGTTTTTTATCATTAAAACTACTTTGTACTATTTCAAATGCAATTCAATGCGACGATTTTGCGCACGTCCTTGTGCTGTATCATTAGAAGCTACGGGACGGGCCTCACCATAACCGACTGCTGACATGCTTTGAGTATTAACCCCTTTATCGCGGAAATACTCCATTACTGCATTAGCACGGGCTTCAGACAATCTTTGGTTATAAGCATCACCACCAACAGCATCTGTATGCCCTTCAACACGAACACTGCGCTTTGCTCTTTTTAATTTCGCAATGTTGCGATCTAAAATACTCGCCGAAACAGGCTTAATACGAGCACTGCCAGTATCAAAACGAACACCTTGAAGCACAATCACTTCACCACGCTGATACCAACGCTTACATTCTTTTCCTTCACGCTCAGCTAAAGCACAAGCATCCGGAGCCGGATCTTCTGGAATTTCTGTCACTGCGGTTGCAACCGAAGCTTGCGCTACAACTAACAATGACAGCGCCATCAAACGAATTAGTTTCTTCATAGGAAAATTCCCCCTTAATCAGATTCAAATTACATACTACGGTCACACGAGTCCACACGCGGCACGCCTACCGACAAAATTTGGCGCAGTATAAAAAAGGCACTCTATTTTCGCAACAAATTACTGAAAAAATGAATCATTTCAGTGTATCTAGCACTTGAGTTGACTCTGTTGTCACCCTAAGCTACCCCAGAAGGCACCATGTTTTCATTCAAGCCTGCCCTGCAAGGGAAAACCTTATTTTTCCTTTTAATATTAATTACTTATAGCGCTTCCCCTAGCCATGCCCACAAGCAATATCATGGCGATGGCACATTGCGGCTCTACAATTATCACCTTAATGAAAGCCTAGAAGTACGCTTCCGTGATCAAGGGAAAATCGTCCCCCAAGGCCTGAAAAAAATCCAATATCTGTTTCGGTCACGCGATAATTCCGAAGCCATCTCCGTTCCCACCCGGCTTATTGACTTGCTGGACCATATTCAGGACCATTTTCAAGCAGATACCATTGAAATTATTTCGGGCTATCGACGTAAGGCTTTCAATGAACAACTTAAAAGTGAAGGACATGCTGTCAGCACAGTAAGCTATCATATGAAGGGTATGGCCGCGGATATTCATATTGACGAAATCACCGAAGAAACGCTTCGAGACTATGCTCAAAGCATTCAACAAGGCGGCGTCGGTTATTATGGCCCAATGGATTTTGTTCATTTAGATATCGGCCCCTATCGGACTTGGGGAGATCAAGGCGCCTTTCGTAGGAAACTCATCGGTGTCTTACAGAAAAAACAATTGCCTCAACTCATTAGTAAAAAAAATGATCATCGTTTAGCAGACACCCTTGAATTTAAATGGAGTTGGCCACATAAAAAAAAGCCACCGGCTATTTCAAACATGCAGTTAGAGCATTTCTTTCGCGGTCAGTGGCATCCCATCGCCCCGCTGACAGCTAAATATCAAAAAAACTTTTCAATCCAATGCCAAGATAAACTCTTTCAAAAAGCAGGCAAACCTCGCTATGGAAAATACCGCATTACATTTACTATCAATGACAAAAAAAGTTTTTCTTCTATTGAAATTTATTTGAAACGAATCTAAGCTAATGATTTTTTACACACGACTTTTACTCTTATTTCTTGTTCCCTCTTTGTTAGCTTGCTGCGCTACCAAACCAGAACCTTGGAATTATGTGCACGCTGGCAAAAAACCAGCGCACCTCAGCATTGTCTTTACGGAACGGGATTATTCACTCACCTTTGATGCCAAGGTTCACCTCCATGAGATCAGTGACTATCTTAAACTATACCCGGCCGCTAAAATTACCATTAAAGCCACCCCCCGTGAAATAAGCCAAACAAAGCTCGCTCAACAGCTCGCGTCACGGGTGAGGAACTATTTGCTTGAAAAAGCCGTCACCGCGCAGCAAATAAATATGACCCTCAATCTACAGGTAAATCCCTCATTAGAGGCTCCTCAGGTAGATATTTGGGTCCATGACCCAAGGCAAGAGTAAAAAATATTATTAATTTCAATGGATTAAGGCCCTTATTTAAATGACAACTTTATAATCTGAGCACCGATAATTTAAGTATGAAAGCCCTATTAACAGCCCTCTATCTCCTTTGCGGAATTTCCGTCGCAACGGCACAAAGTCCCGTTGCAGGTGATATGTTGTCACGTCTGGAAGCACGTTTTCCCGAGCAAACTCAGCGCTTGGTTTTGCTGCCTCATTCCATACGTTCGGCTGTTTTTCGTGTCTCAGTACATAATGAAAAATTGGCCGACTTGGTCCGCTTACACCGAAATATTCAGGCACACGCTCAAACTTTGCTAGCAGAAGCACCCCCCAAGCTACCCATGAAAGTGACGGCTCTTTTACTCTACCCGCAACTGATCATCGACTTAGCAAAAGATGGGAGCCTCGACCCCCTGGAAATTAACTTAATCAGCGCGCCCTATCCTGAGCCTATTAGAAAATACAGTCGTGAAATTGCTAACCTGCATATCCCCTTGCTAGCTGAATTATATCGGATTATTCATGAAGCTCAGTGGGAGCTAAAACGAATGACCGTAGGCTATGGTTTACCTACTATCGCCGCTTATCGAGAGCTCTTTGACCAACCTCATATTATCCCTCTGCTGGTAAAGAACCCTGCTTTCACGAAACAACTGCGTGAAACATATTTATGGAACCCATGGATTACAGAACGTTGGGCCGAAGAAAAACAGCGCGTACTTGCCTTCCAACAGGTTGAAGCACGCCCGGTAGCGAAACCTGCGGCACACAAAGTCTCAACACGCCCCGTAGCCTATCAAGTTCCCCTCAATCTAAACCCTCGCACACTGCCTGCTGTCGCTTATTCACGAGATAAACTTTATCGACGCACAGCACCGGCAGCGGCTTATTCTTATATCTCACCCATCGGCTATGGCTTCTATGGTGTAGGCCTGGCACCCTATGGACGCTATCGCGTTAAAAACATCGATGCCCTCCCGTCCGAGTGGACCCGACCTCAGTTCATCCGACCTTTTAGGTAATTAATTTATTGTAAGGTACCCGGTACTGCTAAAGTAAAGGGAGCGATCACCGCATCAAAACTATCACCTTCTTGCGTGACCATCTGATAAGTCCCATACATAGAGCCAACCGGGGTCTTTAAGGGACAAAAACTAGAATAAGAAAAGCCTTGCCCAGGTTCAATTGTTGGCTGGGCCCCAATCACACCAGCACCCTTCACCTCTTCTACTTTGCCATCAGCATCCGTAATAATCCAATGTCGCGTCATCAATTGTACGGGTTTATCACCATGGTTGCTAATAGTGACATGGTAGGCAAAAACATAAATATCATCCTCAGGCGAAGAATCGTCATCGCGAAACTCACTCTCAACATTTACCCTAATTCCTCGTGTAATCGCATCTGCCATAACTGTCTCCTCATCTCATGAAAAATGTTTGCCTTATCTGCCCGAATTCGCTTAAAAATTCAAATACCGTATTAAAAAAATGCACCCATCTAATTTGATGAAAGAATCCATAAAAAATGACTATTAAAATAAAAAACTTACGCCTGCGGACAATCCTGGGAATTTTTGAATGGGAACGTAAGCATAAACAAGATATAATTATAAATACGTCAATTGAGTTTGACGGGAGTCAGGCGGCAGCGAGTGACTCCATTGAAGATACCCTGAACTATAAAAGTTTAACCAAAAAAATCATCACTTTAGTAGAATCATCGGAGTACTTCTTAATTGAAAAACTAGCCCAGAGTATCCTAGATTTAGTTATGGAGTCGCCACTGGCTTCATCCGCACATGTAGAAATTGATAAACCACAAGCCTTACGCTTTTCAGATTCTGTATCTGTAAGCTGTAGTGCGATTCGTTAAATGATGGCTCAGGTTATTATTGCACTCGGGTCTAATATTGAACCCGTTAAGCATATTGAAGCAGCCCTACAATTAATTGAAGCACAGTTTAATCTACTTGCAACCTCACGCTTCATTGAAACAGAGCCGATCGGCAACAAAAACCAAGCGGCCTTCTTAAACGGTGCCGTATTAATTTCTAGTGAAGTCGATGAGCTAGAATTAAAAAATAGTCTCAATAAAATAGAGGCCCGGCTAGGACGAGATCGCACTCAACCAAAAACCGGTCCAAGAACAATTGATTTAGATATTATTGCTTGGGATGAGAACATCACTGACCCCGATGTCTATGAACGAGACTTTCTCAAACAAGCAATCTTAGAACTCCGCCCGGAGTTTCACGAAAAATTTTAGTAATACGGGCAGCAATAGTAAAGAAGCAACCAACTCCCAAAGCATCGCCAACAACACAAGTAGACCCGCCTGCTGTGACACAGGAAACGGCGATAAAACTAGAGTTCCAAAACCGAAGATGGTAGTTACTGATGTGAAAATAATCGGGGCGCTTACCTGCTCTAAAGCCAGCTCAAGTGCTTGATTATCCCCACCCGCTCGCTGCCAAGCGCGAATATAATGAACGGCATCGTCAATGGCTAAACCAATAAGCACAATAAAAAAGAATAGATTTACCCCATTGATCCTGCCAAAGCCCAAGGTATAGCATGCAGCGGTCGCTAAAATCGCAAAGAGCATGGGAATAATGGCTATGAGTGACAGTAGGATGGAGCGAAAAGTCAGACAGAGCACCAATAAGACCACAGCTAAACCTAACAAGAGAATCCATCGCAGCTCTTGTTTAATCAACAGCGCCATCTCTTCAAAAATAGGCACTTCTGATAACAATTGCACCTGACCTAAATTCAAACTAGAAAGACTTTCCAGTTGGGAAATTATTTCGCTACGCTCGCGCTCACCTTCTATAGATTTAGGTAAATAAATATTAGTGATCAAACGCGTTTGATAAGGCCGCTGTGCTTGATATTTTCCGACAATTTCTTCCAAACCCAAGCGCTTCATCGTCTGCAAAGTCGGTTGTTGCCGTGACCTCAAGCCCCGGCTAATAATTTTTTGATATCGTGAATAAGCACTTCCACTAAGGTCTAATTCCTGTACCACCGCCGAAAAATTTTCCTGAAACAACTCAGGCTGCAGATTATTTGATTGATTGAGCATTTGAGTAATTTGTTTACGGCGTTGCGGAGAAGGAATCCATCGAGAGAGGCTATCATATTGCTGAATCAGCCCTTGGCTTTTAAATAATTCTAATTCACGGCCCAATTGCTCATTATAGAACAAGGCTTGATAAAGTTCGGGAGCATTGACAATCACACGCACAGGATTCAAATCAATTTGCAGGACCTCTTCAATACGGGTCGCGACTTGCTGAGCTTCGCTAGATTCGGCATGAGTGGATTGTAATGACAAGCCTATTTCGACAGTCTGTGCTGAATAGATAAAGCCACTCACAAGAACTATAAAAATCCCTGTAATCATTTTAGGATGAGCTAAAGCCCACTTCATCACAGGCAATCCAACCGTTCGGGGTTTAGCCGCACCCATATCATGCAAAAAACGTAACAGTGCCGGCATGACAAATAGCACCGTCAGCACGGTCACCAACAAACCCATGCCGGCGATAAAGCCAAGTTGCCGAAATGCTGATAACTGAGTGCCTACGAGTACCAAAAAAGCCACTGCTGAACTCAGCGCTCCTAAAAAAACTGTCGCCGCTCGTTCTACCCAGACTGCTTCTATGAGAGCCAAACCCTGTAAAGATCTCGCCCGACTTCGATACGCAAAAAGTAAGTAGGCTGGATAATCAATGCCTAAAGCTATCAAAATGGCACCCAAAGCCGCTGTGGC
Source organism: Deltaproteobacteria bacterium (assembly GCA_021772655.1). Taxonomy (GTDB): domain Bacteria; phylum UBA10199; class UBA10199; order 2-02-FULL-50-16; family JAJFLM01; genus JAJFLM01. Next base: position 13,005 of record JAJFLM010000463.1, read on the forward strand.
AATATTTAGGGAACCTAAAGTAAAACCAGCTAATCCAAAGGTCCACAGCAGAGCCAGCAACAAAGGGATAAAAGCCACCAAGACGCTCGCAAACCGGCGAAAGACCCCATAAAACAACAGCACAATCATGACAAAACTGATTAACAAAGATGACCAAGCAAAATGCTTTAAAGCTAGATGATCGCCATGTAGCATCAGCGGTAAACCGGTCCAACGCACCCTCAGTGAATCAATAATCCTCCGCTCGGACGAATTATAACCTGAACGCAGCTCTCTTTCGATTTGAGCTATTTGCTGCAGCAACTTGCTTGTTCGCGCAATATCTCCAGGAGCCATCGCTTGATTCATCGCCAAAAAGGCAAAGCGCCTATCCCGTGATATTAAGAACTCTCCAGAGGGATCTGGCATTAATTCTTGCGATGGTAAAAAATGTGCCTCCAGCAGAGGCATCAAACCCAGGGGATCAAAAAACGGTTCCGCCGATAAATAGGCTCTTTCTTGTAAATGCGATTTAAGTGACTTGGGTGATAAAAGCTGATTGAACTGTTGAAGTTGTTGAACATCAAATAAATAGAGCCCATATTTTGAAACATATTGAGATACTCTCTGCAGAATATCCGCTGAAATAGAAAATTGATTCGACTGAGGATTCACGGCCTGTTGTAAACGTTGCTTATAGCTCACTAGAAAATGCCGGTACAAATCAAGCTGTTCTACCTCCGGTAATGCAACCATGGCCACAAACAGCGATTGGTGACCAAAATCAGCGGTACCTTGTCGGTATTCTTGAAGTGACGGCATATCCTGAGGTAAGAGCTGATTAGCTTGAGTATTAAGTGTCAGTTGTTGCACTCCCAAAAATGCCCCGCATGACAGCAGAAAAGCGATGATGAATACTTTTTTAGGATGGTGCCAAGACCAAGCGACTAAGCTTAAACTGGTTTTTTTGATACGTCCCCACATAATCAAGCAGATCACTCCCCCACTAAGCCTTAACTCTTTTCAGCTTAAAACAAGCATGATACACCAAAGCAATGGATTTATATATCATTCGACATGGCCCTTGTGATGATGCCTATCTCATTGATGATGAAAAACCATTAACAAAGGTAGGTGAAAAAATAGTCCAACGGATAGCGAAGCAAGCTGCTCAACAATGGGTAGCTCCTGCGGAATTATGGGTCAGCCCTTTAATCCGCGCCCAACAAACAGCTCGTTTCTTTGAAGCACATTGGCCTACTAAGCGCCAATTAGCCCCGTGGCTGCTGCCTGGAACACAGACCAGCGATATTCTGACCCAACTCGAATGCTTGACCCCAGCTAGCCCCATCGCCCTGATCGGACATATGCCATCTGTCGGTCGCTTAATCGCAACACTTTCAGGAGGGCTCCAGGCGCCACTTTATGCTCTGCCCCGCGGGGGTGCCGCCCATCTCAAGATAAATTCATTAGTTCCAGGACAAAGCCGCATCGAAAGTTACTTAGATCCGCAGTCACTAGAATTCTGATAAGCCGTATTCTTTAATTTTCCGGAATAAAGTAGATTTAGCAATCCCCAGACGCTCAGCCGCACGTTTTTTATTGCCAGCCGTCGCCCTGAGAGTTTCTACAATCGTCTCTTTTTCACGCCCTTCTAAGGAACGATCATCCGCTTTACTAAGAGTCGGTAAGAAATGGAGATCTTCGTCCTCCAGAATAGAACCGGATGAAAGTAACAGACTGCGCGCTAACACATTTTTCAACTCTCTCACATTGCCCGGCCACTCATAAGACTGTAAGCGCGCTAAAGCCGTTGCAGACAGTTCTTTGTGCATCGCAACCGGAGAATTTTCTCTCATGAAAAATTGGGCTAAATGATTGATATCATCCCCACGTTCACGCAATGGTGGCAGAATAACCGGGAGCCCCATAAGACGATAAAATAAATCTTCGCGAAATTCGCCCGCTCGAACCAACAATTGTAAATCACGGTGTGTGGCCGACACAATTCTGACGTCGGCTTTCAACTCAGTAGTACCACCAACACGTTTAAAAGACCCATCCTCAAGGACTCTCAGTAATTTCGACTGCAGCTCCAATGGCAACTCGCCCATTTCATCTAAGAAAAGTGTCCCGCCCTCCGCTTGTTCAAAGGCGCCCTTATGCTGACTGACAGCACCCGTAAAAGCTCCGCGCTCATGGCCAAAGAGTTCGCTCTCAATGAGATTAGGAGAAATCGCGCCGCAATTTAAGGCCACACAAGGACCGTGACGCCCAGACTTTTCATGAATAGCACGTGCGACGAGCTCTTTACCCGTACCGGTTTCACCTTGAATCATCACTGGCAAATCACTCTGCGCCCCCTTCTCAATCAACTCAAACAATTGACGCATCGGGCGGCTTTCACCCACCATATGGCAAAAAAGTTTTGGGGAATCATTTGATGAACCTACTTTGGTTTCTTGATCATCAAGGGTTGGACTCATTTCATATAGAATACGCCAACGCCCAATACAAAAAACATCTTGTGGTTCTAACCGATGAGTTTCGATCGGCTTCTCATTGATTAGTATGCCAATACGACTGATATTTTCTAAGCGATACGACTCACCCTGTTTCACCAACAAGGCATGAAAGCGACTGATTTCAGGGTCAGGCAAACTAATATCATTTTCGGAGTGTCGCCCTAAACGTACTTCATCGGCACTTAAAGGGAAACGCAGCATCTCTGCGCCATCACGATAGAAAACTAAATGGGCCATAGTTCATGCCTGTATGCAACGACATCAACTCTGTCAAGAGTAGATCATTACATAGGAACGCGAAATTCGCCGATGCGAATATTAGGTTTGCGCAATTGACCTGTCATTGTCAGTGGGTAGAGCCCATCCTGACCCTTATATTTTTGAACAATCATCAAGAAAGGCAACGCTTTATCTAATTTCTCGCTCACACCCATTTTACCACGCACATTAAAACGCAGATTAGAAAGTCGTTGAGCGAGATAGACCTTACCTCCCAGATCTAAGGTCAAGTCTCCACCGCTTAAGCCTAATTTTCTAATCTCAACACTCCCACGGTTCATGATGACATCTATCTTTGATTGGCTTTGCGGTGTAGCTAAGGTCAAGTCTGGCAAAGCAAGGAAACCCTTGATATTACCGGCTTCTGTCTTAAGTTGATCGATTTTAAGTTGAATAGACCCATTATTTTTCAGTGGTGTCCGCGGGTATAGTTCTATATCCACATCACCATCTACATCGCTGGAAATACCAATACCCCAGTTTTCTTTTATCAGCGGAACGGCTGCTAAATTGACATTCTTTAAATCAGCTTCAACAGCAATATTCTCTTTAGTTTGTTTAAAATTCCCTTGGATCCGACCGCCCGCTGCACGGATATCATAGTTTACATCTAATTTACCCATCACCAAGGCAAGCAAACCAATATTGAGCTCGGCCTCATCTATCTGAGCCACTTTAGTACGTTGACCTTGCAGTGAAAAAACATGAACCTTTTCTATATCAACCCCGGCCGGCAATGATAAATCTATTTTACCAATAGTAATGTCATAAGCCCCCCCCAAAGAACGCTTAATTTCACTTTCAATGCGGCCTCTAACGCTATCAAAGGGAAACAGCACCAAACAAAAGAATACAAAGCAGAACAAGGCAAACAATGGATAAACAAGAACCTTAAGCGCCATTGGCATATTAGCCTTCGCTTTCTTTTTGTAGCTGAATATTCGCCACGTCCATGGTCACATCAATAAACGAACGATTTGAATAACGCGGCTTAATCTGAAGATTACGGACCCGCAGTAAAGCCGTAGGATAAGATTCTATCCCATGAATAAGCTCTATGAGCAGCTTTAAAGTGACATTTTTCATCTTGAGCTCAACAGGCCTTTCAATAAAGCGATCACTCGTCACCTGCGGTTTTTCTTTGAGGACCTCAATAGTACTTTGCAAGCCGGCCTTGGTCACAATCGATTCAATGGTAGAAGTCATTGAAGAAACACCCCGACCGTATTGTTTTTCTAAAGTCGTAATCTCTGCTTGCAGTTGCTTAAAATCAGCGACCTTTACCATCACTTCATTTAATTTTGCTTGTGAACGTGTTAAGTTCTTTTTCAGCTTAGAAACTTTTCCCGACACCATAGACAATGGCAAAATAATCACGAGCACAATCAATAAAATACCCCCAATGGTGGCAATCAACTGTTCACGCGGCGCCAATGACGTAAAGGCATGATAAATATTTTCAAAACTCGGCTTACTCAGCGGGGAATATTTAGACTTTAAAGGCATTAGTGCCCCCCTTCTAACAGACCCACGGCTTCAGGCTCAGAATCTATCTGCAAGGTGATATTAAACTTAATCAAATTATCCGCCGCCTTCGTAACATTACCCGTCGACACGTTCTTAAAATACTGTGACTTTGCAATAGAGGTTTTAATAATATCCACAGATTCAAAAGAAACGGTACGCCCTTCCATTCTCAGCCTATTGCCGGCAATACTGAGCTCATCAATATCAAGCTTCAGCTGATCGCGCGGAGGCAATACCCGTGAGACTTCTTTAAGAATATTTAAATAAGAATTATCAAACTTTTCACTAATCTCTTTTTTGACTTCTCTTCCTTCTAAAATTTTACTATTGAGAATGGAAAGCACTGAATCGGTACTCTCTAACATACGCGTGGGTGTGGTCGGCAGTACTTTCCCAGCCGCCTCTGCCACTGAGCCTTTAAATTTATCTAACTTAGAGTTGAGCACAAAATAATTCACCCCAAAACTCACCATAACAAAAAAAGCAATCGTCGCACCTATCACCGCGGCCTGCTTGGCAATACCACTAAGCTGATCCATATCACCACGATAGGCAAACTCTCCACGCCTAAATTGGATATCAGGCAGCTTTTTGCCAACAGCCCCACGATAGGCCAAGGCTAAAGATAAAGGAATGATGGGGCGACACCAAGCAGAGTCGGCGAGTTTATTAAAAGAAAAATCAAGGCAATCTAAATGGCTCACATTCTTTCTTAATTCATAAGAAAAGAAATGATCGATGCCATTGAGACGCGAGGTGCCTCCGCATAAATATAAGGCCTGGATTACCTGCCCTTCATTTTCTTGGATATTCATGAAGGTTTGCTTCACTTCAATAAGTAAACGGTTCAACACGCTTTTAATCGCCTGAGAAATTTTCCGCGACATTTCATCTTGAGCATCACCAGCCAATTGACCAATCTCAATCTTAAAACGTTCGGCTTCAGGCACGGGAACTTGTAATTTCTCAGCAATCGCTTGAGTCAGATGCAATCCCCCTAAAGAAAGGGTCCTGGAGAAATAAAGGTCATTACCCACGTAGATGGCTAGGTTTGATTTAGTATGGCCGAGATCAAGGACCGCATAAGCCCCTTCAGGTTGAATCATCCCCAGCTTCATGACACTACCCAACTCTACAGGTTCGCAACCTACAAAGCGTGGTTCAATTTCAGAGCCTGAAAAAATATTAAGGAACTTCACCATGTCCTGTTTTTGAGCATAGCTCAATAAGCAGGTGGATTCGGTCTTAGAAGACTCAACAATGTGGTAATCAACCACCACATCCTCTAGTGCAAAAGGAATAGCTGACTCCACTTCAAATTCAATGGTTTGATCGACTTTTTTGGCATTACCAAAAGGCATGTCCAACAAACGCGTCGAGGTATAACTACCGGGCAAAGCCGTATAAGCCTGACCTTCTGCTAAGTCATAATCCTCGGCCATCTTTTCTAAGGTCGCTGCAATCGCTTCTTCAGCTGTAAGCACCTCGTTATAAACCACGGGATGCTCATAAAAGCTAACCAGCTCAAAATTATTGAAGCTACTTTCTAGCTCCGCAATTTTAATCGAGTAAGTCCCAACATCAATGCCATAAATCTTTTGCGCCATAACACTACCTTATTGTAACGAAAAGCCCCCCTAAGAGCCCTATTCAACCCGATAATAGAGCAGCGGCCATTTCGTAGGATCTGCGTCCTCGGTATTCAAGACCGCCTTAATATTCAGTATAATATCTCCAGCACTTCCTGTTAAGTCGAAACTATAATAACGACTTTCAACGGAAATTTGCTGGGTTAACGCTTTCGGCGCTTGGGCACCAGCAATATTGCCCTGCTGACTCCCATCATTAGGATTTGTCTTAGCCGTTGTCTTTTTTCCTGTTGTTTTACCCTTACCTTTACCAGGATTACTGCCTACTGTCGCCGATTCAGCCTCAAGGCCCATTTTTTCTCGGATGGCATTGGCCACTTCGTTGGCTTTTGGCACCGGAGTCAAACAAACTTGCCGCACTGCAGCAATTATTTCGTCAAGTAATTCATCATTATCCGGCGCAATAGGATCCACATCTGGTGTGGTATTGGAATAACGGACCACAAAAGCCTTTATCATAGGGTCTTCTGCCAAACATATATTAATTTTATCATCACCGTAGATAGTCACATTGGGAGCTAACAATTTATAAATATCATCCGTCATCCCTGAAACCATCAACAGCTCACGCACAGTACTGTATTTTCCGTTTTTGACACTATAGCTCAGGTCTGAATATTTCTGATCTTCGTAGCCCCCTTGAAAACCTGGTGACTCATCTACTAAATTATTTGTATCGACCCAGTCTGAGATATTATTAACGAGTGTACGTCGCAAGGAAGGATCGTCTTCAAAGTAAGGTTCATAATCAGTTCCGGCTAAAAGCGATTCGACTAAACGCTTGTGACTCTCATAGGCATTCACTTGAGTATCTTCATTGACTTCTGATTCAGGGTTTAATTGAGAAAAATAATTGAGATTAATCTTCTTATCCTCAACATCGCAATTGACTGAAAAATCGCCATCAAAACTCAAGAAATCACCGGCGGCAGCGGCTTGAAGTATCCCTTCAAACTCAAGTTCTTCGCCCTCACCTGCTGAATCCTCAGTACCTTCTGGCGAAGCCTCTAACTCATCCTTTACTTGATCGGTATCTGCTTCGCCCTCAATATCACCCAAACCGCCACGCAACAAACCTGTAGAAAAAGGCAGAATCTTACAAACCGGTTCAGAACCAATCACACCACTGAGATACTTGGCATAATTTTTAAGTTGTTTGCGGATGTCTTTTTCAATCTGAACTTGCAACTTAGCAAAGCTCATCGCAGACCTCGCTAAATAATGGGCCTGTAAACGATTTAAATTATTTGAGGCCATTGTCGATGTCACATGGCTGTTATAGGCAAACTCCACCACTAATGTCGTGAGCATGGCAATCGAGCTAAGCACCATCATCAAGGCAACACCCGCCTGCTTTTTATTTTTCTTTTTAAACTTCATCAAAAATCATTCGGCCCTGGGGCCATCTCCACTAAAGCCGTCGTCACAAACGAACGCGTCTCATCTTCGACAACAGGGTCATCAATGGTAATCGTAATCTCAACAGCTCGCGGCAACTTCTTCCCATAGTCTAAAGACGCACTATCCCACGCCGGACGCCATTCTTTGCGGTTCATATCATAGAATTGATACTTAATATCCTTGATACCTTCTAACAAAACATATTCCACGCCACCCTCTTCGGCATTCCTATCGGGAGGCGCCTGCACACGTTTTATAAGATTCATAGTACCCGTTTCTTCAGAGGCCCTAAGGAAATAGCCCACCTCAGCTTGCTCGCTTTCATGACTATTTTTTAAATACCTAATATGTGAAAAAGTCGCAAAATTAAGTGATTTTTGACTATTGGACTCTGAAGCCACAAAACGAATCTCTCGTTGTGCTTCCGTATTTTTATAGCCACCTAAGTGATCTACAGACTGATATAAAAAAGCCATTGAAAGATCATCCGCCATTCGGCTGAGGGCCATAAAGACTTCATGAAAACGTGAGTCTTCTAGCTCATAGCGGGATTTCGCATTCATCATGACCGCACTCGATTGCCACAACAGCAGGCTAATGATTGCAAGAATAGCGACCGCAATCATTATTTCGATCAGAGTAAAGCCCTGCTGCCGTCGCCAGAGCTTCATTTTGATACCCCCCCAAACTTATTACTCTTTAAATCAACCAAATGTGTCACCACAGAAATAGACTGATCTTCCTCCAGCTCTTTCCAAATAACTGTCAACAGCAATTCACGTGTCGCGCGGCTGATTTGCTCGGTAATATTCTCAACAATCTTATTCACCAAATCACCACCGGCCTCTTCCGGCAAAGGAGGTGCCGGCACTTCGACTTTGCGAACGGCCATTTCCCAGCGATAATCGGGATAACCTATTTCTGAAAAGTCACCCGCCTCGGTTTTGTCTTCCGGCAAACCTTGCTTCACCATATTTTCTTCTAACTGAATGATTAACTGTGCCATTTGATGTCGGGCTAATAAGGTGGCTACACTCAGACTCTGGGCCCGACCGGAGCTCAATACGGCTGTTGATTGAAAATTAAGTAATACCACCAGTGAGGTGGCTAATATGGCGATAGCAATCATCACCTCTAATAAGGAGAAGCCTGTTTGTTTATTCAAGGTCTTCATGCAAATCCTTATGCTTGGTTTCTATCCGCACGCGTCCAGAAAGTGGGAGGATTTCAAGCGAATAGAAGGCCTCACCGGCTTCATCACTTAAATTAATAATTGTCGGCGTCGCAAAACCATTCGGCAAAAAATAAGTGTAGGCAATGCCTCCATTGATACGCGCCTTTAAATAAGACACTTGAACATCTGCAAACTTAATATCATCACCCAACTTAACTGGTTTCAATAAATAAGATTCTTCGGCAGAGAAGGGGTTGTGCTCTGGGATGGCATCGTCGTCTTGACCATCACGGGCTTTTTTCTCAAGCTCTTCTTTGGTTAAAACTTCTACGACAAAGGGTTCAGAGGATGACTCTACTTTGTAACTATTTTCCGAGATGTCGTAAGCCAGCCGTAAATACAGCCGTTCAGTGGCTGACTTGTTATATAAATAACGAATAGTAGACGACAACTTATTGGAAGCTTTCTTTAGCTCCGCGTCACTGAAACTACGAATCCCCCCCACAACGACAGAGAGAATGACCCCGAGTATGGTCATGCCGACCATAAGCTCAATCAGGGTCATTCCCCGCTGTCTTAATTGTGATGCCGTCTTATTGGGATTCCCAGCTCCGGATATCTGCATCCGCATCTTCTCCGCCTTCAGCACAATCCGAACCTAATGAAGTTATCTCGTAGGGGTTGCCGTTCAAACCAGGACTATGATAAATAAAATCACAATCCCATGGGTCACGGGGCACAGCCCCTCCCTTTAAATAACCATTACGTGGATAGCGCTTAGCTTCACGACCAATCGTGGGTTTTTCTATCAAAGACTTAAGACTTTGTTCGGTTGAAGGATAAAAGCCATTATCACGACGAAACTCATCAAGTGCCGCTTCTAAGTTCTTCATCTGTGTTACAGCAGCACTCACTTTAGCTTGATCTAATCGATCTAACACATTGACTGTAACAATAGTGGCCAAGATACCCAAGATGGTTACCACCACCATAATTTCAATCAAGGTCATCCCTAACTGACGTTTTTCGCGACTACGCTTCATCTTTTTCCTCCATATTCTAATTCACCCCTGACACAATAAGCATCTTATGCTTATTACGCGCCGAGTTGATTCAATTGCAAAATTGGGAGCAATATCGACATCACAATAAAAGAAACGATGCCCCCCATCACTAAAATCATTATTGGTTCTAACAGAGTCGTTAATGACGACACTGTATTATCTACCTCAGCATCATAAGTATCTGCAACCCGTTCCAACATAGTTTCAAGATTACCGGTTTTCTCACCAATCCCAACCATATGCACCACTAAAGGTGGGAACTCTCCACTACGCTTTAAAGGAATCGCAATCGATTCCCCTTCGCGCACACTCACTTTGGTATCTTCAATGGCTTTGACTAATTGCACGTTCTGAACAATGTTTTTGACAATATCCAGCGCATTAAGCAAACGCACACCACTGGTCATCAAAGTAGACAACGTACGTGCAAATCGAGAAATCCCGACCATACGCATCAGATTACCAAATAAAGGGACTTTTAATGTAAATCTATCGTAAATTTCTCTACCTTTAGTTGTCTTCAGCAGGCGTTTAAACCCAAACACAGCAAGTACGGCTAGAAGAATAAATATATACCAATAGTTACCTATCGCATCGCTCAACCAAATAAGTACGCGTGTGGGCATAGGCAAAGTGGCTTCAACATCCTCAAAGATCTTCGTCACCTTAGGGACAACATAGACCACAAGAAAACCAACCAAACTCAGGCCGACTAAGGTCATAATAATCGGGTACATCATGGCGCCGAGTATCTTACTTTTTAAGGCAGCACTTTTTTCCATAAACACCGCAAGACGATCTAATACAGTATCTAAGGCCCCTGAGGCCTCACCGGCAGCGATCATATGAATAAAAACTTCTGGGAAAATATCATTATGGGCCGCACAAGCATCCGACATCCGCCCTCCCTCAGTCACCTTCATTTTTATATCAGCAATGACTTTACGGAGTTTATTATTGGCTGTTTGCTCCACTAGAGCATTTAAGGACTCGACCAAAGGCACATTAGCAGAAATCAATGTTGATAACTGGCGGGTCATCACCGCAAGGTCTCTGGTTTTGACTCGTTCAAAGTATTTTCCAATATCGATATCAGCACTTAAGTTAAAACCTCCGCTACCCTTAGCACCCTCTGCTCTAACATCTGTAGGGAAAATACCGGTACGACGTAATTTAAGACGAGCGGCTTTAATATTATCGGACTCGACAACACCACTGACTTTCTTGCCAGCTTTGTCCATCCCCTTATAATTAAAAACAGCCATCTACGAATACTTCCTTAAATTATGCTGCAGATATAGAATCATCTTCAGAGGCTTCTTCTTCAGCAGTAACTCGAAGCACCTCTTCTATGGTAGTCAACCCTTGGAAAGCTTTTTCTATCCCATCATCCCGCAATGTCTTCATACCGCGATCAACGGCTAGTTTCTTTAATTGAGTAGCTTCCGTACTTTTCAATAATTGAGCACGGAGAGCATCGTCCATAATCATCAATTCATGGATACCCGTACGACCAATATAACCGGTACTAATACAATTACTGCACCCGACAGCTTTATAGAGTTGTCGGCCTTTCAACTCAGCACGCGTCCGATTAATTTCAGCTAACGCTTCGTCCGTCGGTGTATATTTTTTTGCGCAATCCTTACATACGCGTCGCACTAAACGCTGAGCCATCACGCCAATTACTGATGACGAAACTAAAAAGGGTTCAATTCCCATATCACAAATACGTGTGACACTAGAAGGTGCATCATTGGTATGGAGGGTAGAGAAAACTAAGTGACCTGTCAGTGAAGCTTGCACTGCGTTCTCAGCAGTTTCCGCATCACGAATCTCACCAATCATCACCACATCAGGATCCTGGCGCAGAATAGACCTCAAGCCCGCCGCAAATGTTAATCCAATAGAAGCATTTACGGGAATTTGATTGATTCCATCCAACTGATACTCAACCGGGTCTTCAGTCGTAAGAATTTTTTTATCAATGGTATTGATGCGTGAAAGTGCTGCATAGAGAGTGGTCGTTTTACCACTACCCGTTGGTCCCGTAACTAGAAAAATACCATGCGGTCGGGTAATCATTTCCTTAATTTTTGCCAGAATTGTTGGGTTAATCCCAACTTTATCGATATCTAGAATCACTTTACTTTTATCTAATAAACGCATCACAATGGATTCACCATAAGTTGTAGGGACGGTAGAAACACGAATATCAACATCCTTACCGGCCACTTTAATCCGGATCCGGCCATCCTGAGGCAGACGTTTTTCAGCAATATTTAAATTAGCCATAATCTTGATACGTGAAATAATCGATGCCATCGCCTTTTTAGGCGGACGCATGATGTCATACAACACACCATCAACACGGAACCTCACCATCAATTCTTTTTCAAAGGGTTCAATATGAATATCGGAAGCTTTCTGTTTAACCGCTCTAAATAAAAGTGAATTCACCAAGCGAATAATTGGCGCCTCATCCGCAGATTCTAATAAATCCTGAACCTCTTCTAATTCTTGGCCAATGCTATCCAGGTTTTCTTCTTGCAACTCATTAATGCCACCTTCACCACCCGTTTCAGTCAACTTGTTATAGATAACATTAACTGCTGAAATAATTTCATAAGAGCTGGCAATAATAGGTTCAATGGTGGCACTAAATAGGACTCTAAGGTCATCAATCGTATAATGATCAAAAGGGTCCGCCATGGCTATTTTCACAACGTTACCTTCACGCTTCAAGGGAACCACTTCATGATTTTTTGAATAGTTTAAAGAAATTTGTGATGCTAAATCTAAGGGAATCTCATCCGTATCAATTTTGTTAGCATAGGGCATACCAAGTTGAATGGATAAGGCTTTAAGAATATCTTCAGAACGGAGATGCTTTAATTGGATGAGCGCTTCCCCTAGTTTCATGCTGCGTTCCCGCTGTACATTTAGAGCTTCATCCAATTGCTCTTGGGTAAGACTCGTATTTTCTAATAGAATAGCCCCGAGGCTACGATCTTCCATAGATTTGCCCTCACATTACAACGCCGTAAAAACGTGTTTTGAGTATAACAGACTGCAGTTGAGACCACAACCAACCTAACAGCTAACTGCCTTTTATTACTAGGTTTTTTATCACCTTAAAAGGCTAAATCTATATCACTGGGTAAGGAGGTATTTTCAGGCTCCTTACTTGATGAAGCTGGTGGCGGAGGTGGCGGGGCTGCTTTGGCGCTTTTCTTTGCCTTAGGGGCTTCCACGGGTGCTGATGGAGGTGGTGGCGTCGCCTGCCCTTTAGAGTCTGTAGGCGCCAGATCACTAAAATCTTCTATAGAAATCTTAGTAGATGAGCCACGAGGTTGTTTTTTACCCCTACGAGTATCACTTGAAGGCGATTCAATCGAAGATAAGTCATTGGCACTTTGGATTGATTCTGGTGGCAATGGTGTCCCAACCTCTAAGCCACCATTTAATTGTGGGTCCCCTAATAACGGGTCTGTTGGCAAAAATTCAGGCTCATTAATAGATGACGTTGCCGATTCAAATTCTAAAATTGTATCGTTGTGCCTAGAAATTGTCTCACGGATACGCTTCCGATTGCGCTCTCCAAAATGATCATCAATAAAGCGATTGCGTTGATCTAACTTCTTCTTCAACACAAGTAAGAAATCTTGCGGTTCACGAATAATATTAGGCGTTAAGAAGATAAGCAAATTAACCTTGCGCTTGGCATGAGATGTCGCTTTGAACAAATACCCTAAAATAGGGATATCACCCAACAACGGAATCTTGGTTTTACGTGATGAATCACGATCTTGCATCAAACCACCAATAACAACGGTCTGTTGATCTGGCACCACAACTTCAGAATCAATTTCTCGGATACTCGTGGCCGGACCAGCCGTTGCTTCCAGCGGGTTGTTGGCCTGGCTAAAATCTTCAATTGTTTGCTTAATCTTCAAGCGAACATTATTACCTTCAGTAATCTGAGGATTCACAACCAGTTCTAGCGCAATATCCTCACGCTGGATATTTGAAGTTTGCACACCACCTGTGGTTAAAGCACTTCCCGTTAAGAAAGGTACCGTATCACCGACTTTAATTCTTGCTTCTGTATTATCCAAAGTCAGAATATTAGGTGTCGAGAGCACATTAAGTTCAGTCTCATCAGACTGCGCTATAAAAGCCGCAAAAAACTTAGGGAAGTTAATGGGGTTATCAGAAAAAGGCGGTGTAATCGCTATGGGATTATCTGTCGTAGAACCACCAACGCCTGAATTCGAAGTGATACTTGGAATAAATGGGAAGGTATTACCAAACAAAGCAAAATCATTGCCACCCAAGTTAATGTTAAGCCCACCAAGAGCCCCCGTACCTAGCTCCCGGCCCTTGCTGATATTCAGCTCCATAATCGTCGCTTCAATGTATACCTGACGGCGAGGGATATCTAATTTAGCGATAATCCGATCGACTAAAAGACGGAAATCTTTAGCATTGGCTTGAATAATCAGTGCGTTTGTATTGTCATCCGCGCGGATCGATTTAATACTGCCAAACAAAGCTTCAAAGGCTTCATTGGGTGCTGCTGGCTGTCGAGCTGTTCTAGTGGTTCTCGCCGCCGTTGCTCCACGTCGCTGCTGATTTCCAGGCTGATTCGTATTTTGCTGAGCCGCCTGCGTAATACCCGTCAGCACTTCAGCTATTTCAGACGCTTTAGCATTCTTCAAATAAAGAATATGGATATCCCCTTCATCGGGACCTACCAAAGGTTTATCAAGGCGGCGGATAACATCCCGCACCTTGGCAATGGTAATTTTAGAAGCTAAGATAATTAACGAATTAGTTCGCTCATCTGAAATCACTTTACTTAAAGTTGGTAAGGCATCCGTAGCAGCTGGGGTATTACGTACTCCACGACGTGTTGTCGCACGACGAGTAGGTCGACTAGAGCTACTTTGTTCACCACCAAATAACTTAGTAATCTTATCTGCCATGTCATTAACATCAGCATATTCAACGGGTATAATTTCTAGGACTTCTTGCGGGCCTTCTGTGTCCAACTCCTGCACCATACGAATAATTCGATCAATATTGGTCCCTGAATCTGTAATAATCAAAGTGTTGGTCGAAGGATAAGCAAACAGATTCCCTTCTTTGGAAACAAGGCCTTTAATGGCATTGGCCATATCAATGGCACTAATATTCTTCAGCGTTAATAAGCGCGTAATAAACTTATCTGTATAAGGCGTCTTATCTGTATAAATGGGAATAGGCTTGGTCAGCGCATCACGCTTTTTAACAATTTTAATGAGTCCTGCAGGCCCCGGAACAGTTGTATAACCCGCAACATCTAAAGCCGAAAGAAAAGCTTCATACACTTCTTCTTTCGTCATTTTCTTTTCACTGATGATGGTTACTTCACCTCTAATTTTGTCATCAATGATAAAATTCTTATTCGTCACACGGCTGATTTGTTTAATAATCTCACGGATATCTTCGCCAGAAACGTTAAAATAAACGCCTTCTTCCTCACGTTTTTTCTCAGCTTCGCTTACCGCCTTTTTATCTGCAGCGCGCATCGGTGTCGAAACCGTCGGCTGTGCCTTACCTCGGGGTAAGCCATCATCAGTCGTTGCAGCTACAGCTTGCTCTACTTTAGCCACATCTGCTGCACGTGGAGCTTTCGCGGCATTCATTTCAGCGGTTTGAGACAATGCGGAAGCCGGAACTTCCTTAACAGGGGCCGGTTTCGCGACAGGTTGCGGAGCGACTTCCTGACCACTAGGCTTAACGGCTTCTTTTTGCACTAAATCTTCCGGCTTAAGTGCCGTCGTTTTAGGTGCCATATTAATTTCTTTTTTAACTTCAGCTTTAGCCGCCTGAGTCGTTGTTTCCGTGCTTTTCTTGGCTCCCACCGTAGGCACTGCTACTTCTGAGTTGGTCACCGCTGATAAAGGAACAGCAGCAGGCACCTTAATACCACCGACTTCAGGACTATCACTCGTCACAGTCGGAGGCGTTTTCTGAGAAGTTTGAGTTAAATTAGGGCTCAGTTGACTTGCCATTGCCGGCGGTACAACGAGTCCCAGAGAAATCCAAACGGTTACGGCATTCAGCCAGTATTTATTTAATCTCATATTCAAGTGTCTCGTTTTTCCCTCTCCGAACTATGTCAAGCTGGAGACTTTTCTGCTCTCTTAATTGTGCAAACAATTCCATCCCTTTGCGGATGTCTAATTCCAACCCATTAATGCGCTCTAAAACATCACCACGCTTTAAACCAAGCTTACTAAAAAGACTTCCCGGTTTAACGGCTAACACCTTCATACCGGCAGGCCTACCACCTTTAAAATTGGGGACAATTCTAATCTCTGTATACAAGCGATCCAAATTACCCAAAGCTTCATCAAGCTCACCCTGATCAATAACAAAAGATTTTTCCTCAGCTACTTTAACGCCCTCGGCACTAGCTTTTGATTTTGACTTAGATACTTTTTTTGTTTTTTCCCCTTTGTGATGAACCTCAGCAGCACTAGCAAAAATACTTAAGTTTTCATCAACCCCCTCAAGCATGGCGTATTCTAAACGGCCCTTATTGGTAAACTCAATGCGATGCTTTTTTACCCGCACCAACTGAGTACGATCCTCAAAGCCGTCTTCATCACCCACATAAAAAACCTCAGGCTTACGACTCTTGCCGCCAACAACGGTCGCAGATGATCTGCGATCTCTCCCGCCATTCACAACCAAGGTACCCAACACCTTAATATTTAAACTCGTCTTAACCGCCTCAGCACTCAGGTCGACGGCCTGCCTGGCCTCTTCCGTGGGTAACTTGGGCTCTTCTGCAACATCTTGAGAATTAAAAATATTTCTCTTAATGACGATGTCATATTCACTGGCTGAACCTAGTAATGTTGCCCCACCCTTTTTCAAAGGCGACTGATTCGCTAATTGCGCTGAGCCGCCTTCTTCAAGCAAAAGAGAGATGTATGTCGTTACCGTTTGAGCCAAAAAATAAGCGCATACCGCTATTGCGAAGAGATGGGCGATCCAGAGGTATTTTTTAATGGAAGCCAAGCCCCTTCACCTCAATTCAATTAAAGATAGTTAATTATACCTATTTGTAGCATCAATTAAGCATTATTCAAAGGCTTTTTTAGGCAAGTTCTGCGGGCGGATTGACTCGAGGCAAGAGCATACAAAAAGTGGAACCTTGACCTATTTCACTTTCAGCAATCAAACAGCCTCCATGCATTTCAACAAACTGTTGGGCAAGCCCTAACCCAAGGCCCGTTCCCTGATAATTTCGAGTAAATGAGCTGTCAACTTGCCGAAATGATTCAAAAATTAGTTCTAAATCTTCTTCAGCAATACCAATGCCTGTATCCCGCACC
>JAJFLM010000464.1 GCA_021772655.1 Deltaproteobacteria bacterium
GACTTGGCCTGTTGGATAAGCCCCACTAAATCCGAAGTCTGGGGATCTTTGAGCTGGAACGAGTCAATCAATCGGTTCCGGTCACACAAGAACTGCTTCAGGCACTCACGAACGGCATTCTCGAATGTCGCTGCCGGGAGGCGCCAACCGTCGTCGTGTTGACGTGCGTCATGCATCAGCCGTTTCGATATGTAATAACGATAGCGCTTCCCCTTCTTGCAGGCATGGGTCGGGCAGAGGCGGTCGCCGCTCTCGTCGAAGACGAGTCCTGTTAACAGGGACGGCATCCGTATATTGGTGCCGCGTTGTCGCTGGGCCGCATTCCGCGCCAACTGATCTTGAACCGCGGACCAGGTATCGAGACCGACGATGGCCGTGTGCTGGCCAGGGTAGCACTCGCCTTTGTGTGGCATCCGTCCGATGTAGAGGGGATTGCGCAGGAGCTGATAGAGGTTGCCACGTGCGAAGGGCTTGCCACCTGTCTTTTTGCCATTCCGTTGCGTCCGGCGCTTGGTCACGATGCCACGCCGGCCGGCCTCTTCCATCAACCGTCGAACGGTGCCGAGTTCTTGATACAGCGAGAACAGGGTCTGCACCGTCCGAGCCTCGGGAGTGTTGACGACCAGTTTCCGGTCTTTCACGTCATAGCCGAGCGGCGGCGGACCCCCCATCCACATACCTTTCTTCTTCGACGCGGCAATCTTGTCGCGGATGCGTTCGGCAGTGACTTCGCGCTCGAACTGGGCAAACGACAAAAGCACGTTGAGCGTCAAACGGCCCATCGAGGATGTCGTGTTGAACTGCTGGGTGATCGATACGAAGGAGATACCCTCGGCATCGAGGATCTCGACGATTTTGGCGAAGTCGGCCAGCGACCGAGTCAATCGGTCAACCTTGTAGACAACAACGACATCCACTTTGCCGAGCTTGATGTCGGCAAGAAGCCGCTGCAGGGCAGGGCGCTCAATGGTCGCGCCCGATAGACCGCCATCGTCATAAAGCGTCTTGACGATGCTCCAGCCCTCTCCGACCTGGCTTTTGATATAGGCGGCACAGGCATCGCGCTGCGCTTCGAGCGAGTTGTAGTCCTGATCCAGGCCTTCCTCCGTCGACTTGCGCGTATAGATCGCGCAGCGAAGTCGTTTCATAGAGCCCCTCCAGATCCGAGACCAAAGAAGCGGGGGCCTGACCATCTGGCGCCGGTGATCGCCCGTGCAATGGCGGAAAGTGAGCGGTACCGCGCACCGTTCCAGACATAGCCGTTGTCGACAATGTCGACCGTATGGGTCGATCCGTTCCATTCCCGGATCAGACGTGTGCCGGGCTTGAGTTTTTGTGCGGCCGCAACGGTTTCTTGGTTGGATGCGGATTGTTTCTTGGCCTGTCTTTCCAGGTGTCGTCGAAGGCTCGATCGTGATCGCCCGGCTTGCCGCATCTGCAGTTCGAAGGCGATGGCGCCGATCAGCAAGCGTTTTCCGATGCCCTTCGGCGGATCGCTGCGGTATAGCGATCGCCATCGATCGACCAACAAATCGCGGGACGAGTTCTCGAGGTCGGTGATAGCCTGCTCGATGGTGCACGACGATAGGGTGAGTTCAACTTCTGGCATGGTTCGATCCGATAACAGTGGTCTGCGACGTCGTTGGCAATGCATGCTTCCTTTGTCAGCGAAGTCCAGTCTCTGTGCGTCTAAGTGAGGCCAGTGCCGGAACTCACGAGATGTGGAATACGGCCTTTCCAGACCCTCTCTTTTTAGCCCAGTTCAGAAACTGCGATACGCTATCCACCTGGTCGTCATGACGCCCGTTTGGGAAGGTGACGAGTTCATGTTGGAAATCGGCCAGCCACGGGGCTTCTTTGGGCAGCAGGACCTGCCCGGCCTCGATCAGTGAGGTTTGGGTCATCATCCGGGTTGCCTTGTCGGCATCAGGCTGAACCGCGATAGGCCAAAGGTCGTATTCTTCGCGCAACTCCTGAATGAGCGCGGTACCCGAGCCCTTATCTTCGACCAGAATAGCGTCAGGCCAATGAAGCTCCCGCTGCTGTTTAAATGACCT
Organism: Deltaproteobacteria bacterium; assembly: GCA_021772655.1. Classification (GTDB taxonomy): domain Bacteria; phylum UBA10199; class UBA10199; order 2-02-FULL-50-16; family JAJFLM01; genus JAJFLM01. The sequence goes on from JAJFLM010000464.1 coordinate 2,058, forward strand.
CTTCAGTTCGGGATATTCCAAGCGGCGGCGAAAGACATCGAGCAGGTAATAGGTCTTGTCTCGAATCAGCCATGTCGTGCAAACAGAATAGTCGCTCGCTTCTGTAGCGGTGAGTGCAGTATCCCAAGATTGAATTGCCTGATCGCCGTCTTGCCTTTTGGGGACTTCATCGTAAAAGCGGAACCAGGGCCATTTCACGATGCCTCCGTCCAACGGGGTGGGACGCTGCTGATACTGGGCTGCGAAGACATAGCTGCCCACCTCCGCCTTGATGCGCTTCAGCGTTGCGCGGTCTTCCCGCGCGGCGTGGAGTGGTTCGTCGGACATACGGGTGTAGATCTCGTCGCATTCGGTAAGTCCGTTGATGCCAATCTGGATTTCCTCCTCGAATTCGGCGATTGCAGGAAGATTCAGATGATAGGTGTCTGGTTGAGCGATCAGATAGCCGGCCAGATCTTCTTCGTGGAGCCGTTGCTGGATGACGATTACGATATCTTTGCTCTTATCATCGAGCCGTGACAGCAGTGTGTTCCGGTACCAGCCGATTACGCGCTGGCGGTGTAGGTCAGAAAGGGCCTCATCGGGCTTGTGAGGATCGTCGATGATAATGATGTTGCCACCACGGCCGGTAAGAGTACCGTCGACCGACGTCGCCAACCGAAAGCCGCGCTTCGTCATCATCAACTCGGCCTGGGTATCCTTTCTTGGATCGATGCGCGTCTGCGGGAAGATCTCCTGATACCAGGGTGCCTTTATCACAGCCCGGCAATCGAGCGCATGCTTTAGGGCGAGTTCTTGAGCATAGCTTACCGCGATTATTCGAAGGCTCGGATCTTGCCCCAATGCCCAAGCCGGAAAGGCCACGGTGGCGCTGATCGACTTGAGGTGGCGTGGCGGCACGGTGATGACGAGCCGCCTGATATCACCGGCAAGGCAGCGCTCTAGATAAAATGCGATGGCCTCGACGTGCCAGTTGTGGTGGTAAGTCTTGCCCGGCGCCACTGTACTGAACGTCTTTTGAATGAAGGCGGTCAGGTCGGTCCGCAGCAAGGCAGTCAGCAGTGCGCGCTCATTCGCCATGGGAAGTATCCTCCGTTGGTTGTTGCTGCCGGATTCGACGTTCGAAGGTCTCGATGATTTTGCGCTCATCTTCGGAAAGGATTGCCTCGAAGACGTCGGCGGCCTTGTCATCCTCGAACCGCATAATCAGTTCCAAGAGAATGCGCATGGCACGAGGATCCCCTTGAAGCGCCTTATTGCAGAGCGACTTCAGCAATCCACGCCTTTTGCTGACACGTAATGCGTTGCCTCCCTCTCGCACAACGACACGCTGCTTTAGCTCTTCTTCTAGTTCTGTCTTCAGATTTCGCGTGTCCTTCGGGCGTCCTTTCGGGTTACCTGATTCGCCGCGCTTGAACTGGCTCTGTTTCGGCGGTTTGCGATATCCAACCTCGTAAGTACTTCGCTTATTCATTATCTGACTCCCTTGAACTGGAGTTCTTGGATTGGCTTAAATCGATGCCGCGTGCTTCTGCCAGGGCTTCAAGGCCGAGGCCCGTTTCCGCATGAACCGCCTTCGCGTCTGTGGACTTCTCCCAGCGCCGGATCGCGGTATCGACATAGCAGGGGTCGATTTCTATACCGTGGGCAACGCGGCCGGTTCGATCGGCCGCGAGTATGGTTGTGCCCGACCCGATGAAAGGGTCCAGCACGATGCCATTCCGTCGAGAGGCATCGAGGATCGCGTCTGCGACAAGGGCCACGGGTTTGACCGTTGGATGCAGGGCCAGTTCCTCGAGCCGGCCCTCCCGGAATGTGTTAACCCCGGGATATGTCCACACATTTGTGCGGTTTCGGCCGTGTTTGCCGAGTTCGATGTTGTTGATATGGGACGCTTTGCCCTTCTTGAAGACCAAAATCAGCTCATGCTGTGAGCGATAAAACGACCCCATCCCACCGTTCGTCTTCGACCAAACGCACAGGTTTTTGAGCTCATCGTAGGCTGCATCCCCGGCGGTCAAGAATTCACGCATGTGGCGCCAGTCGGTGAATAAATAGTGTAGTGAACCATCGGTACTGTGTTGGGCGAGGAGGCGAGTCACTCGGGTGAGGAACCGCGTGTATTCCGGTGTGCTCATTTCACCGAAAGCCATGGCAAAGTTGTCGTGACGGATGCGCCCCAAACCGCTGACGTGACCAGCGGTCGGGACATTGTACGGGGGGTCCGTGACCACCATTTCCGCCGGGCTTCCGTCAAGAAGCCGATCGTAGCTCTTTGGGTCGGTCGCATCGCCGCAGAGAAGCCGGTGACGGCTGAGGTGCCAAAGGTCTCCAGGGCGGGAGACGGGATTGGTGGCCATTTCTTCAACAAAGGGAGCGTCAGCGGTATCATTGTTTGGCGCTGATCCCACGATGATGTCGATTTCCGGGGCCTCGAAGCCGGTCACTGTAAGATCGAAGTCGAGGTCAAATTCCAGCAGTTCACCGAGTTCAAGGCATAACAAATCTCGGTCCCAACCGGCCTTTTCTGCGAGACGGTTGTCGGCTAGCGCATACGCCCTTTTTTGGGCATCAGTCATATGGTCGATCAAAAGCGTCGGGACCGATTGCCGGCCGAGAAGCTTGGCGGATTCGACACGACCGTGACCTGCAATGATTTGGTTTTTTCCGTCGATTAGGATCGGATTGAGGAATCCAAACGCCCTGATGCTCTCGGCGATTTGGCGAATTTGTTGTTCGCTGTGGGTCCGCGCGTTGCGGGCACTAGGTCTGAGCGTTTCGATTGGGCGATCGACAACGTGCTGCATTTCTGGCACTTGGCAGCCCTCCATTGAATAGATATCGGGGAGGACGTGATGCCAGAACTTGAGGCGCTAGGCGTATGGCCGAATTAACCGCAGAATCAAATTTATTCGGCCATTATCTGTGCCGCTCTTCCAGTACGGTGCGGACAATCTTGCTAAGGGAGCGCGAGCCTACCCGTAAGCTCTCTTTCTGAAGCGTTTGATCCGCGCAATCAGTTATTGCCCGGGCGAGTTCAAGAAATTTGCCTTCTTCCCCGCTTTGGCTGGTGGTAGCGGCTTTTTTTCCATCATAGGAACGGCGTGGCGGCTTCCCCGTGAATTCTTTCCAGACATTGGCGAGCGAATTTATCATTCTCCGCAGCGCTGCTTCGTCACGACCCTTCTTTTTCGTTATCTCCGAACGTTCCGCACCAATAGCGAGAAGCGTCAGTGGCTCATGCGCCTGATCCCAGAGTTTATTAAATGTCGGGCGTTTATTGGCGCTTATTCTAGAGGCACTTAACTGGGCCACGAGCGTTTCTTGAATCGCACCCTTGCTGGTTTGGCTAAGTTTGTCTGTCGTTTCGATCAGGGCATCAATTGCAGCGCTGAACGCCTTGAGTTCTTCAGCCACCTGCGTTGTGAGTTTGGTGGGTTCTAGGGATTTTTGCTGCTGTTTTTTTTCTCCCGCAGCGGTGTTCGCTCTTGTTCTTGTAGCAGATAGGCGCACCGCGTGGACGAGGTCCGTATAGATCCGACGCAGGACATCCTCAGCTTCCACAATGCGCTTTTTTTCCAGGGATGGGACGAGTAGCTTCACCCAGTCTCTCAATATTGCGCGCGAGGGCAACTCGACATCGGCGCGAAAGGCTTGCCGCATGGCCTGATCGAGAAGGTGGTCTTGGGCTGATTTTTTTGTCATCAGGGTCTCGCGGAATCTGGATATAGGTGACCTGCCCCTGATCAGTGGTCCAGTTGGATTGTTAGAGTCCGGACGGTTTTAGGGTATTGAGCTTGCCCCGAACGTTGGACCGGCCTGAAGCCGAACTTCCCGTTTCTTAGGCCATCGAGCGGCTGGGTTGCCCGATGGATTTTATGAACGCCATCGGGGTCTTGTTGCCGATGGCACTATGCGGTCGTTCTTCGTT
>JAJFLM010000465.1 GCA_021772655.1 Deltaproteobacteria bacterium
CGCAGGCGGGTCAGGGTTAAAAAATGCTCAAGCTGATTCTGAGGTCGCGATAGTGTCAGCTCAATTTGTTGGTGGCTGTTGTCGGTTAGACGCAGATGCCAGGTGAGTTGCTGGCAATGTAGCTGGCGGCCCTGCAGATAACCACACAGGGCGATCAGCATCCGCTTCATCGGAAAAATCAGCCTCTCCGCTGAGGCAATAGCGTCATTCAGCGCCAGGGTATCGTCAAATTCTGGTGGTAGGGGAAGCGTAGGCTGTGGATCGGCAAGCTCGCCAGTGATTTGTTGCAGATAGACTAAAAATTCTTTCCCGAAGCGCCTGCCGAGGGCTGCATGTGGCAGCGATAGCAATTCCCCTAACGTGGTAAAGCCACTGGCGAGGAACTGTTTTTGTAGTTTATTACTGCAGAGTAGTCGCGGCAGTGGCAGGCCGTGGAGCAGGGCGTCAAAGCGTTGTGATTGTTGAAAACCGGTTGGTAATACATTTCCGGTTAAGCCATCAAAACAGCGGACTAGATCAGATTTCTGTTTTGACGGTAGCTGACTTAAGAGCTGGGCGGCTTTGGGGGTGGGTGCTAAACCAAACCGATAGCTGAAGTGCTGGTCGCTGAACTGTTGTTTGAGCTGAATCAGCAGGGCTTTGATGCCGCTAAAAAGTTTCAGGCTGCCACCGACCTCCAGCAGTAGCCAGTCCGGTGCATGGGTGTTAATTGCCGGGGTAAAACGATAACAGCCATAGGCGATGCGCAGCAGGGTGTTGGCTTCACGCTGGGGATCACGCTCGAAAATAGTGATTTGCCCACAGAGGGCGCGGGCAGTGGCCGGGGTGATACCAGGAACGGCTCCGGCATCAATCGCAGCCCGGTTGCAGACCAGCAGACGCTGGTCATCCACCACAGCGGCGGGGGCCGGTTGAGTGTCTATGCCGTTGGCCTGGTTATCTATGGTGTGGGTGCTATCAGTTAATACCTCAAGGGGGAGTTGCGGAAAACGCAGGCAGAGCCAGAGCATCGACTGAATCCAAGGCCGCGTTAATGTAGCCAACCAGGGGCAGTGGCTGGAGTTTTTGTAGGGGTTGCCTGGGTGGGGCTGTCAGGGATATATGCAGATAGTCTCGCCCCCGTGTTTTTGGTCGTTGCCCGCTGATGTGTTGGTAATTCTGCGGCTGGAATATCAGCCTCTGCCTGGAGTGCTGTCAGCGGTAACCGAACTATCTGGCCGGCCCAGCCGCCGCGTTGTTTGATGATGGTCACCTGGCAACCTGTCGGTGTGGGGCTAAGCCGTAGTCGTAGTGCCGCCGGGGATGATTCCTCTGCAGCGCGACAGGGACGCATTAACAGACTGAGCCCCTGGGTCGATTGTGCCGCCAGTTGCAGTTTGCGCAGTTGGGTCAGTTCTGGCGGTTGTGTCGGCCAGAACAGCAGGGCAGCGGCAATATCGGCCCGCAGGATCTGTTCTGCTGCCCAGAACTGATCAGCGGAGGTTGGTGGGTTAATTATGAGCACCTGCTCAGGGGCAACGCCCACCTGTTGAAGTGCCGGTGCATAAGGTAAATGGGGAGGGTTGATAAAAATCAGCTGACGCCCCTGGACGCAGAGTCGTTTAACCGCAGGTAGCAGTAACTGTAGCTCGCCGCTACCGGGTTGATCACAGAGGATTTCACTGAGTGCCGCCGCGGGCCAGCCCCCCTGGTGTAGCGCATTATCGAGCCGTGCATAGCCCGTATTAAAAGTATGGCGTAGCTGTTGTGGCGCGGATGATTGCCAGATATCCGGGCGCTTTAGCAGGGTGGCGATTTTGTTGTTAATCAGTGATGAATTCATATGTGAGTACAAGGTTAAGAGCTAATAGCTGTTTTTATAAACAGTAACTGTAAATATATACAGTTATTGAGAAAGTGTCATCCTGAGAAAACTCTGAAAACTCTAGACGCCTGCAGGAAGCGCCCTCCGGGCAAAGAAAATTGCGTCTCAGAACATTTAGATTCGAGACGTTAGCCGGCTAGTCGCTGGCTAGTACCTGCCAAAAAAGCCAAATTGAGATATGGTTTGGCTATTCCGTAGCGTTTTTAGGAAAACGTTGCGCCAATAGTGCCAGAGCGATCAGATAGCCCGTCGCAGTGGCAAAGCCAAGGGCCGTTCCCACGCCAACCCCCAGACTGGGATAGGCCAGTGCTATCGTTGTGGTATAGGTCAATAATGAGCCCATGCCGAGCGGGAAGTTTTTGATTACTGTAAACACCTGATCTGCGCCGTAGGTCAGGTGCAGTATGAGCATGAAGGGGAACAGGGTGATTGGGAAAGCTGACATTACTCCCGCCCAACGGGTGCCAACTTGTGCCGCCAGGCCGGTGATGAATAACACGATAGCCGTTGCTGTCGCTGCTCGAATAGCCAGTACCCAGAAGCTAAAACCGATGCGCTTTCCAACCTTGACGTTAGCGATCATGCTGAACTGCATGATGGCAACGACGATGGTGATGATGGTGATTAGTATGGCGGTCGCTAACGTAAGGTGAAATGATCGGAGCAAGCCTGCTGCTAATACAAAAGCTATTACTGAAACGGTTGCGGCGATCAGGACCTGCCAGCGCTGACATCGGCGGGCTATCTGGTAATAAACATAAACCAGCACGAGTGAAGCAGTGAAGCCGGCTACCGTATATATGGCGCTGCTGGCGGCAAAATCAGCACCATTCTCTATACCGATGAAAAACAGGGCGATAGCCACTCCCAATGGGTAGCCGGATAGAACGCCAGCCACTCGGGGGCTGACGTGTTCGGCCACCAGAGTTAGCCCTACCACCATGGTGGCCGAAGTGATGATTTTTGCTAATAACAGAGCTTCCGGGCTCACCCAGGTGATTCCTAAAGGTTGTAGTGTTCGCTCACCAACGTTGCCAGCCCCAGTTTTTCCAGAATCGGCAGGGGGCAAAGGAAAGTGACTTTTATCACCCCCGGCAGGCGACCGATTTCAATGGAGCCGGTAATGGTAGCCCGGTTCTGAATCTCGGCGATGTCAAGCCCGGTTAGTTCGGCGGCACGCTCAAGACCATTTTGAGTGGCCTGGTTGAGATCATCCCCCGATCCAATTACGGTCAGTGGGGCGGTCTTCTCAAGTGCGGTTGTCATACCGTAGTTATCGGCCAGTGTCTGCGCCTGTTCGCGCAGCGTTGAATGAATCGGTCGGGCCAGTATCGGCAGGTCTTCTTCAAGTGGCAGCAGCAGAGGACCATCGATGTTGAGGCCTTTGATGATCTCTACCTGAATTTCCACGTCGGCGGTGACATCGGTGGCATGACCGGCCACCTCACCGTTACCCTGCATGGCGTGCATGTCACCCAGATAAACCCCGGCGCCGGGCACCTTAACCGGGCAGATCAGCACCGCGCCTTCGCGCACCTGAGCACAATCCATATGACCATCGGTTTTGTGTTGGTAAAGCGCCTCGCGATTCAGACCATAGTCATGGGGTGCGCCAATCAAAAAGGCACCGAAATCACCGGCGTTGTGGGAGTCTGGCATATCCGTTGAAGGGGTAGTGCCGATATTTCCCAGGAAGGGTAGTACTCGGGTAATCACGCCGGGCATGCTGCCAGCACCCATGGCCAGGATTGAATTAGCCTCAGTATTATCCGGGCTGGCATGGAGTGCCTGGGCCTGGGTGCCGACGTTGGCCGCCACCTCGGGGGGCACTGTTACGGCGACGCCGTTATCTCTGTCCAGTACGCAGGTGTAGCCTTGTTTGAATTGAAAAGTGCTGACTTCTGCGCCGCACTCTTTGCAGCGCACCGTATCGGTACCAATGCCCTCCAGAAAACTATCCGGGCTTTCTGTGCCACACGCACTGCAACGTTTGGCCACAAACGGGTCGCCGTTATAACGGCCATCGATAGTTGTAGACACACCGGATGACGAAGCATCCGATAACGCCCGTACCCGCAACAAGCGGATAACCACTGCATCCCCAACCTCGGCACCCTCTATCGCGACCGGGTAGCTGACTTCGTGACCGCCGTGAAAACTGGGGGTTATCATGGGTGA
>JAJFLM010000466.1 GCA_021772655.1 Deltaproteobacteria bacterium
TGCTCACTCTCAGCAGGTTTAAAATAACGACCAACCGCCGCATCAACTTCTGGCCTAGGAATTCTGGTCTCAGGGATGGGGGCGAGTTCACCCACGTTCATACCGGCTTCTTCACCGCGCAGATATAAAACATAGGCTGCCAGTTCCCAGATATAGCGTTTTGCTTTAATTTCAGGAAAACGCTCCTCTATATATTGTAATACGGTGCCATGCGCCGGCATCGGCGTGCCGTCAACACCTTGATAAATAGAATAAGCAATGTCTTCTACGTTGTAGCCACGTTTAATATAAGGTTTTCGCAAGTTAGCGGGCGGTGCCGGGTTACCCCACATGTCTACCAAACCCTTAGCGGCCATACCATTCCCATCCCCTTTATTACCGTGACAGGTCGTGCAACCCAACTCTTGAAACCAAACCCGCCCTACTTTGGCATAGGACATAAACTTGGCTTTTTCCGTAAAAACACCTTCCGGCATGGGGAGATGCGGGATATGCGCCGAGGCGGATTGAGCCTTCCATACCTCAGGAGCAAAGGTCTTAATATATTCTATAATAGCGCGCTTCTCCCCTTCACTCACCAAACGGAATGAAGGCATGCTGCTACCAGGAATCCCTTGATTGATTATCTTGAACAAATCTTCGTTACTAGGCATTTTCCCTAAGGCGGCACTTTTAAATTTGTAAATTCCCTTAGTAAAATCCCGTGGTTTGGGCTCTAGCATCGTGCTGCCCGGACCGGCGCCGTCACCCTGCAAGCCATGACAGCCCGAACACCGATTGACATAAGCACGTTTACCCGACTCTATAAGCTCTTGTTTTTTAATGGATTCTTGAAATGGTACCTGAGCCCCGCTCGGCAAAGCCACCACCATCAACAATAAACCCACTGAAAATGAAATCATTAAACTTCGCATCGCGCGCAAAATAACCAGGTGCAACACATCCGTATATGATCTAGATCATATTAATAAAATTTCTCCGTGTTATGGGTAAAGCAGACAAAGGGGTATTCATGTTAGAAAATCATCAAGCCTTCGAGTGGATGATCCACGTGATGGAATTGAGTGTCATCGTCGGCATCATTGCTGTCACTTGGTATGTTAAAAAAACTCATAAGAATTCACCGCAACCAACACAGGAAAATGCCCCCAAAGAATAGCCATGGAAGTTTCGATTACTCCACAAAACCTGCGCACTTTTCTTCCGATTAATATCACTATTACATCCAGCGCTCAGACCCCTTCCATTACTGTGACACCGCCGCAAGGCTCAAGCCTACAGAAATTCTCAATAGACCCAAGCCTTGACAATCAACAGTATCATGCCGAGTTTTGGATCCGTCAGCCCGGGCAATATAAAGTGATGATTGAAGATGGGGCTGAAAGCATTATAAAGCCACTCACCGTGAAAGAGCAGCATTTTTTAGCTTTCAATGAAGAGTTTGGTACCTTCACCGTTTTATTTTTATTACTGAGTTTAGGAGTCTTTCTATGGCATCGAAAAAGAACACGTCTGATATAGAACAAGCCGTTGGGTGGTTTTATTTTGCAATATTTGCCATCTTGATTATCGCAGGTATCTTTGTAAAACGAGTCTTAGACCATCCTGAATTCATCATGTTTTTTCATTTGCCTGCAGCGGTTTTTTTAATTCTTTCAGGCTACAAAATACCCAAAGTGCTCAAGGAACGGTACCAACAAGACTGTCTTAATCTTAAACAACGGAGTAAACTATGAAAACGAGCAAGCTGATTGCCTTAACCTTTATTATCATCGGTACTGCGCTATCGGCTATCTCAGTAGCTAGCAACGACGCCCCCAGCTCGCTCCTGTTTCCAGCTATGCGGAAAAACTTCTTTTCTTTAATGGAGCTGCAAAAACTATCACTGAATCCAGAACAATTTAAATCAAAGGCCAACCATGAAAAAGTGGCCGCCAGCATCAAAGAATTGAATCAAAACACCACTCACATTAAGAAAATACTTAAAAACCACGGAAAAAATGGCTTACACCCTATTGCCGAAATATACGCCGATTATGTTCAGGATATGAGTGCTCAGTTTGAAACCGGTAACAAAGAGTATGTGCGCCGGAAAGTCCCTGCCATGACCCACCTATGCCTTTCCTGCCACACCGGAATTAGTACAAAGAAGCAATTTCAAGAGGCTGGGAGTCAAATCAAAACATTAGCACTCAATGATTATGAAAAGGTCGCGCTTTATGCTGCCACCAGGCAATTTGATGCCGCTATTGCTCAATTAGAAAAAATACTCGCCCCCACACCTTTAAAACCAGGAGAACTTCGCAAGCTGACTCAAGCTGTCAAAACCGGTATGAGCCTTGCTGTACGTGTCAAACAAGATCCCCACACCGCCTTAAAATTATTGAACTTGGCGTTGGCGAAACCTGGCCTACCTAATTTTATTAAAGAAGATTTCATTCATTGGAAAACAGATCTTAGCCATTGGACGAAACAACCAAATCAAAAAGATCTTTCAGCGCAAACATTGCTTGCTTCCGCTAAAAAAATCATTGATCAAGCACAGGCGGCGCAAGAATACCCTACTGACCATAAAGCAGACATGCTTTATCTGCGTGCCAGTGGACTCCTGCAACATACCTTTACGAAACAAGCCAGCTTTCAGGAAAAAGCCGACGCCTTTTATTATTTAGGATTGTGCTACAACGCATTACGCGACCCCCTGTTATGGAGCTTAGACCAAAGCTATTTTGAGGCCTGCATTAAAAATCTACCTCACAGCAAACGCGCTAAAGAATGTTTTAAGGCCCTCTCCTCTGAAATTTTCTTTGGCTATACGGGTAGCAGTGGCACTCATATCCCTCCCGACGAGTTAGCACGTATTGAACGCATGAGAAAACTCATTGAATAGATGGCGGACTTGAGAAAATAAGCGAAACCACCTACGGTAAAGCATGATGAAACCTTCTACCCAATCACTCCAGTGCGCAACTTGCACAGCTCGCACCGCAGGGTTTCTGTGTTCGTTAGAAGATCAAGAATTGCTTGACTGTACCGAACACAAAACCAGCAATACTTATAAAAAGGGTCAAATACTTTTCTACGAAGACAATCAACCTTTGGGGGTCTACTGTATTTTTGCAGGCCGCGTAAAACTTTATAAAAGCGGGGCCAATGGTGATCAAATGATCTTGCGACTTGCTGGGTCAGGTGAACTCGTAGGCTATCGCGCACTATTTTCCGAAGAAGTTTATCATGCAACCGCAGAAGCTCTTGAGGACACAATCATTTGCTGCATTGAAAAACAAACCTTCTTTGACATCATGAGACAAAACCGCCAGCTCTCTCACCAGATTATTCAAAAACTAGGCCGTGACTTGAGAAAAGCTGAAGACCTCGCCGCTGGCATGATACAAAAAACCGTGAGCGAACGCATGGCAGAACTTTTATTACTTCTCAAAGAGACCTACGGCAAAAGAACTGAAATGGGTGTTCGTATTGACCTCCAACTTTCACGCGAAGAAATGGCTGAGATGATCGGCGCCACACAAGAAACCGCCATTCGCTTACTTTCTCATTTTAAAAAAACCGGACTGATTGGCGTCAATCGAAGAGACATCACTATTTTAGATACTGAAAAATTAATCGAGGTTGCTGGCATCCAATATTAGGGTTTATGCATGTTAGATAAAGATCACAGCATCTGGAATACCTTTAAAACAGCGGGGGTTCCCTTCAAACTTCAAGCTGGCCAAGTAATGTTTTATTCAGGCCATCAACCCTATGGTATTTATATCTTATTAAGCGGCTCTGTACGTTTCATGGATGGTAAAACCTGCCGTGAACACCTTACCCCAACTCCGCTCGGCCCGGCCCTCGCCCTAAATAATACCATCGAGAACCAACCCCACTGCTGTTCTTGCCAAGCCGAGACAACTTGCGAAGCTTTATTTCTTCCCAAGACAATTGCGTTAAGAATGTTATAATGAGCCCCATTATGAGGCAGGGAAACTTCAACCAACTTTTTTTAGATCATTCTAAGCTACTACTTAGATTTTTTAGTAGCCCGTCGTTTATCTACCTCGTCATCATCGGCAACCTTGCTTTACTCACCGCCACAACCGCATTCTACTGGGCCGAACAAAGTCAGAACGCGACTGTTAATAATTATTTTGATTGTCTCTGGTGGGGCGTTGCGACCATCACAACTGTTGGCTACGGCGACATTGTCCCCATCACCACCATGGGCCGTGTGACAGGCATTCTCTTGATGTATACGGGCACAGTACTCTTCATCTCTTTTATTACAGCCCTCTCTTCATTCTGGACTAAAGAAACCATAGAAAAACAAATTTCCCCAATTGAAAAAGAAGTCAGCAAAGAAGAAGCCGTTCAAAAAGAAATTTTAACTCAATTAAAACATATCCGGCTCCGGCTAGACCGGATAGAAAAGTCATAAGATATGAGTAAAGAGCGCAGCCAATTACGCCTTTTGCTCTTACAAATCCGTGACCAAGCACAGGTCCGCCGTGAAGAACATGAAAGCTTTGCGCGCTATTGCCAACTAGACCCTCAGCAAATTGATATTCTTAATGTATTTGACACCACTCATTTCAAACCAGCAATGATTGATGGTTATGATGCCTTGCTTGTCGGCGGTGCCAGCGAAGCTTCAGTACTAGAGCCTGAAACCTATCTATTCATTCAAAGCTGTGAAGATATTCTCCTCTACTGCTTAGAACAAAATATCCCAGTATTTGCCTCTTGCTTCGGCTTTCAGCTTGCCATACTGGCATTGGGTGGTGAGATTATTCGTGACACTGAAAACTATGAGATTGGTGTCATCCCCATCCAACTCACAGAACTAGGACAGCACGACATTATCTTTGCAGGCGTCCCCAATAATTTTATGGCCGTTTCCGTGCACCATGAAATGGCTCTCGCCTTACCAGAAAATTGTGAGCTGCTAGCCACTACCGACCATTGCCTACATTCATTTCGTGTAAAAAATAAGCCTTTCTGGGCCTTTCAATTTCACCCTGAAGTCGACAAACAAACCTTAGTCGAACGCCTCACTTTCTTTAAGAAGAAATATACCCAAGGTGATGGCCACCTAGAAGAAGTCCTCGCATCAGCGGTAGAAACACCTTATTCTAACCATTTAATGAAAACTTTTGTCGACCGCGTACTACTAAGTTAAACTCAGAGTACCGTCTGACTGCCACTGAACTTGCACACTGGCAAGGGGCCGATCCATGATCTAACCCCGTTTCAATGGACAGTAATTAAATGGTAAGTAATGAGGTCGCGGGCATGCGTTTCTATCGTACCTCGCTCAATAAAGTTGCTAGCTTCCAGGACCAGGGTTTTATTTTGAAACCCTATAGTTTCCTTTTCATGCCATCATTCCACAAAGCTCCTAGGAAAAGCCCTCTACTGGCCTCATAGGACTCTTTAGACCTGGCAAGCATCTTGCTTAAGACTTTGGTATGAATACAAACCTCTCTCTTTCGACAGTTAAAAACCAGTTCACGCATATTTGGGAACAAATCAAACCTTGGGTGGAACGCCTGATCCAACAACCACTTGAAGGACTCAGGCCATGGAGCCTGCCGCAAGATTCTCAACGGCGACTAGAATCATTAGAACAGGGTTTGCATCATAATCGCGCGGTCACTGAAGTAAACCAAAATGGCATCAATCTGATCAAAAAATTTGAGGGCTTCCGCCGTCAAATTTATCGCGATGCTGCCGGACATCCGACAATAGGCTATGGTCACCTCATCAAAGCTAATGAACGCCACACTTTCATAAACGGCATTAATCAGAGCCAAGCCACCGAGCTTCTCAAACAAGATGTCCAGCACGCCCAACAGGCTGTGAATGAGTTAGTTAAAGTTCCACTGAATCAAAAGCAATTCAATGCCCTCACCAGCTTTACCTATAATGTTGGAAAGAATAATTTAGCAAGTTCTACACTACTCAAAAAATTAAATGCCGGGCAATACAATGAAGCGGGTCTAGAATTACGCCGTTGGGTACATGCCGGCGGAGAAAAACTCCCCGGGCTCATCTACCGGCGCCAAGTAGAAATGGAACTATTCCGCGATACAGGTCACTAGAATATTGGCTTGTTTTTTAAAGTACTGCCAATAAAAGGCAACTGTGAACGACGAACATAAACAATAATAAGCGCGCTGATAAAAACAATGGATAACATCACAATATGAATGCCACCATCATCTTTTACATTAAGCCCCAACACGCTTGAATGAGCAATAATAGCTCCCAACATAGTCCCTAAAGTCAAAAAAGCTCCTGTTGCAGCAAGACGCTTACTAAGCAGCAGTGTCGCCGCCGTGACTTCAATCACTCCAATAATATAGCGTCCATGAGGTTCCATACTAAGCTGGTCAAAAATATAAATGGAATTTAACTGAGAACTTAGCTTAGACCATCCAGCATAAAATAGAATTCCTGCCACTAAAATCTGTAAGCTCCAAGTAATAATAGCTTTTCCACTCATAGTTATTCCTTAACTTGTTGGAAACAAAACATTCTTATGACTTAATTTATCAAAAGATTCTTTTCCTAGCGCAGACAGTAATTCATAATAGTCATGCTCTATCTGTTGAATATAATTTTTTACTCGCTCTGACTTTACTTCAATGTCTAAGCCCTGCTGCAAATGCCTATTATGAGTTGTGATGCCAACGGGGCAAGTATTATTATTACATTGCAATGCCTGGATACAACCTAAGGAAAACATAAACCCACGTGCTGTATAACAAGCCTGAGCCCCCAAAGAGAGCGCCATAAATTGTTTGCCCGGATTAATCAATTTACCTGCCGCTAATAATTTTAATTTATCACGTACGGATTCATCTTTTAACATCTGATGAACCCGTGGCAATGCCTGAAACAAGGGTGTCCCTAAATCATCCATAAATGCTTTAGGAGCTGCGCCAGTGCCGCCTTCAGCGCCATCAATAGAGATATAGTCCGGGAAAACGTCTAAGCGCTTCATTGCCTGGATTAATTCTCTAAATTCATCCTCCCTGCCTAAGCAGAGCTTTATTCCAACAGGCAAAGCAGATATATCCTGCACGCGCTTAATAAAACGAATCGTTGATTCAGCATCTGTACATTCGATATGATGTGGTGGTGAAACAACATCTTCACCTTGCGGAACTCCGCGTAATTCAGAAATTTCTTGAGTGATCTTCTCTTTAGGCAAAAGTCCACCTTTACCCGGCTTAGCACCTTGCGATAACTTAACTTCTATCATTTTTATTTGTGGCTGTTGCGCTAAAGAACGTAGTTTTTCTTCGGATAAGCTACCATCTTCATGGCGAACCCCAAATTTGGCCGTCCCCATTTGAAAAATAAGCTCTGCGCCTTCCATTAAATGATATTTAGGATACCCGCCTTCTCCGGTGTTCATCAGAATACCAGCTTTTCGAGCACCGCGCGCTAAAGCCCGCACCGCATTTTTCCCTAAAGCGCCATAACTCATAGCACTGATAATAATAGGCTTATGCATCGTGTAAGCGTGTTTAATGCCGCGTTCTTCACCGAATGTCAGCGAATAGGGCTTAATATTTTTTTTATCGACCGGATAAAGCGAATGTCGCAACTTATATTCTGAGCCATCAAACTGTAATAGCGACCCAAAAGCCGATGAAGAATCAATCCCCTTGGCCTTACGATACACCTCAGCACGCTCAGCGCGATTAAAAGGTCTCTCTTCAGTATCATTTGTAAATAAATACTGCCGTAATTCAGGGCCAATACTTTCTATTAAGTAACGCCCTTGCGCTACGAAACCAAAGTTAGACAACAAGGAATGTGTCTTTTGGACATGACGGTAATAAAAATTAATGGCTGTGGCCAAAAAGAAAGTTACCGTCAAAAAATGAAAATAAAACGAATAATAGTGGCCTGCTAGAAAAAAACTGATGCACAGTAATGGGATGCCGATATTAACATACTTCGCGAGCTTTTCTAGATTGACGGTCAAACTGGATGCCATTTTGCTCCCCTAAAAACAGGCAATACTGATTCAGCTATTACGCCATAATAACATGTCTGAGGCTATCATGAATAATTTTAATTATTGCCTCCTAAAATAATCGGCAAGCCATCTTTACCGCTACCAATCACCACAATTTTAGCATTAGGGCTCTCAGAAAGTTGAGCCGTTGCCTCAATCCCCTTCCAACGCAAAAACGATGGGGTCAAACCGCTAGTAACAATCCTTTGAAAGTCAGCAATCCCTTGAGCTTCAACACGTTTCCGATCCGCTTCTTGGCGCTCCTTATTCAAGACAAACTTCATTT
>JAJFLM010000467.1 GCA_021772655.1 Deltaproteobacteria bacterium
GATTCACCAACACTTCTTCAGTTTCAAGAAGTCGATTCAGTTCAGTAGTGAGCTGATCACCCCAAAATTCATAGAGGTTTTTGCCCTTTTTATTCGCAAAACCAGTGCCCATTTCCAGTCGGTACGGCTGCATTAAATCCAGCGGCTTAAGCAGACCATAAAGACCGGAAAGAATACGCAGGTGCTGCTGGGCAAATTGTAGGTCATCTTCATCAAACGAGGTGGCATCAAGCCCCTGATAGACGTCACCGGTAAAGGCCAGCAGTGCCTGTTTGCTGTTTTCCACCGTGAACTTTGGCCGCCAGGCTTTGTAGCGCTGGTGATTCAGGTCGGCGAGTTTTTCGCTGATCGACATCAGCCCGGCAATCTCACTACTACCGAGTTTGCGCAGCTGCACGATCAACTCTTTCGACTGGGCAACGAAGTCCGGCTGGGATGCAGGCAAATGCTCAGCAGGAGTTTCAAAATCGAGGCTTTTAGCGGGAGAAATAACAATAATCATCGGAGGTTACCGTCCGGGCAAGGTGATTAGCTGAAGAATACCTCTATCGAACCACGCATTCGGTGGATGGGTATTTTGACTGTCATAATAACAGTTCACAGGGGGTCATCTGAAATACCTCGGTCGTCCAGGTCACCCCAGTAACGCTGCATTTCCAGAAATAACATCGATGCTGACCAGGTGATTAATACCAGTCCGGTCAGCGACTCCATTCCTGCCATAAAGCGCAGGTGACCGATCGGTTCAATATCTCCATAGCCGACAGTCGAATAAGTGGTGAAAGAGAAATAGACGCAATCCCACAGGGAACCGATGAAATTACCTTGCAAAGATCCGAGCATGCCATTCAGATTAATCAGGTAATAACCGATGCCGAACACCCACACCGCCACCAGGTGAGCGAGTAACGCAGCAAACACCCCCAGCAATACCCGGTAGCGATACCGCAGAGTTACCTGACGAAGTAGTCGGTAAGTGCGGTAAAGAAACACGTAGTGGATGGTCACCACAACAGCTACTAGAAAGGTGTTAATCACCAACATTGCGAGCATCGACGACCTTCTCCTGAAGCAACCACCGGGGGGCGAAAACTGTTACCAGCCAGCCGTTAACGGCATTCTAGCCCAGACCACAAGAGCCAAACACCAACCGCGCCGCCACTCTTTAGCCGGTGGAAACTCTTAGGAAAATAATCTTCAACAGGCCAATTGCCGGTCAATAGCAACTTGTTATTGCCGCCTCGCCAACGAAAGGCCCTGGAACAGACTGGCTCTATCTACTATCCGATGAGCTCAAAATCTGTTTTTAGCGCACCACAGCTTGGGCAGATCCAGTCATCAGGAACATCCTCAAACCGGGTTCCGGGGGCCAGGCCCTCTTCGGGCAATCCCTGGGCCTCATCATAAATCTCACCGCAATAGCGGCAGCGCCACTTACGAAAATCGTTGTTCATGCTTTGGAAGTACCCTTATGAAATCGTGCTGCCTTGCGCTGTATCTTGCTTGCAGCCTTGTGCTTTTGGTGTGAATCCCCTGCTTAGCAGCGGGCGCGCCGCCGGCCAATGGAGGTAACCACAGAGCAGGGAATGTGACCTGCCCGACCGGGGATAAGCGAATACTGAGCCGCAGGCTAGTACCGGTGGGGCAATGCCGCCCACCGGCATGATCGGTCAGAGAATCAATAGCGGGTTAGCTTGAGGCCGCCTGCGGGTAAAAATCCTGGTGCACCTCTACGTTCTCAGGCTCCAGAGTAAAGGCAGTTTGATAACTAACATCGTGCTTGTTGAGCTCGTCTTTTTTCAAGTGCCAGACCCGATGCATTTTATAAAAAGGCACCGTTGGATAGAGGTGATGAATCAGGTGATAGTTCTGATAAACCATAATCGGCGTTAGCAACCACTCCCAACCCATACGCATAGTGCTCGCCAGGTATTCATTGTCTTCACTTTTCACAATACCCGGCGCATGGGGCAGGATCACGAAGACAATATCTATTAAAAACAGGCCGATGCGGGTAGGAATAAACCAGAGCACCAATATTTCCAGACCATAGCCGTTGGAGATACCCCACGTAAGCGCGATTGCCACCACAGCAACATAAAAAAGAAAGGTGGGTAAGAATTTTTTTACGAACTTGCCACCAGTACGGAAGTAGTAGTACATGTAATAACCATCGAAGAACGCCCACCGAAATGGCGCCTGCCATCGCGGCGAAGTAGCGGTAAACCAGTCAGGGTCGTTGTCAGCGTTGGTAAAACGGTGATGTTGCATGTGCAGCCAGCGCAAAATAGGCATGGGCGCGTAAGGGAACAGAAAAATCAGCCCGATAGTGCCAATACCATCGTTAACCCATTTATTGCTGGAAATAGCCCGGTGCGAGGCATCATGGATAACGCTGAACATGCCGTAACTGGCCACGCCATTAATAATACAGGCGAGCCACATGGGCAATGAGCCGTCGAGAGCGGCTGCCCAGGAACTAATAATTACCGCCATCATGGCGATACAGATCAGTGTCGTCGGCACCGCCAGGGTGGGTGACTGTTTGTAGGCGTTTAATATCACCCTGGTCTGTTTTTTTGTAGCCGCAGTCGTCATGTCCGTCAACCTTTGTCGGTTAATTATCTGATTTAAAAGCACGCGCTTTAGTTAAGTCGACTCCATTCGCTAAAAGTTCACGCACCGGGCTACCAGCATAATTAGCGATAACCGAGGCGAAAACTGCTCTGTTACCTCGAATTATCTCAGCTTAACGACCGTTTATCTAGTCCTGCTTCTCCATCAGCCCCGATCTAGATCAACCAGGCCGCTAAAACTCCCCGAGGTACTAGCCAGCACAGCATCTGCAACGACCCGCCACTGATCCAGTTTTTCAGCGGGTCGCAAACGGGCCATGGCTGGGCTGGTGGATGGCAGCCGGGTCATCGCCAGGTTTTCAAGCCGATCACCTAGCAACGGCAGAATATGTCGGTGAAATTCCTGATCCGCGCGACTGCCGTTAAAAAATAACTGGGTGATGGTTGGTTGGCTATGCAGAAAATCGACTAGCCCGTTGGGCTGAATCGATGCTGTCTCGATACTTGAGTCAAGACTGCCAGGACGCAAACAGCTGCCAATAACATCCCAAACCGCAATCGGGTTACGCAGTAACTGCACCACTCGCTGCTCATAGTTCAGCTCAACCGAAAAACCGAACAGCTCTGCCATGATGCCCCAGAAGGCATTGCGCGGATTGCCGTAATACTGCTGTTTGCGTAACGCCTCTTCACCGGGCAGGGTTCCCAGAATCAGCGCCCGCGGCTGCGGACCAACCAGGGGCGCAAAACTGCGTTTAGCTTCACCTAATATTGA
>JAJFLM010000468.1 GCA_021772655.1 Deltaproteobacteria bacterium
GACACCGGCAACATGGAGACGCTGCACCTGTTCGGCACCGGTGAGCAGAAGGCCCGGTGGCTCGAGCCGTTGCTGGCCGGTGAGATCCGTTCGGCCTTCGCCATGACCGAGCCGGCCGTGGCCAGTTCCGATGCCCGCAACATCTCGACCTCGATCGTCCGCGACGGCGATCACTACGTGCTGAACGGCCGCAAGTGGTGGATCAGCGGCGCCGCCGACCCGCGCTGTGCGATCTTCATCGTGATGGGGAAGACCGATCCCGACGCCCCGCCGCATCGGCAGCAGTCGATGGTCCTCGTGCCCCGTGACACCCCCGGGTTCACCATCGAGCGCCATCTGCCGCTCTTCGGATATCAGGACCAGCACGGTCACTCCGAGATCGTCCTGGACGACGTCCGGGTTCCCGCGGCGAACATCCTGGCCGGTGAGGGCGACGGATTCATGATCGCGCAGGCTCGGCTGGGGCCGGGCCGGATCCACCACGCGATGCGTGCGATCGGGATGGCCGAGCGCGCGCTGGCCCTGATGGTCGAGCGGGCGAAGTCCCGGGTCGCATTCGGCACCGCGTTGGCCGATCAGGGCGTCGTTCGGGATCTCATCGCGCGCTCCCGGATCGAGCTCGAACAGGCCCGGCTGCTGGTTCTCAAGACGGCATGGCTGATCGACCGGCATGGCGCCCGGGGCGCCCGCACCGAGATCGCCGCGATCAAGGTGGCCGCGCCGGCGATGGCCACCGCGGTCATCGACCGGGCCATCGAGATCTTCGGCGGCGCCGGCGTCAGTGACGACACCCCACTGGCCTACTTCTACAGCTGGGCCCGGGTCCTGCGCATCGTCGACGGTCCCGACGCCGTGCACCTTCGCTCGGTCGCCCGCGAGGAGCTCCAGCGCGATCGCCCGTACCGGGGCTGACGGGCGCGCGATCGCCGCATCGCCGCCTTCCAGGCCGGCTCAGGTGTTCGCGGGCTGGTCCGTGCCGGCGCCCCGGCGGCGCAGGGTCACGAGATCGTGCCGGTGAGCGGGAAGGGTGTGCTCGTCGGCGCCTTCGATGGTGAAGCCGGCGTCGGCGATCATGCGGCGGTCCTCGTCACCGGCCTGGCCCTCGCTGGTGAGGTAGTCACCCAGGAACATCGAATTCGCCAGATGCAGCGCCAGCGGCTGGAGCCCGCGTAGGTGGATCTCGCGCCCGCCGGCCATCCGTACCTCGACATCGGGGGACACGAAGCGGAACAGCACAAGGATGCGCAGGCAGCGCTGCGGGGTGAGGTCCCAGCGGGAGCCGAGCGGGGTGCCTTCGAACGGGATGAGGAAGTTGACCGGTACGGAGTCCGGGTCCTGCCCACGCAAGGCCAGCGCGACCTCGATGACGTCGTCGTCGGACTCCCCCATCCCGAAGATCGCGCCCGAGCACGGCGACAGCCCGGCGGCCTTCGCGTCGGAGACGGTGGCGACCCGGTCGTCGAAGGTGTGGGTCGAGCAGATCTCGGCGTAGTTCTCGGCACTGGTGTTCAGGTTGTGGTTGTACGCGTCAGCTCCCGCGTCGCGCAGCCGGTCGGCCTGGCCGGCCTTGAGCAACCCGAGGCAGACGCACACCTCGACGTCCGGGGCGGTGCTCTTGATGCTGGTCACGGTGCCGGCGAGGCGCTCGATGTCACGGTCGCCGGGTCCCCGGCCACTGGCGACCAGGCAGATCCGCTTGGCGCCCGCCGCCACGGCGCGTTCGGCCTGGCTGCTGGCATCGTCACTGCTGATCCAGGAGTACTTCATGATCTCGGCCTTCGACCCGAGGCGCTGCGAGCAGTAGGAGCAGTCCTCAGGGCACATCCCGGACTTCATGTTGACCAGGTAGTTCAGCTTCACTCTCGTCCCGAAGAACCGGCGACGAACCCGGGAAGCCGCCGCGACGACGTCGAGGACGTCGTCGCCGGTGCCCAGCACCGCGAGCATCTCCTCGCGGGTGAGCGGCTCACACTCGAGGGCCTTGCGGGTGACCGAGCCCAACAGGTCGTCCAGGGAGATCGTCACAGCAGCCTTCCTTTCGGTTCACGCCCTACCGGTCTAAGGTTGTGAACGGCGAGTCACATCGTCAGACGGCGACGTCTTGGTCGGCCATGGCTGTGCGGTCGAGGGCGGGGTCGAGCGCGGGGTCGGCGGCCAGGGCCAGCGGCTCGACACCCAACATCGAACAGGCGACCTCTTCCAGGAAGGTCGCCAGTTCGGCGTCGCTGAGGTGGCCGCGGTAGCGCAGCGGAGAGTGGATTGTGGAGATCGCGGCGTGCACCAGTACCTGGATCTTCGCGGGCGGGAGGTCGGCGCGGACGGAGGCCAGCGTCTCCTGCCACAAGTCGACGTAGTGCCGCATCTTCCAGCGCAGCCGGCGACTGTCCTGTGCGGGCAGGTTGCGGGATTCCTGCAGGTAGACCTCACAGAGCGCGCGCTCACTCATGGTGAACCGGACCTGTCCGCGAACGAGCACCGCGAGAATGGTCTCGGGCCGGTCCGTGTCACGCAGGCACGCTTCGGCGTCATCGACCAGCCGGTCGACCACGCGATCGAAGAGCTCGACCAGGATCGCGACCTTGTTGTCGAAGTGGCGGTAGATGCCGGAGCCGACGATGCCGGCCGCGGCCCCGATGTCGCTGAGGTTCACGCCGAGATAGCCGTGCCTGGCGATGAGCGTGGCCGCCTCCGCGAGGATGCGCTCGCGGCGCTCCTTGCGGTCGGGATCGATCTGACGCTTCGGCCTGGGCACGTGTCCTCCGTTCCGGGCGGCGACAGGGCCGACACCGCCAGCAGCATAGCGGACAAATGTGAATGGTCGATCCTCCTCTTGGGCGCCTTCGCCGCGGCCGAGCCGGCGGACGAGGGCCCGTGGGGGCCCGGTTCGCCGCGAACGCCGGCAGAATCGCCGGTTTCGTGCGGCTGATTGTGGTCTTTACAACACCCAAGGTGACCCGCTACGGTTCCAATCAGTCAACGAGTATTCACATTTGTACCCGGATCATGCGCAGCCGATCCGTGAGGAAAGGATCGTTCGTGACCCAGACCGCTCCCGTCGCCGGGGTGCTGCCGAGTTTCGGCCTGCGGGGCAAGGTCGCCGTGGTGACCGGAGCCTCCTCGGGTCTGGGCGTGACGCTGGCGCGCGGTCTGGCCGAGGCCGGCGCGGACGTCGTCCTGGCGGCCCGTCGCGTCGACAAGCTGGCCGAGACGGCGGAGCTGGTCGAGCAGGCGGGCACGCGCGCCCTCACGGTGTCGGCCGACATCGGTGACGCGACGGACTGCGCCCGGATCATCGACGAAGCCCTCGGCGCGTTCGGCCGACTGGACGCGCTGGTCAACAACGC
>JAJFLM010000469.1 GCA_021772655.1 Deltaproteobacteria bacterium
ATTCTTCGAAACCGAGCTCTGGTCCCTGCGACGCATCGCGAAAGACGAAGAGATCACCCACGACTACGGTTCCGACTGGCCGGAGTCCGACTGAAGTGGCCCTCGGCCTCCTGCTCCTGATCGCAGTCCTCCAGGGCGTCACGGAGTTCCTGCCGGTCAGCTCCTCCGGCCATCTCACGTTCGCGGCAGAAGTCTTCGACTTGCGAGTGCATGGCCCCACGCGCGAGGCCCTGTTCGTGTTGCTGCACTTCGCCTCGTTGCTGGCCACGTGCTGGTGGCTGCGGGCGGACCTCCGCGCGTTGTGCACCGATCGCACACGGCGCGGCGAGGTGCTCGCGATCTTCCTCGGCGCACTGCCTGCGGCCGTGGCCGGGCTCACCTGGAAGTTCTTCGGCACGGGCGACCTGTTCGGCTCGCTCTGGCTCGTAGGGATCGGATGGTTGCTCTCGGCAGGCGTGCTGCTCGCCACACGGTGGCGGGTGCGCGAAACCTGGACCTTGCGCGGACGCCTGCCGATCGCGGCCTTGCTGGCCATCGGCTCGGCGCAGGCGCTTGCCATCGTGCCCGGCGTCACGCGCTCCGGCGCAACGATCGCCGTCGCGCTGCTGTGCGGCATGACGCGCGTCGAAGCGTTTCGCTTCAGCTTCCTGATCTCGTTGCCGGTGATCCTCGGCGCCACGCTGTTGGACGTGGGCGCGATGGCCCACGTGGCCGACGTCGCGGGACCGCTGCCGCTCGCAGGCGCGTTCGTCGTGTGCCTCGCCGTGAGCCTGGGCGCGTTGGCGGTATTGCAGCGGGTTGTGCTCGCCAAACGCCTCCATTGGTTTGCACCGTACTGTTTCGCGGCGGCCATCGTGGCCTTCGTCCTCGCGAGGTGACATCGATGCGTGAGCACGCCCCCTGGACGGTCCGCCCCGGCACGGCCGCCGATGCCGACACGCTCATCGCGTTCAACTGTGCGATGGCATGGGAGACCGAACAGAAGCGCCTCGATCAAGACACGGTGTCGGCGGGCGTGCGGCATCTCCTCGCTACGCCGGATGCGGGATTCTACCTCGTCGCGATGTCCGAAGCGGGCGCGGTCGGCTCGTTGATGATCACGACCGAGTGGAGCGATTGGCGCAACGGCACGTTCTGGTGGATCCAGAGTGTGTACGTGCAGCCGGACGCGCGCCGGCGCGGCGTCTATCGCGCGATGTACGAGCAGGTCAAGACGCTGGCCGCGACCCAGGACGACCTGTGCGGCTTCCGCCTGTACGTCGAGCGAGAGAACCGCGACGCCCGAGCGACGTACGCGGCACTGGGCATGGACGAGACGACGTACCGGCTCTACGAGGCCTCGGCCTGAGCCGCAGGCGTGCTGCGGGCTGACGCATCCGCCTCAATCGTCCTCCCCTTTCGCCGGACCCACGCACGGCGGTCTCTATGATGCCGCCCCCGCAATCCGGCGGGCTGACGAGGAGAGTCACCATGTCCGTCGCGAAAGTCATCGAGATTTCATCCAGCAGCAAGAAGAGCTTCGAAGACGCCATCCAGAACGGCATCGAGAAGGCCAACGACACGATCAACGAGATTCAGGGCGCCTGGGTCAACGAGATGAAGGTCGGCGTCGAGAACGGCAAGGTCACGTCGTATCGAGTCAACCTCAAGATCACGTTCGTCCTCAAGGACTGAGCGCTTCCCCAAGCGCACGCGCTTCGCAAAAACCACATGAAGCGGGCTGCCGCATCTGCCGAGGCGATGCCTGGGCACGAACCCGAGATCGTGGCAGGCTAACGACACTCCGGCGAGTGGGTCGGGGTGGAGGAACCACATGTCCAAGCTTCGCGCTTTGCTTCTCATCGGTCTCGTCGCAGCGACGTTTGCCTTCGCCGGATGCGCATCTCTTTGTTGCGATCCCTGCGATGCGCCGAAGTGCGATCCGTGCGGCTGCGACCCCTGCGGCCGCTGACCACGATCGACGGAGAAGATTTGACTGCCCGACGGCGGGACGCACAGGCGTCACGCCGTCGTTTCGCTTTGCGCTCGGGTGGTGTCGTTGCTGGCTGATGCCGATGCTGGCGGACCTCCCAGGCCTCGCTTGATAGACTCTTGCCTGCAAGCAAGGGGATGGCGGTGCCGAGGATCCAGCCGAAAGATCCGTTCGACCTGGTGTTCCAACAGGAACTGCAAGTCGTTCTGGCATCACGTAGGAACCGCCTGAAGCCCGGCTCGCGCCGCGACCGCGGGCCGCTTCCGACACGGGGCGGGCTGTTTCCGCGCGCGCTCGACGAAAACCTCGTCGGCCTGGCGTTCTCCGGCGGAGGGATCCGCAGTGCGACGTTCAACCTGGGCGTGCTGCAGGCGCTCTCCGAGTTGGAGCTGTTGCGCTGGGTGGACTACCACTCGACAGTGAGCGGCGGCGGGTACATCGGGAGTTGGCTGCAGGCCTTTGCCGGACGCGACGAGGGACGCACCGAACCGGAACACAGCGTCATGCGCAAGGCCGTGACGCAAGCCTACGACCAGGAGTCTTCCGACGTCTGCGCCATGATCGGCAAGGAGCGTCCTGGCGACGGCCTGGTGATCGTCGAGAAGCGGCTCAAGCAAGCGCTCTCGCACAACCGAGAGCGCCGCGCGGTCCGTCACCTGCGCCAGTACAGCAACTACCTCACGCCGCGCAAAGGGAAGCTGGCGCCCGATGCCTGGATGATGGTGTCGCACTATCTCGGCAAGCTGCTGCTCACGCAGCTCTCCCTCCTGGGCTTGCTCACCTTCGCCCTGCTCACACCCGTCCTTGCCGTGCACATGCTCGAAGAGCACCACGGGGCGTGGCCGGCGGCGTGGATCGTGCTGCTGCCACCCGTGTTCGCGGGCTTCCTGGGTAGCTTCGGCGGCAAGGCCTCGGGCTGGGGACCACCAGCCATCGTGGCCAGTGTCACGGCCGTGGTGGTCCTGGAAAACGTGCACACGAACGCCGTCCTGCGAGCGCACCTCGTGACGGGGGCGTACTTCACCCTGGGGCTGGCGGGATTCCTGATCGCGGGTCGCCACGCCAGCAAGTGGATCGATGATGGCGATGACGAGCCCTCGGGGGACGACGTCGTGCGGTCTTTCGTCGTGCCACTGATGTTGGGCTGCCTCTGCATCGGTGCGGCGATTCCGCACATCGGATACGTGACCGCTGGCGTCCCGACGTGGATCACACTGCTCGGCTGGGCAGGCTTCTTCGCGTTCTGCAACGTGCTGTTCTGGAACACGTTGCTCCGCTCGGAAGGGCGTCCTCGCACGAGCGTCGGCGTGGTGCTCAAGGGCGCCGCCGAGCGCCGCCAGTACCTGGGCGCCGCGGCAGCGGCGGGCCTGCTTGTCGGTCTTGGCTACTGGGGCCTGGCGAGCTTCGCCGGCCGGGCGACCTTCGATCCATACATCGCGTTGATCTTCGTGCCGCCCGCGGCGGTGATCGTGGTGTGGATCGGCTTCGTCCTGCAGTCGGGACTCGGGGGGCCGGTCTTCCGCCACACGAACCTGGAGTGGTTTGCGCGCGTCGGCGCGTACTTCCTGCTCGGGAGTCTGGCGTGGCTCCTGGTGTTCGGCATTGTCGTTGCGGCGCCCAGGGTGGTGGGCTATGCCGTGAACCCAGAACATTGGCAGGCCGGCGCTGCCGGGCTCGGCGCGTGGCTGGTGCCGTCGATCTCTGCGGTCGTCGCCGCACGCGGCGGGAAGTCGGGCCGCGCACAATCACCGGACCGGTTCCGCGGTCTCTTGATCCTCGCGCCCTACATCTTCATCGTGGGCGCGTTCATGCTCGTGGCGGCGGGCACCGACGCGCTCATCGAGGCCGTCCAGCGCGACGACTCGGCGCGCATCGCCGTCCTGGCAGGCGGATTTGCCCTCCTGTGGCTGTACCGGTGCTTCGACGCAAACCGATACTCGATGCACAGCTTCTATCGTGACCGCCTCGTGCGGTGTTACCTGGGCGCATCGCGCGTGCGTGAGCATGCCGACGCGTACACCGACCTCGATGGGACGGACGACATCCCGCTGGCCTCGCTGCAAACGGAGTACACGAGCTTCCCCATCATCAACGCGGCGCTCAACCTCACGAAGGACGACAACCTCGCCTGGCAAGACCGAAAGGCCGCCTCGTTCTTCATGACCCCGCAGCACGTCGGGTACTGGACGCCCACGGTGCCGCACCGCAAGGAGGACAAGGAACTCCCGCGCGGTGGGTTCCTCCCGACAGACATGTACGGCGGGAGCAGGGGCATCTCGCTGGGCACCGCGATGGCAATCTCCGGCGCCGCCGCCAGCCCGAACATGGGCTACCACTCCAGCTCGCTGCTGGCATTCTTCCTGACTTGCTTCAACGTAAGGCTCGGCATGTGGATGCCGAATCCAGCCCGCCCGGAGTATCGCAAGGCGTATCAGCGCGGCGGAGGCGACGAGCA
>JAJFLM010000470.1 GCA_021772655.1 Deltaproteobacteria bacterium
CATCAGCAGGTAGTGGCTTTTTCTGAAGAGGCCACGAAAGAAATCCCTCTTGCACAGACAAAAAGCGTGGCAAGCCCACCCGCATCAGAGCCTGATGGAACCATTGTTTTAGTGGAAGGGTGGAAGGTGGCTCTAACAAAACCGCGATCAGGGTATATCACTTGGCTGCCTTACGTTTTGATGTTGTTATTGACCGTGTTGGTAGGAAGTATTTGGTGGACACGCCAGCAAGTCCCTCAGCTTGTAGAGAAGATAACAGAGCCACCACTTGCAGGAGAAATTTTATCGCAGGAACCTGCTATAAGTGAACATCAGGCTGTGCCGATGTATTTGAATCAAGTACAGCCTAAAAAAACTGAACGGGCCCAGCCGATTCAGCCGGCAGTTCCTGTGATGGGCTCAGTCAATGTTCAAGCCACTCCTTGGGCTTATGTTTATGCAGGCGAAAACGGACGGCGCTATGAAACCCCCTTGCGTGCCTTAAAATTACCTGCTGGGCAGCAATCGATTCAAGTCGTATACCCACCCACTGGCAAACGCTTGCAAAGAGTCGTTGACATTCAGGGTGGAAAAAGTGTGACCTGCATCGCTCGATTTGGTAGGAACTCATCGCTCAGTTGTCGTTAGGAGTCAGCACTTTATGATCCGTTTTATCTTATATGTATTCACGCTATTAGCTCTGGTAAGTCCGGCACATGCTAACAGCTTTTTTCCAGCGGATGCTGTGGAAGAGTTTAAGCTGAGTAATGGCATGACGTTTTTGTTGATGCCTCATGGTGAAACACCGGTCTTTACGGCGTATATCCGGGTACGTGTTGGTGGGATTGATGAAATCAAAGGCGAAACCGGTATAGCCCATGTGATTGAGCATATGGCCTTTAAAGGAACCGAGACTTGGGGCTCCAAAGATTGGCCGGCCGAACAAAAGGTATTGGCTGAGATAGAAGTCGTCGGACAGAAACTGGCACAAGCTTATCGTCAGCATGGCAAGCAAAGCCGTCAAGTAGAGGCCTTAAGAGAACAACTGGCGACTCTTTATAAGAAGCATCAGCAATATGTGGTGCCTGAGGCCCTCGCGCGCGAGTATCAACGTCGCGGTGGTTTACACCTGAACGCTACTACGAGCCAAGATCTCACGTCGTATTTTGTGAGTTTGCCTAGTTCAGAAATAAAATTTTGGGCGGAGTTAGAGTCAGAGCGCTTATTTAAACCCATCTTCAGAGAATTTTATCGCGAACGCGATGTTGTCTTAGAAGAACGCCGGATGCGTGTGGTGGATGATCCTTCCGG
Organism: Deltaproteobacteria bacterium; assembly: GCA_021772655.1. GTDB lineage: Bacteria > UBA10199 > UBA10199 > 2-02-FULL-50-16 > JAJFLM01 > JAJFLM01. Next base: position 1,291 of record JAJFLM010000470.1, read on the forward strand.
AGCTTTTTTTACAGCGATATTAGATAAAGCCTTTCAAGTCAGTCCTTATCGTCGGCCAACTATTGGATATGAACAAGATTTATTAGAATTGACCCGTACGCAGGCGGAAGAGTTTTTTAAAAAATACTACCGACCTGATCAAACGACGGGAGCCATTGTCGGTCAGTTTAATGTGGACGAGGTTAAGAAATTATTACAAGCCACCTTTGGGAAGATTCCAGCAGCCACGACACCTAAGCCTGAGCTGAAGGTAGCATTACCTAAATTACCCCGCCAGCAGTCCGAATGCCGGGTTGATTTACAGCGGCCAGCACAACCTCGGCTTGCGGTTAGTTTTTATAAGCCGACGATGCCCTCTCCTGAGGATTATGCCTTTGATATCTTAGCGACAGTTTTAGCGGATGGCAGAACCTCACGTTTGTACCGTTCTTTAGTCATTGAAAAGGGCCTAGCTGTTTCTGTAAATGCCTATGCCAGTGTGCCGGGGTCACGTTTGCCTAATTTATTTATGATCTTTGCCGTGCCGCGTCCTGGGATTCCGTTAGATCGTTTGCGTGAAGAGACTATGACAGAGTTAAAAAAATTGCATCAGGTGCCTTTAGATGAAAAATCGGTGCGCTTGGCCAAGAAGCAACTTCAATCGAGTCAAGTCTGGCGTTTAGAAAAGAATGATTCTTTGGCTTCTGAACTGTCTTATTTTCAGGCCTTGATCGGAGATTGGAAATACCTCGTTAACTATAGTGATAATATTGAGCAGGTGAGTGTCCAGCAATTACAAGAGCTTGCCAAAAATTATTTAGTACCAGGAAACATGTGCCTAGGTTTTTTGCATCATGGGAAAAGTGAAGGTGGATTATGATGCGGGTTAAGTGGTGGGGGCTGGGTTTACTGCTATTAGTCTTGTCTTGTCAGTCTAGCTCTCAAAGTACTTTTAAAATAGTCAAGCCAAGTCAGCACCGCTTATCTAATGGGATGAGAGTTTTTGCTCTTGAAGATCCTAGCTTGCCAACGTTTCGCTTATCATTGTTGCACCCTGCGGGCGCGATTAGAGAAGCGACTGGGCAACAGGGCTTAGCTGAGATCACCGCCGAAACAGTCCGCACAGGCGGTACGAAACAAAAAACACCATTGCAAGTCGACCAGTTGATTCATGAAGCCAGCGGCAGGATTGAAATGGGCGCGGCTCGTGAGTCTGCCTGGGTGAGTTTGAATGTATTGAAGGAAGACCGGCAAAGTATGCTGCAGCTTTTACAAGAACTGCTGCAGACCCCTGGTTTTGATACACGTGCTTTTGAATTAGCCCGGCGCCAATCACAAGTGGCTTTACGTCGCTCTCATGAAAAGCCTGAGGGTCTGAGCTCGCTTTATTTTAGTGGAGAGCTTTACGGAACGAAATCTCCATGGGCGGCCGTTCCCACACAGAGCCATTTACAAGCCTTGACAGTGGAGCAGGCAAAGACCTTTTATCAACGGCACTATCGACCTGAATGGATGTGGTTGGCGGTAGCCGGGGATTTCAAGACTACGGAACTCATCAAAGAATTAGAGGCGACGCTCGGTCAATGGAAGTTGCCTGCAGTGGGTAAAATTACATGGCCTGAGATTACCCCGCAGCCACAGAAAATTGTTTTTATGCCACTTCAAGCCGAACAGGTGGCCTTGCGTTTAGGGCATGTTTCCTTAAAGCGTGATCACCCGGATAAGTACGCTATCTTATTAGCTAACTTTATTCTCGGTGGGAGTGGGGCGATGACCAGTCGTTTGGGTGAGGAGATCCGCTCGAATCAAGGAAAAGCGTATAGTGTATGGAGCCGTTTTGGTTTTGGCCGAGCCCCTGGTATTTTTGAAATGATTGCGCAAACTGAGGCCTCACAGTTTCAGGATGTCATTAGTGAGATGAAAAAGATTCTTAAGCACTTGCAAGCTCAGGGGGTTACTGAAGCAGAATTAGCAGATGCTAAGGCGGCTATTTTGCGCTCTTTATTGTTTGAATATGAATCGCGCTACGCCATTGCTAAAGATTGGGCGCGCTTTGCTTTTAGAGGGTATCCCGATGACTATCTGACACATTTTGCCGCGCAGATAGAAAAAGTAAGTATGCAAGATGTGAATCGGGTCTTAAAAAAACATTTTAAGCCAGAGCAACTTTCCATTATGATAGTCGGCTCTGAATCACTCTGGCCACAGATTCAATCGAAGTGGCCCGAAGCGAAAAGAAAGTTGATACCGTGAAGCATAAGGTTGAACCGATAGTTCGTCAGGTCATTCAAGAACTCGCTCGTTTGCATCAGTGGGAAGGGCTTGATGACTTTTCTCCAGGGATTGAACGGCCTAAAAAAACAGATCATGGTGATTTTTCGACAAACGTTGCGATGGTATTGGCAGGGCAACTCAAGCAAAAGCCACGCGATTTAGCGGAGCTGGTGGTCGATGTCTTAAAAGATCATGAGCTTTTCGAGGATGTGAGTATTGCAGGGCCTGGGTTTATCAATTTACGCTTAACCACCGCTTCATGGCAACAGGCTTTAAGCGATATAAGCGACTTAAATTTTTTACGTCCTAATCTGGGGCAAGGTAAAAAAGTACTGATAGAGTATGTCAGTGCTAATCCTACCGGCCCGTTACATGTGGGTAATGCGCGTGGTGGCCCCTTAGGTGATTGTTTAGCGCGTATCATGTCACAATGTGGTTATGATGTGACGACAGAATATTATGTGAATGATATCGGAGGGCAGGTAGATCGCTTAGGCGCGTCGATTCTTCATTGGATGAAAGTTGATGCCGGCCAAGAGAGTGAATTGCCTGAGGGCGGCTATTTTGGACCTTATGTCAAAGAGTTGGCCCAAGAAGCGGCGGCACATCCCGATTATAATTATTTGGGGGAACCCACCGATCAAGCGGTGGCTCAATTGGCGGAGTGGGGTGTCAAACGCTTATTAGACGAAATTAGTCAAGATTGTCAGGCCATAGGCTCAACCTTTGACCGTTGGATTCATGAAAAAGATTTGCGTTCTGAAGTGGACGCTACTTTAGAACGTTTAGTTGCTAGTGGTAAGACCCAAGAGCATGAAGGGGCCCTGTGGTTTGTCCCCAATGCGGGTACCGAAAAAGAGTCGGGTCGTAATATTGAAGACCGCGAATCCGTGCTTAAAAAATCCGACGGAGAGCCCACTTATTTTGCAGACGATATTATTTGTCATGTCAAACGTTTTGAAGCGGGCTTTGAACATATCATTGATGTGTGGGGTGCTAATCATCATGGACATGTTCCACGCGTACAAGCGGCGTTAGCAGCACTGGGTTATGATCCGAAGGCTTTAGAAGTTGTTTTGTATCAATATGTTCGTGTGTGTCGCGGTGATGAGGCCATTAAAATGAGTAAGCGCGCCGGCAACTACGTAACGGCCCGTGAAGTTTTAGAAGAAGTGGGTGCTGATGCGATGCGGTTCTTTTTATTGCAGCGCGCGCCCTCAGCTCATTTGGATTTTGACTTAGAGTTGGCGAAGAAAACTACTTCTGAGAATCCTATTTATTATATTCAGTATTCTCATGCGCGTATTTGTAGTGTGCAACGTAAGGCCGAGTCTCATGGTTTGCAGCAACTTGATTTTGCTGAGATCAAAACAGGGCTGTTGGATTTGCCAGAAGAGTTGGCGTTGGTGCAGTTTCTTTTTGAATATCCTGAAATCATTGAAAAAGCGGCTTTGGGCCGAGAGCCCCATCATATTGCGTATTATCTGTTAGATTTAGCCAGACGCTTCCATGCTTATTACGCTCAAGGCAATGCAGACCCCTGTTATCGGGTGATTTCCGATGATATTGACAGGTCTCAGGCAAAACTGTACCTTCTCGGCCTCGTTCAGGCCATTTTGGCAGATGGTCTGAGATTGCTGGGGCTCAGCGCACCGGTTGAGATGAAATCTGGCGAATAAGTACTTTGGTTTTTAAGGAGTTAGGGATTAATGAACGAGTTTCATGAAGAAGACGAAGAGTTTTTTTGTCGCTTTACCTTTGGGCAGTTTGTCAGTCTTGCCTTATTGGAAATCGTCGCTTTATTTTTCGCATTCTATTTAGGATCTCGTTATGGACCCGCTTTATTGGGCCGCGAGCAAGCTCCCGCTATTGATCATTTGAGTGCCGTTGAAACCGTTAAAACTGTTGAGCCTAAAAATACCTTGCCAGGTGCGGTTAATTATACCTTTCCAGACGAGTTAACGAAAAAAAAAGTCCCGAGTGAAGGCAGCGTTCCTCCTTCTGAAGTCACCAAGCCCGCTGAAAAACCAGTCACACCTAAACCAACAGTTTCGGTTTCTGCTGAAAAGCGTAAGGGCTATTCGATCCAAGTCGGTTCTTACCGCCAAGCAGGGGGCGCTGCTGAAAAAGTTAATTTATGGCAGGCCCGGGGCTATGATGCTTTCTTATCCATTGGTGAAGTCCCTAATAGTGGAACTTGGTATCGGGTAAGGATTGGTAGTTTTAAGAGTCGCGACACCGCGAGAAGTTTTTTAAATCAATTAACTAAACGTGAAAACGTCAAAGGGATCATTGTTAGGTCCAGTAGCTAACAGGTTAAGAATTATGGCGCGCAGAAAAATTCCTACAACGGTTTATATTACCCCAGAGCAAGAACGTGAATTGAAGGCCTTACATAACCGTACTAAAGTACCGGTGGCTGAGTATATTCGCCAAGGCATTGATATGGTGTTGGAGAAAAATCGTGCGCGTTTACCTGGTCAGTTAGATCTTTATCGCGATCACTTAGCGGTGGCTGAAGAGCCACTCTTGCGTGCTGCTGACGAGAAACGCCGTTATTAGGGCTTTTCGTTAGAGCTACCCACCTTCATGAACAAACGCATCCGAAATTTCTGTATTATCGCGCATATTGACCACGGGAAGTCGACTTTAGCCGATCGTATTCTTGAATCAACGGGGACGATCACGCTTCGAGAAATGAAAGATCGTTTGTTAGATTCCATGGATCTTGAACGCGAACGTGGCATCACCATTAAGTCACAGACGGTACGGATGAACTATCAAGCCAAAGATGGCGAAGAGTATATTCTCAATCTCATTGATACGCCGGGTCACGTTGATTTTAGTTATGAAGTGTCACGTAGCTTATCAGCTTGTGAAGGGGCTTTGCTGGTTGTGGATGCGGCACAAGGGGTTCAAGCTCAAACAGTGGCGAATGCTTATTTAGCCATCGATAACAATTTAGAAATCATTCCGGTGATTAATAAAATTGATTTACCCTCAGCGCGTCCGGAGGAAATCCGAAAAGAAATTGAAGAGGTTTTAGGGATTCCTGCTGATGAAGCTGTTATGACAAGTGCAAAAACCGGTGAGGGGATCCCTGAGCTGATCGAAAAAATTGTCACACACTTACCCCCACCAGAGGGTGATGAACAGGCGCCGTTAAGAGCCCTTATCTTTGACAGTTGGTTTGATAATTATTTGGGTGCGGTAGCGCTGGTGCGGGTGCTTGATGGCGTGTTGAAAAAAAATATGCCGATTCGTTTTATGGCCACCAAGGCAGACTACGATGTATTTAGTACGGGAGCTCGGACGCC
>JAJFLM010000048.1 GCA_021772655.1 Deltaproteobacteria bacterium
CGCATGGACCTGTTCCACCATCTGATGGGCCTATCCAAATCGGCCGGCTTCGATCTGGCCATGCTGACGCCCGGCGAGATGGACTCCATGCACCCCTTCTACACGGTGGGCGACACCGTCATCGGCGGGATACACGATCCCTATGAAGGCGATATCGACCCGAGCCAACTGACCCAGGCTTTGGCCAAGGGCGCGCGCATGGGCGGCGCGGAGGTGGCCCGCTTTACCCGCGTCACGGCGATCGAGCGGACACCTGCCGGCGAATGGCGGGTTCGCACCGAAAAGGGCGAGGTGATTTGCGAGACCGTGGTCAACGCGGCCGGTTTCTATGGCGCCCAGGTAGCGGACCTCGCCGGTCAAAGCCTTCCCGTCGCGATCCTCGAACACCAGTATCTCGTCACCGAGGCCATCCCGGCGCTGGAGGACGACCCCAAGTTATTCCCGTTAGTGCGCGATCCGGATATCCGCTTCTATTTGCGGCGCGAACGAGCGAGTTTCCTGTTCGGCTCCTACGGTCACCCGGGGCGCCCGGCCTTTGCCGATGGCCTACCCGACGACTTCGCCCATCAGCTCTTCCCCGATTCCGTGGACGATATCGCCGAGATCTTGGATGAGGCCATCGCCCACATCCCCCTCTTGGCCGAGGCCGGGGTGCGGCGCTTCGTAAACGGCCCCATCGCGTATTCGCCCGATGCCTTGCCGCTTTGCGGACCCGCCTTCGGCTTGCCCAATTACTACCATGCCTGCGGTATTCAGATTGGCATCACCCAATCGGCGGCGGTCGGCAAGTCGATCGCGGAATGGATCGTCGAAGGCGAGACAGAATGGGATCTTGCGGCCTGGGATCCGCGCCGTTTCGGCGATTGGGCGACCCAAGACTACGCCGTGGCGCGCACGACGGAGCTTTACGACCTGCAATATGCGGTTTCCTATCCACATCGACTCCTCACTTCCGCCAGACCGGTTAAGCAAACGCCGCTCTATGAGAACCTGAAGGCCAAAGGTGCCGTATTCGGGCAGATCGGCGGTTGGGAGCGCGCCTTCTGGTTCAACGCGGATCGCCGACCGGACGAAACCCATCTCAGCTTTCGCGACTGCGAGCCTTGGCGGGACGCCGTGCGACAGGAGTGTGAGGCCGCGCGCGACGGCGTCGGGATCATGGATCACGGCGGCTTCACCAAGTACGAAGTCGAAGGACCGGGTGCTGGAGCCTTTCTGGAGCGTGTATTCTGCGGCAGCCTGCCCAAGACCGGGCGGGTCAAGCTGTCTTACATGCTGACACCTAAGGGCATGATCTGGAGCGAAGCCACCATCGCGCGCCTGGGCGAGAACCGCTACCTTCTCTGCGGCCCGACGCTGGCGGAGCGCCGAGACTTCGATTGGTTGAGCCGCCATTTGCCCAGCGACGCCTCCGTCACCCTCGAGATGGGCAGCGCGCAGGACGCAGCCCTCATGATCATGGGACCGAATTCGCGCACGCTCTTATCGACGCTGACCGAGGCGGATCTTTCCAAGGAGGCCGCGCCCTGGATGTCCGCCGCGCAGATGGAAATCGCCGGCCGGCCGGTGACCGCTTTACGGGTGTCCTATGTCGGCGAGTTGGGCTGGGAACTGCACCTGGAGTCACACGACCTCAAGGCGGTTTATGGCGCCATTTGCGAGGCGGGCGCGGGATTGGGTCTGGTCGATTTCGGCTCCTATGCTCTCAACGCCATGCGGTTGGAAAAGGGCTACCACGCCTGGGGTGCGGATTTCGGAACGGAATATACGGTCTTCGACGCCGGGCTGGAAAAGTTCGTCGCCTTCAACAAGCCCGACTTCGTCGGACGCGATGCCGTGTTGCGCCAGCGCGAAGGGGAAACGGCGTGGTATTTTGCCGGTTTCGTGGTCGAGGGGGAGGATGCCGACCCCTTGGCCAGCGACCCTATCTTTCAAGATGGTAAGTTTGTGGGTTACGTCACCTCGGGTGGCACGGGGTTTCGACTCGGGAAACGTCTGGCGCTCGGCTACCTGAAGCGCGGCCTCGCGGAACTGGGAAGAACGTTCGAGATAGAAATCCTGGGCCAAAGGCGCCGGGCGATCCTGACGCCCACGCCCTTCTACGATCCCGAGAACGCGCGCTTGCGCGGCTAACCTTTGCGGATCGTGCGATAGATCGCCGAGAAATCCAGTTGCCCCCCGCCGCTTTCGGCAAATTCCGTGAAACGTCGCGCCGCCTCCGCACCGAAGGGCGTTTCCTGGCCCGAGGACTGAGCCGCCTCTTGCGCCAGGCGTAGGTCCTTGGCCATGAGGCGGGCAGCGAAGCCGGGGGCGTAGCCGTTCGAGGCGGGCGCGGCCGGCGCCGGTCCGGGGACCGGGCAGCGGTTCTCCAGAATCCAGCTCTGCGCCGCCGCGCCCTGGCAGAGTTGGAAGAACTTCTCCGGCGCCAACCCCACGGCTTCGGCCAAGGCAAAGGCCTCGCACACTCCGAGCGCGGTGATCCCACAGATCATGTTGTGGCAGGCCTTGGCCGCCTGCCCGGCGCCGGCGGAGCCGAACTCGGTGATCTTGCTGCCCATGGCGTTCAATAGCGGCATCGCCCTTTCGACACTCTCTCGGCGGCCACCCACCATGAAACTGAGGCTGCCGGCGCGCGCGCCCTCCGAGCCGCCGGAAACCGGAGCATCGACAAAACCATGGCCCGCGGTTTCGACCGCCGAGGCCAACTGGCGCGTGCGCGCCACATCGATAGTCGAGCACTCCAGAACGAGGCGTCCGCCCGTAAGGCCCGAGGCCAGTAGCGTCTCCAAGACCTCCGAGACTTGCGCGCCTTCCGGAAGCATAGTGATCACTGCCTCGGCGTCGGCCGCGGCGTCTTCCAGGCTCGGGGCGCGGCGCGCCAGCCTTGCCCTGGCTTCGGGCATCAGGTCCCAGCCGACAACGTCGAAACCTTGCTCTTCGAGCCTGAGCGCCATGGGCAAACCCATGGTCCCCAAACCGATCAGACAGACGCGCATCACTTCGACTCCTTCGATGCTGAAAATCCACCATTTGCGCGCGACCACTCTGCGAGATATTCCGCGACGCGCAGATTGTGCCGATTTCCCCCGGTTTCGCCGGGGCGGGTTGCGGCGTACCAGGGAACAGAGATTCCCTCCGCCCCGACCCGCGCATCGACGATGCGCTTGCTGCGGATTGAACTTTCCAACGCCCACCCGGCCAGCACCGAAGTGCCAAGTCCGGCGGCAACCATTTCCACGATCGCCTCAGGTAGCTCCACCGTCTCGGTCCAGTTGGGAAAGGTCTCGTTGGGCCGGAAAAGCTTCGCATATTCTCGGTCCGGCTCTGGAACACGGGTGTAGGTGATGAAATCCTCTCCGACGATATCTTGACCGGTGATGTGGGCCTTGCCCGCCAGGCGGTGATCCGGCGCCATGATGAAGCGCAGCTCGTCGTCGAAAAGATGAGCCAGTGCAACGCCGGGGCGGGTATTCCCGCCCGAGACGATGGCGATATCGACGGTCCTGTCCGCCAGGCTTTCCACGGGGTTGCGGGCCGCCGCCGCCACGACCCGCACGCCGATGCCGTCTTCCCGCCCATGCAAGAATTGGAGGAAGGCGGGCAGCCAGTGATAGGAGCTGTAAGCCTCTACGGCGAGGCGCACGACGTGTCTGACGCCCCTATTCATGCGCCGAACGTCGTCTTCCCCTCGGGCCAGATCCGCCAGCAGCTGCTCGGCCACCTGTGCCAGGTGTTCGGCCGCGGGAGTCATCCTCAAGCGCTTGTTTATGCGGGTAAATAATGGAACGTTCAATCTACGTTCGGCTTCCCTGATCCGATGAGAAAGGGCGGAGGGCGTGATGCCGAGGCGTTCCGCCGCATCGGTCACCCGCGGTGTATCGGCCAGCATGGCGATCATCTGCAGATGGCGAAGGTCGAGAAGCGGCGGTTTCATTCACTAATGCCTGAATGAAATTCAAGAAACTCTGAGAATTACGCTATTGATATTCATCTATTCGTCGGGAAGATTCAAGAGCCTCGATCAGACTGTCCAGCACAGGAGACCGTCATGTCTGCCCGGAACGCTTTACACGTCTACGACAGAGACCACCATGTGCATGGTCAAACGAACCTGCGCCACCAAAGCGAAAAGGGCCCGACCGTCATGGTGACGAAAGGCCACGGCGTCACCTTCACGACCGACGATGGGCGCACCTTGATCGACGGCTTTTCCGGTCTGGGCTGTATCTCTCTCGGCTATCACAACGAGCGTCTTAGTC
>JAJFLM010000471.1 GCA_021772655.1 Deltaproteobacteria bacterium
AGCAATCGGGGTGCCGCAGGCACACGAGGCTGCAATTTCACCATTCCCAATCTAACGCGACCGCAAATCTATTTAACGTTGAAATCGCCGTGTGGACATTGGCGACCCAACCCAAAACATTTGGCAGAAATGGCTGAGCAAAGAAAAAAGTGTGAATGTCGAGCAAGCAACGGTTACAATTTGTAACAGGCAGTTCTCATCTACAGTAAAGGCCGCAACTCTGTCGTCTAAAGTCATTTAGTAGAATCCTCTCAAATCGAGTCATAGCACAAAGACACTTCTCATGCCTGACGAGTATGATCGTCTCGATGAACTGACGGATAAGCTGATCGCCTCACCTGCTCTGATGAAGGCATGGCAGGCTTCATCTGCAATCAGTTCATCCTACGCATGGCATCTGCTCAACCACAGTTGGCAGCTCTCGCCAGAAGTTCCACGCGATTACATTCCTCACAACCCGCGGCTTCGGTTGTGGGACGATGCGGGTGGCTGGACCGACAACAACCCTTCCACTCTGACAGTCTTCCAAGGACTCGACGAACCTACTTGTTGTCGACACGCGATCTGGCATTGCAGGCATCCTGGTGATTCCCAAAAACAATTCATTGAGTTCTTTGACAACGGCGGGCAAGTTCAGTTCTACGAGCCCAACATCACCTTCACTGATGCCGATGTCCCTTTTGACCAGTTGAATCAACATCTACAGGCGATCGCCGCATACAAAGTGCCGGCGATCTCTCTCCAAGCACTAGGCGAACGTTCGCTGACAACTGACGTAGGCTCGATTGGCTGCGAGTACTTCTCGCAAAACCAACCACCTGCCGGTATCAAGTACGAATGGTCAAATCATACGCCCCCGGAATGGAAACCGGTGATTTCTGAAATCGAAAAACTTTGGGGGTTTCTTCTCAACTGCTTCAAATAAACGTCAGTGTGCCATGCTCTCGCGGTACGCAGTAACGAGTGAGAATGCGAATGCGGAATAGCACGCGGCATACTCCGCACATCGGTGACTTCCCATAACCACATAAACGGACTTCAAACGCATGGAACGAAAGCGCTCAGTTGACTGGATGTGTATCATCATTGAGAAAATTGACGAGTGCGATACCGATGCGCATTATGCATTCATCTCCAACGTATCAGAGCCAAACCCGAGAAATCGAACTGGGTCAATCGTTGTCGGGCAGAATCGAGGCATATTGAGTATTGCTAAGGCAACCGGTGAAGTGACTCTTTTCAAGGCAATGCCGGAGGATACCGGTAACATTCGTTTTCAGAGAGCCGCCAGGAAAATTAGGCGGCATTGGGAAGCGGGAGAGTATCCTGACAAGACGATATATGCTTGTGGATGAGCAGATAAGTATCAACAGCTAATCGGGTCCTCGCATTCTCTCACCATTTGATGGAAGACCTAACTCCTCCCGGAGATCCTCATGGCAACAACAATTCACGACGCTTGCCGCAGCGGTGATATAGACACCGTCCGGAAATTGCTGGCGGTTGATCCGTCGTTGGTGGATGCTGATGACGAACATCTTTGGCGGCCCATTTTCCATGCTGCTCTGTGTCGTCATACGGAAGTCGTACGTTTTCTCATCGCATCCGGCGCCGATTTGTCGGCTCATGAGGGTGATGCCCTGCATTATGCGGCTGAAGTGTCGGGGAACAAAGAGATTGTCGGCTTGCTCATCACCTACGGCGCGCTCGACGCACATGTACGCCCGACTGATGATCTTTCCCGACAATTCCTGGCTGAAATTTTCCTGGGTGATGAATCGCGCATGCGTGCTTTGCTCGCGCGTCATCCGCAACTGGCCACGCACATCGACGGTCGCGGCGACTACCCCATCCACCACGCCGCACGGAACGGCGAGACCGAAATTGTTCGTTTACTGATCGACAACGGCGCAGACGTCAACGCTGCCAATAAGCGAGGCCACACAGTGCTATATTGCGCCGGCGGGCACGGACATCGTAAGACCGTTCAGATGTTGTTAAAAAATCATGTCGATGTCGAAGCCAAATTCACCGACGACGGCAAGACCCTGCTGCAATGGCTCGCACAATACCCAGAAGATCAGCGATTCACCGAGATCACGCGAATGCTGAGTGAGTATGTCGATGGCGGTGCATTAAATTAAAATACGTGAATGCAGGGCAAGCAACGGTTACGATAACGATATGTTCGCACACTAACCCGCTATTTGAACGAGATGCGATGAGTGACCATTTCCAAATGCTCGTTGACGAAGATGTGACACTCGACGAAGCTCCAGCCGTTTCTGCCAACGTCATTACCGCGCTTCGAGACCGTGAATTGATCACGGGAGATCTGACACCGGACTGTGTTCTTGGTGGCAACGGATTCCGGATTGGCCAGGCCATTCCGACAATCTACACGTTGCAGGCAAACGAATGCCGATTTTGGGACCTGGCCACGAGCGGTATTGAACCATCGATTAAGCGGTCATTCAATTATTGGGCGCTTGGGCCATCCTGCGAGTACTTAGTGTGTCCAAACTGCGATCAGAAACACGAAGAGTTTGATTCACCCTTTGGTGATGCCGTCTTTGAAGCAGTCGGCCAATGGCATGATCAATCTGGCGCTGCAATAGTCTCCTGTCCGTCCTGCGGCAACAAGGCTCAAATTACCGACTGGCAATCAAAGCCGCCACTCGGTTTTGGCAACATGTCATTCCATTTTTGGAATTGGCCACCTTTTGATTTACCGAATTGGAAACTGGATATTCCAGCTCTGTTTCATGAAATCACCGGTCACAGTATCGTGATTACGTGGGGGGATATATAGCAAGCCGGGGTGCCATGCTCTCGCGGCACGCAGTGACGAGTGAGCATGAGAATGCGGTGTAGCACGCGGCATGGTCACTCGCCTATCGGCGTGAGACCATGGCACACGAGCGGTATCGCTAGATAGGCAACGGTGAAATTGCGGCCTCTTGTGCCTGCGGCACCCCGATTGCTTCGCAATC
>JAJFLM010000472.1 GCA_021772655.1 Deltaproteobacteria bacterium
TGAATGAGCCGTGCGTAAGCGTTATCAGTCCCGTTATTCATGGATTACCCTTCGTCGCCAAATAAGCCAGACATGCCTTTGAAAGATTCCATCATTTCATTTTTGGCACCTTCTTGCACTTGCTTGATACCATCGTTCAGAGCCGCGCGGGTTAAGTCCATAATAGAATTAAGTCCGAGTTGGTCTAAGGCTTCGGGTTCTACTTTGATGCTTAAAACTTCGAAGGCTCCATTGATCTGTACCTTGACCATGCCAGCACCGCCACTGGCTTCAAAGACTTGTTTTTTCAATTTCTTTTGTTGTGATGCGGCCATGGCTTGCATTTTGCCGGCATCTTTCATGAGTTTTAAAAAATCTAATGGGTTTGCCATCATGTCTCCTTACTTTAAGATACTTCAGTTCCTTTAGGGTTAAAAATGGCAATGGCCTCATCCACAATAGCCGGTCGTGATTCTGCTGCAACAGTGGCGGCTACCGGTTTAGGGCTGGGCGCAGTGGCTGGACTGCTGTTTGCAGCTGAAGCCGGGCTCATTTTTTTCCAACTTACATCTTTATTAAAAAACTTTTGGGCCATTTGATTGATGCTGTCTTGCCGTTTGGCATCTTCTAGCATCGAACGATAGACCGTTTGTTCTGGATAATCGAGATAGATAGTCGCGTCATCTTGTCCTTGCCAGAGAGCGTGGTTGAGGACAGCGGCTAAGGAGGGTTTTTTCTTTTCGACAAAAGCCATGAACTCGCTCCAGCCTCCTCCAGCGCCAACAGCAGGGGCACTATTTTGCGGATGATTTGCTGTGGCCGCAGGACTTGCGCCCGTTATGGGGACACTCATGGCTTGTCCAGATCCTACGGCTTGAATCAGTGAGCTTAGTTCCTGACGATCGACGCGGGTACAAAGACGCAAAATGGTAATCTCTAATAAAACCTTAGGCAGTGGGCTATAGAGCATTTCTTTATAGGCTTTGTGAAACAGATGAAACAGATACTCTAAATCACCACCATCACTTTTTTTGGCTAAGGGAGCAACAAAGCTATGCTCGGCTTCGCTCCAATCTTTAAAGCCATCGGCGCCTAACACTTTATAAATCAAGACATCGCGGATGACTTCTAAGAATTCTTGACCGAATTGTTTCAGGTCTAAACCTTCATGATAGAGTTCGTTGATGTAGCGGAGGGCGGTTTCGGTGTTGCGGTTTAAACAAAGTTCTAATAATTTTAATAGAGCCGAGCGCCCTCTAATGCCTAAGGCTTGCAGGACTTGTTCAGTTTTGATGTCTTTGCCCGCAAAAGAGGCGACGCGGTCTAATAAGCTTAAAGAGTCACGAACACTCCCTTCAGCCTGACGGACGATCCAGTTGAGGGCTTCGCGCTCAATGCTCAAGCCTTCTTGCTCACTAATGTTCTGTAAGTGAGTGATCAACTCTTCAGTGCTAGGGCGTCTAAAATCAAAACGTAAGACGCGTGATAAAATAGTAGGTGGGATTTTTTCGGGATCTGTGGTCGCGAAAATAAAGCGGACATGCTCAGGGGGTTCTTCCAATGTTTTGAGTAAGGCAGCAAAGGCCGACTTTGACAGCATGTGGACTTCATCGATAATATAAATTTTATAGTGGCCGGCACTGGGGGTGTATTGCGCATTTTCTCTTAATTGCCGGATATCATCGACGGAGGTGTTAGAGGCCCCATCGATTTCTTGTACGTCCAATGAATGTCCCGAAGTAATCTCTTGGCAAGAAATGCATTCTTGGCAGGGTATGGCGCTGGGGCCGGTGTTGCAATTAAGGCACTTGGCGAAAATGCGTGCTAAGGAAGTCTTGCCAACGCCGCGGGGGCCAGTAAATAAATAAGCGTGATGGAGCCGGTCTTGTTCTACCGCATTGGTCAAAGTGGTAGTAATCGCCCCTTGGCCAATGGCTTGTTCAAAGGTCTGCGGACGGTATTTGCGGGCGAGGACTTGATAGGCCATGGGAAGGGCATATTACCCCATTGAGGCAGGATGTCTAGTCAGGCTCGGCCTCGAAGGCAGGTTTTTTGAGGTTAAATGGAGGCGCGCATGTGTTCGACTAAATGGGGTGGGTACTTCATTGCGGGGGCGCACAGGGCCGTGACCATTGCGGCGCGCGTCGTGGCCATGAGTTGTGGGATGTCATCGCTGCTGAGCCCTTGAGTTGAAATGGGGGCTAGGGTGCGCAGCCGAATTTTACCCGGCGTGATTTTGCTGGCGGCCACGTCAATATATGATCCCAAATACTGTGAAACAACAGGAACAATTGGCGCTTGGGCCGCAATGGCCATGTGGAAGGCGCCTTTTTTGAAGGCCTTCAGACCCTGACCACGATTGCGGGATCCTTCTACAAAGACCCAAATGGAATGCTTTTTTTGGTGGATTTCTGCAGTCGTGGTTTTGAGCCGTGAAATGGCGCTGGTACGATCTTTCCTGTCAATCATCACCATGCCGGTGCCCGCAAAGAGCCAACCAAATAGTGGAATCCATTTCAGTTCTTTTTTCCCGATGACGACAGTATGAGGGGGCGCCATGCCGCCGAAGCTGATGAGGTCTAAATTAGATTGGTGATTGGCCACGTAAACACAAGGTTGATGGGCTGTATAGCCAGTAGCATTCTCCATCTGCAAGTGGCAGCCGAGTAATTTACAGAGACCCCAGCCAAAGATGTGCCCCATTTTGGCACCCACGCTAGGATTCTTCCAACTAATCAGCATCATGATAAGCCCGATGAGGGTTGAGATCATGAACCAGAGCCCGCCGAGGAGGGCACAACCATAGAAATGGAGTCGTCTAATCAATATCACTGCAGCATTCACTCAACTATTTTTTCCTGAGAACGGGGTCTTTAATACGACTACGGTATCCATTATAGCCATGAGCGGTGAGAGTCAAACGCCCAAGTTCAGGGTCATCGCCGCGGACCAGCCCCATGATAGGAACTTCGGGGGCAAACCAATCACCACGAAAGGATAAAGCTTGTTGGATAGGCCAGCCTTTTAGAATGACCAGAGGTCCTGCGTGGTATTTGGTTTTTTTGATAAAACGAAAGAGATGTTTCAAACTAAATTGATTCTCACAATGAGGCCATTGAAAGGCATCGAGTTGCTGTGGTGCGCGTGCTCCGTGTTGTATTATACTGTTGTGTGATATGCCATCCATGCCCAATAATTGTTTAATTATGAGCGGGTCTTTCTTTGATTGGCATTGGACCTCAATCCAGTAATGCAATTCTTGATGAGCCCATTTCCAACCAGCAATGCCAATTTTTATAGTAGAAGTTTTGCCTTGTGGAGAGGTGAGTTGATAGTGAGCCCATTGACCCACACGCCAGTTGGTTTTAGGAAATTTTTGTGTGGCCAATGCGGAGGCCGGCCAGAGTAAGCCGCTGCTGCTGAGAAAACAGCAAAGCACACATAGGGAGCGACCAAAGGTGGCTCTAGAAATATATTCATAGGCGCGCATGGGCTCAGTACTAGCTCTAGCAAACCCGATGTAGCGGCGATAGTTTTATTTTCTTTAAGCAGCTACTGCGGATACTAATGAATGAATAATGTCTTTAATAGTCCTATCTAGCTTATATTGAGGTTGCCAGCCGACTAATTGCTCGACTTTACTTGTGTCCGGAACGCGGCGGACAGTATCTTCAAATCCTGGCCGATAAGCTTGTTCATAGGGGGTATGAGTGATTTTTACCCTTTGCTGTCTCTGAGTCTCTTGTTGTGTTAAAGAAATAATTCTTTCCGCTAATTGATTGATGCTAATTTCTTCTTGAGAACCGATATTAAACACTTGGCCATAAGCCTTGGGTTCATTGATGAGTCGTAATACGGCTTCGATGACGTCGGAGACATGGCAAAAACAACGTGACTGTTCACCGTCGCCATAAACAGTGATACTTTCACCAGCAAGAGCTTGCTGAATAAAGCGCGGGACCACCATCCCATATTGACCCGTTTGACCAGGACCAATGGTGTTAAAGAATCGTGCAATGACGACCGGTAATTCTCGTTGTGCTGAATAGGCTAAGGCGAGAAACTCATCGACGAGTTTCGTTGCGGCATAAGACCAACGGCTTAAATATGAAGGACCCAGTACAATGTCATTCTCTTCTTTAAAAGGAAACTGCTCAGACTTTCCATAGACTTCAGAAGTGGAAGCTATAAATACTGGAGTTTTATTTTTAGTGGCAGCATGCAGAACATTTTCTGTGCCGCGAATATTTGTTTCGATGGTGTTGAGCGGGTCGTTAACAATAAGCTCAACCCCAACAGCGGCCGCCAAGTGAAAAATGATATCGGCACTCTGACTCAGTTCTTTTAGTAACCTGAGATCATGAATCGATCCTTCATGAAATTCATAATAAGGATGTGATTTGAATGAGTCGATATTATCGATAGAACCCGTACTAAAATTATCTAATGCGATAACACGTTTGCCTTCAGATAAAGCGCGAGCTGTTAAGTGAGAGCCAATAAAGCCGGCGCCGCCGGTAATAAAATAAGTATTAAATTTTTCCACAAGTTTCCTTCCCTTGAAACCACATTTTAGGTTTTAGCATTTACCTCTCAAGTTCGCTTTTCTTGAAACCACGTTATTGTTTGATCAAGCCCCATAGCGATGGGTGTGGGCGGAGTTTCTTGTAGTTGACTGGGTTGCAGACAACTGCGTTGCAACTCGCCGGGTTTTGCCTCGCTATACTGAGCGTGGACATTGCTATGACATAGAGAAATAAGTTGTTCGGTCAGCTGATTAAGGCTGGTTTCGATGCCAGTGCCGATGTTAAAGAAACCGCTTTGCGATTCATCAAGAGCGGCAAGGTTTGCTTGAGCAACATCTTTCACAAAGACGAAGTCACGGGTTTGAGTCCCATCACCAAAAATAGTCGGACTTTCTTTGTTGAGTAGTTTGTTAACAAAAATAGAGATGACGCCAGCCTCGCCATGATTGGCTTGGCGAGGGCCATAGACATTGGCATAGCGCAAGACAACGGTTTTCATACCATAGGTCAGTCGATAGAAA
The DNA here is from genome assembly GCA_021772655.1 of Deltaproteobacteria bacterium. Classification (GTDB taxonomy): domain Bacteria; phylum UBA10199; class UBA10199; order 2-02-FULL-50-16; family JAJFLM01; genus JAJFLM01. The sequence goes on from JAJFLM010000472.1 coordinate 5,027, forward strand.
TTTAAATACTTCTCGATAGCTAATTTGCTAATACCATAGGGGCTGATAGGGTCCGTCGGATGTGATTCATCTGCGGGGTAGCTATTTTGCTCTCCATAAATAGCACCACCACTTGAAGCAAAAATAACTTTTTTCACTCCTGTCTTACGAGCGGCTTCCAAAACATTGAGACTCCCTATAATATTGGTATTTGCATCGTCGGTAGGGCTTTCAACAGATAACCGTACGTTTACTTGGGCAGCGTGATGATTGAGGACTTCCGCTTGTTCTTCATTAAAGATATCGAAGACTTCGGGAGAATGGATTGAACATTGGTAAAATTTTGCTCCACTTGGAATGTTCTCTTGCATTCCGGTACTGAGATCATCGATAATTACGACCTGATGTCCGGCTTGTAAGTACAGTGCAGCAATATGGGAGCCGATAAAACCGGCGCCTCCAGTAAGAAGTATTTTCATGGCAATTATTTTTTATAACTTATTGTTATTATTAAAGTTTATTTCGTTAGGACTGGTTGCTACTTCCCATTGTTGACTGACAACCAAGGCCGGAGAAAACCTTAACGAGTTTATTGTAGGATAAAATCAACACCAAATCACCTATTATATGGCAAAAAGATTATCCATTAATAAAAGAAAAATCGCTTTGTTAGCCACGAAGCCAGCGACTCTTGATTTAGGATCGTCTGGTTTTAAGTTGTTGCAATTATGTCAACAGAAGCAAGGTTTGGCGCCAGAATGGCGCGCTGCTGGCTTGGCGTGTACTTATCCCGCTTTGACGGAGTTGTTTGACAACGTGCCAGTCGCTCGGTTTCATTTGGAAGCTTTAGCGGATCTTGGTTATTTGCAGCGCACTGAAGTCCAAAGTCAATTAGTGTGTCCGGCGTGTTTATCCTATGATGTTTTATCCTTTGAAGGCTGCGAGCAGTGTCAGGGAAAAAATATCTGTCAGATGGAACTCCTCCATCATTATCGCTGTGCCTACGTGGGTCCCTTAGATAAATTCCGTCATGGTTTAGGCTATGTTTGCCCTAAATGTCTCCATGAACTCCGTCATGTTGGAGTTGATTATGATAAGCCAGGCCAAGCATTATATTGTGAGACATGTTCCCATGTCATGGATCAAGCGAGTGAGGCCAGCCGGTGTCGTACATGCAGTCATAATTTTTCCTTAGAGGAAGCGACTCGAGATACTTATTATCACTATCAATTAAGTCCTAGTGGTCAAGAGGTAATGAAGGCGGGGAAATTCTTGCAGCCAGCAGATTATGCTACGATGACTCAAGAGATAGTCACGCTTGATTATTTGAAGAAGTTTTTAGCTTATCGTGTCTTGCAACGAAAGTCTGCGGATCAGCCTATTTTGTTAGCAAAGATATTTCTTACTTTGTTTGAAGAGAAGCCCTTAAAGGCGCGTCATGTGAAAAAGCTAGCGCGGCTTACTAATCAAGTCACGATGACACTTCGAAATTTCTTTAAAGCGCCTGTGCTCATTGCTGCGTACCAAAATAATAAATTAGCCTGTGTATTTCCTGAAACCTTGGTAGGAGATGCTCAAGAGCATATTGCGCAGTTAAAAAAAGTGCTTTCTCAA
>JAJFLM010000473.1 GCA_021772655.1 Deltaproteobacteria bacterium
ATAAATAAAGCCAAGATCAGCGGAAGGCCCAAGCCACCCTGCACATAGGCCACGTACCATGCCGCAATCACTACGGGGACATAAAGCACAACGGGCGTCATCGGATGGATATGCGAGAACATCTCTAAGAAGTCGCTTTTAAACATCCGACTCGATGGAGTTTTTTGCTTCATGGCCAGCACATCTATTACTAAGTACCTAACTTGTAAAGGTTTTTTATTTCGCCCTTAATCATTCTATCCATCGCGGGCATTGACACCCTGCGCCAAAGCGCTTAGATTTACTCTACATAGTTAGATTACTTGTGGAGACAGGATTCATGGCCTTTTTTGAAGAAAATACCGCCGAAGCATTACCCCCCCAAGATCTCGTTACTGAGATCACCCGACTGAAAAAGGCACGTAATGCCGTTATTCTAGCGCATTTCTACCAAGAATCAGAAATTCAGGACTTAGCCGACCATGTTGAAGACAGCCTGGGTTTGGCGCGACGGGCACAAACTACAGATGCGGATGTCATTGTATTTGCCGGCGTTCATTTCATGGCCGAAACGGCAAAAATTTTAAACCCTACTAAAAAAGTCGTAATTCCTGATTTAGCTGCGGGCTGCTCATTGGCGGACAGCTGCCCTCCTGACGAGTTTGGGAAATTCAAAATCAGTCATCCAAATCATTTTGTTGTCAGTTACATTAATTGCACGGCTGAAATCAAAGCGATGAGTGATGTGATTTGCACCTCCTCTAATGCTGAAAAAATCTTAAGCCAAATCCCAGAAAATCGCCCGGTCCTATTTGCGCCCGATCGCAATTTGGGACGCTATCTTATGGAAAAAACCGGACGCAATATGCTGCTATGGGATGGCAGTTGTATGGTCCATGATATCTTTTCTGAAAAACGTATCTTGCAATTAAAAACCAAGCATCCCGCAGCCAAAATTATTGCTCACCCGGAATGCGAAGAAAAAATTCTACAGCACGCAGACTTTATCGGCTCGACTTCTAAATTACTGAACTATGTTGAAAGCGATGCTAGCAATGAATTTATTGTCGTCACCGAATCAGGTATTCTCCATCAAATGCAAAAGAAGGTGCCCCACAAAACTTTATTGGCAGGTCCACCCGAAGATGCTTCTTGCGCCTGCAATGAATGCCCTCATATGCGACTGAATACTTTAGAAAAACTTTATTTGTGCCTGCGTGATTTAAGCCCTGAAATTACTATGGATGAAGGCTTGCGCCTCTCAGCACTACGTCCCTTAGAACGTATGTTAGAATGGTCTTAACGTAGGGGCGTAATGAATCACGCCCCTACTTTACCAATTTTAGAAACGCCGCTTCATCCAACACCTGCAACTCAGCCCCCGCATCAATCAATTTTTGCGCCTTGCTTAATTTGCTGCCCGCTTTACCCGTAGCTCCAACCACAAGATAATTTAAATTCTTAGTCACAGAACTCGTTGCGCTACCACCCAAGAACTCAACTTTCTGTTGTGCCTCGTTACGAGACATCGCCTCAAGTGTCGCCGTAAAACAAAACTTTTTGCCACTTAAAGGGCCTGTCGCGGCCACCATCACAGGGGCTTCAATGCTGATCTCTTTTAATAAACGTTGAATACTATCGGCGCGATACTGCAAACCCTCAATCAATTCTTTGGCAATAACGGGGCCTACCATATCGACTTCAGTCAGTGTCTCCTCATCAGCTTGTTGAATGGCCTTAAAACTTCCAAAGTGCTGCGCTAAGGCAATCGCTACTTGCCGGCCTATTTCACGAATTCCTAAAGCACTTAAAAAATTGGCCAGGCCAAGGCTACGTGCCCCTTGAATATTACGCACCAATTTACTCGCTAGTTTCTCACCCATCCGTTCAAGGCCCATCAAAGCCTCAACAGTCAAATTATAAAAGTCAGCGGACTCACTGACCAAGCCCTCATCATAAAGTTTGGCGATTAATTTATGACCCACTCCATCAATCTCAGCGGTTTTAATAAAATGCTCTAGCTCAGCAATGCGTGTCTGTGTGCACCCAACCTCATTCGTACAATATAAGAAGTCATCGCGCACTTCAGTCTTCGCTCCACAGGAAGGACATTTCTTTGGCGCGGAAAAAAGCCTACCTTTACCCGCTTTTTTTACAGCCTCTAAATACGGAATCACCCCACCGCGACGCACCATCACGACTTGATCACCAACGCGTAGCTGCTTTTCTTTCATCATGCCGTAGTTATGCAATGAAACGCGAGTAACCGTAGCACCGGATAACTCAACCGGCTCAACAATGCCTACGGGCGTAATCGCTCGGCTACGCGACACGTTCCACTCCACATCTTGCAAAATCGTCACCCCTGAATCGCCTTGATACTTATAGGCAATACTCCAACGCGGATGATGGGCCGTAGCCCCTAGAGCTTGTTGTTCAGCAATACGATCAACCCTAAAAACCACCCCGTCGGTCTCATAGTCATAGTGATCCCGCTGCGCCAAAAATTCTTGATAAACCGCCTCGATATCCTCACGCGCGACTTCACGACAGACCACAGTCTTGAAACCCCAATCATTTAACTGCTTAAATTTTTCCTGTTCGGACTCAAGGGTGGTTCCCCGTGAATCATAAGCAAAAAAGGATAAGTCATATTCTTTGGTTTTTTCAGGATCTTTTTGTTTGAGGGCTCCCGCTGCCAGATTACGCGGGTTAGCAAATTGCCCTTGATATCTTTTTCTAAATACCGACAAGCGCATATAAACTTCGCCACGCACTTGTACCGGGCCCTGATCCAACTGATGTGGCACATCCTGAATCATCCGAACATTTTCGGTAATCAATTCTCCCTGCACCCCGTCACCACGCGTCGCGGCCAACACTAACTGACCAGATTCATCATAACGAATTTCTAAGGCCAAGCCATCGATCTTAGGAGACGCCAACATAGGCCCTTCAAACTTGCCGGCCCATTTCAAGACCTCTTCTGCGGAATAGGCCTTATCCAATGATAACATCGGACTCAGATGTTTTACTTTCGGACGTTCACCCCCTTCTGTCGGAATCTCTGCGAGTACTTTTGAATCAGGAGCAAGCTCTTTGAGTCGCCTCACATAGCGATCAAAATCATAATCTGAAATAACTGGGGAATTTTTTTCAAAATATAAATAGTTGTGGTAGCGGATGATTTTTTCAGCTTCTGCAACCGTCAATTGATCCACGGCTTTATCTGCTAACTTCTTAGGAATCTTCATGAGCCGCGTTTCCCTTTAAACGGATCATATTTTGCAAACAAACCATTCTTCTCAAAAAAATCACCCAACTGCGGCAAACCATTCATGATGAGCACACGTTCAAAACGACTATGCAACGAGGTCACCGAGAACGATGCATTATCAATACGAATGCGATGCATATCATTTAAAGAGACATTCAAGCATTTTACCAAAGCAATCTTGATCACATCCGCATGGGACACCGCCACGACGCGCTCCCCTTGGTGCTTTTCTCTGATGCGCTCAAAGAAACTATCTAAGCGTTCGGCCACGCCTTTCATAGATTCTCCGCCAGGCACCTGAGACTCCTCAGGGCGCAAATGATAATCAGCAAATTCGGGTAGATCACGCACTTCAGCAAAGGTTTTTCCCACCCAGGGACCATAGTTAATCTCAGCCAAAGCGGGTTCATCGAGAATAGGGGTCTCGCGTTCCCCCCGAAAACCTTCAGCGGTCTCACGCGCCCGCACCATCGGGCTGGTATAAATCGTATGAAACTCACCCCTAGAAAAATAGTCTGCTAAATCTGCTACTTGTCGTTTACCCGTGTCATTTAAAGGAATGGGCAAATCTCCCATAATCTTTAGGTTACGATTCCATTCGGTTTCACCATGTCGGACTAAAATCAGTTCTACCATGCCACTTAAGGTACACAGACCACTCACAGCATTCAAGCATGTTTAGCGATCAGTTTACAGTTGTCAGTCTCTGGCTAACTGTCTATTGTCGGGCCTTCTCATGCTAAAACAACCACTTAAAACTGTCCTTCCCAACGGCATGACCGTAGTCCTTCAAGAAAGTCACGCGGCGCCGGTGGTTTCTATTAATCTCTGCTGTAAAGTTGGCAGCCGCTACGAAAAGCCTCGCGAGGCCGGCATTTGCCACCTGATTGAGCACATGATTTTTAAAGGAACCCCCACTTATCCCGTGGGAGAGATTGCCAAGCAGGTTGAGGCCTCAGGAGGCGATATCAACGCTTATACCAGCTTTGATGAAACCGTCTTCTATATCAACATGGCCAGCCATTTTATGGATGAAGGCCTGAATATTCTCGCCGATGCCGCTTTAAACCCTTTATTTGATAAAGAGGAATTAACTCGAGA
>JAJFLM010000474.1 GCA_021772655.1 Deltaproteobacteria bacterium
ATTTTCAACTTATTCAGCCCTAATGCGCATGCACCGCATGAGCCTGACAATCTTTCAGAATCTGACTGACTTGCCTCGAGGTGCTGAAATCTTGAGTATGGACCGCGAGCAGTACTTTGCCATTTTGGATCGAATGGCCTAGCTCATCCCACTCATTTTCGGTGAAGCCAGCCCCAATCAGGGTGCCTAGTAAGGCTCCAAAAGCGCTGGAAGCCACTATAATCAGCACAGCTGGCAACGCAGCCACGTGCCCAAACATCATGCCGGCTAAGGCCGTCATTCCGGCGACAATGGCGCCCACAGCGCGGCCAATTTTGCCGGCATGGATCGATTCGTCATGCCAGCGCATGCCCGCAATTTCGCTGAATTCTTCCTCTTCAAAATCACGCATGTTAGTGATCACACTGATGTTTTCGGTGTCGACACCGGTCGGTGCCAAAGCGTCCAAGGCGTGATGAGCGTCATCTCGGCTCTCAAAAACCCCCGAAATAACATGTTCGCGCGCAGTCATTTTCATAGGTCCTCCTTGTTGTCTTTAGTTAGTGTACGCGCTTTTGCATTGATTTCAAAATACAGATTGCTTAAGCCCTGCTAGCTATGTCAGAGCCCTCAGTCCCCTTATTTCGTCCGGAGCGCGTTTATGTCGAAGCCTCGGTTCAAGAACTGCCTTATACCCAGGAAATCCTGGCGCGTTTGCGCGAACAGATGGGAGGGGATTTAGACATTGAGGTGCTGGAAGATGGCCGTGAATTAAAGGCACCGTCGCGACTCACTTGGGCCAAGAAAGGCCTGTTGCTGACTCGTTTTCGTCCTGATGAACCCCTGCGGGAATTCACAGCGATGACCGTCAGTACAGGGCGCCCGACCTATTCTTTAAATCTCATTTCTAACTGTCACCTAGAATGTACCTATTGTATTTTACAAAGTTATCTCGCGAATAATCCCGTGATTGCGGTTTATACCAACCTTGAAGAGGTCTTTGAAAAGTTGGCGACCCAGTTGGATCAATTGCCGCAAGGATCGATTATTGGCACCGGACAGATTGCAGATAGTTTAGCCTTAGAAGAGTTGACGGGTTTGCATCAAAAATTGATTCCCTATTTCGCACAGCAAGATCGGGTGCGTTTAGAGATGAAAACAAAATGTGCCGATGTGGCCCCACTCCTTGATTTAGACCACGGGGGACAGACCGTAGTTTCTTGGTCTTTATCACCGACAAAAGTGCAGCAAGCCGAAGAATATAAAACGGCAACGATTGCACAGCGTATCGCCGCGATGCAACAGTGCCAGCAAGCGAGTTATCAGATTGGTATTCATTTAGATCCCATCATTCATCATACGGGTTGGGAGAAAAATTATCGTCAACTCATCAAGCAGGCGCTGGGTGCGGTTAATTTAGAGCAAGTGGCCTGGGTAAGTGTGGGGACGTTGCGTTTTCCGTCCAAACAGGTGCGGCTGATGCAGGAGCGCTTTCCTAAAAATAAACGGATCTTTAACAATTTAAAGTCCACACATCGGCGCTTCATGCATTATCCTGATCGTTTACGCGAGGTGATCTATCGTGTTGTCATTGCCGAACTCAAAACGTGGTTACCGGAAGAAAAAATCTACGTTGCGATGGAAGCCGAACAGGCGGTACCGGCTGCGGCTTATGTTGTAGCTTCTTAAATGATGTTATTACGGCTCAGTACTCAGTTAGTTGAAAGCTACATAGAGCCCTTGCAGGTTTTTCTCCAGGCTCAAGATGAACCGGGCCTTGCTTGGCTCGATTCCTCTGTGAGTGCTGCCGATAGTTTTCACCCGAATCGTTATTCTTATTTGGGACTCAAGCCTTTAGTGACTGTGCAAGATCCCGCTGATTGGTATGCCTGGGCAGAGCCTTTACATAGCCAAGCTGTGGCAGGGGATTTGGTAGGTCCTTTTGCAGGTGGATGGATTGGGGCTATGTCCTATGAGGCCTATGATTATTTTATTCCGCAGGTTGAGCCGCGTCCGACCCGCTACCCGCGATTTTGTTTTTCATGTTATGACAGTTTCTTTGTTTGGGATCATGTGGAACGAAATATGTATCTTTGTAGTCTGGGTTTAAGGACTCCCGATGCGGCGTCCGATGCCACCTTGGCGCGGCAGCGCATTGCAGAATTACAAAATATTTTGGAGCGGCCCGTTGTCCCTCAGGATTCCCAGCCCGATATCACCGAAATCAAAGCAACAGTGACACGTAAAACTTATTTGGAGCATTTACAGCGCATTCAAAATTATATTCATTCCGGTGATTGTTATCAGGTGAATTATTCCCAGGAATTTACCGCACAAACTAAGCGCAGCGCAGTGCTGTTATATCAGCACTTACGGCAATGTAGTCCGGTGCCTTTTGGGGCTTATTTGAATATGGGCGGTGCGCAAATTTTATCGGCCTCACCAGAATCCTATTTTCAATTAGAGGGGCGGACTATTCGGACCTGCCCGATTAAGGGGACGCGTCCGCGGGGTACCACCGAGGCGCAAGATAAACACTTGGTCACTGATTTACTCAGTAGTCAAAAAGATCGTGCCGAATTATTGATGATCACCGATTTAGCTCGGAATGATTTAGGGCGAATCTGTGAGGCGGGCACCGTGCAAACGCCCCAATTAGCTACCTTGCAAAGCTTAGCTCAAGTACATCATTTATATAGTGTGGTTGAAGGAACTTTACGCTCAGAAATTCAACCCCCTCAGCTTTGGTCTGCCTTATTTCCTGGAGGGTCAATTACCGGAGCGCCTAAAATTAGATCCATGCAGATTATTCGTGAACTTGAGCCCCATGCGCGTGAGGTATATACGGGTTCTATTGGTTTTGTCGGCTTCAATGGAAGCAGTCATTTTAATATTGCGATCCGCACGCTGATTTATGACAAAGGCCAAGTTATTTTCTGTGGGGGTGGAGGTATCGTAGCCGATTCTGATCCGGAATTAGAATATGAAGAGTCCTGGGTGAAAACGCAGGGGATACGTGAAGCTTTAGATAAATAGGGCTTGTCATTGCGAGGAGTAGAGCGACGAAGCAATCTCACGTTTCAATTGTTAGCGTGAGATCGCCACACCCCTTTGGGGTTCACGATGACAAAGAGGAAATATGCCAAGTAAAAAAATCTACATAAACGGCAAACTTGTTCCCGCCAAAGAGGCCAAAATATCGGTGTTTGATGGCGGTTATCTTTACGGTGAAGGGTTATTTGAAACCATGCTGGCGGTCGAGGGCCGAGTCCCTTTCCTGCGGGATAATTATCGCCGGATGAAGCAAGGGGCCAAGACGATTGGCTTGTCGTTGCCGATTAACTTAGCGCAATTAGCACAAGCCATTGATAAAACCTTGCGCGCCAATCAGCTTTCAACAGCTTATGTGCGCTTAAACTTAAGTGCCATTGAAGCCGATGTAGGTTTAAAAAGGTCGGTTCGCAAACAAGCGCAGTTGGTGATTTTTGCTAAACCCTTTGAACCCTATCCCGATCACTATTACACTAAGGGCGCGCGCGTGATTCAAATTAAAGGTTTGATCAACGATCCCGTGCATGTAGCAACGATTAAAAGTACCAACTATCTGGTCAAACGGATAGCACGTCAGCAAATACAGGCGCGCGGCGCGGCTGAGGGAATTTTACTGAATGCTACGGGTCATGTCAGCGAATGTGCCAGCAGTAATATTTTTGTCGTGAAGCGTGGACAGGTTCGGACTCCGAATTTAGATGAAGGCCTGATTCCAGGGGTCACGCGTAAATGTGTGATGAGCCTGTTAAAGCGCCGTGGGATTACGCTTCATGAAACTCAGATGAGTTTGAAGCAGGTATATCAAGCCGATGAAGTTTTTATTACCAGTACTTTAAAGGGTGTGATGCCCATCGTGAAAGTCGAACAAACTAAGATTGGTGAAGGCCGCCCCGGCCCACTGACACAGCAATTAATGGGCTGGTATCAGAAACGCTTAGGAATGAATTTTTCTAAGTAGTCTTTGGCCTTATGAGTGGCCTCGGGAATCGGTAGCCCGTCCGCTAAAAAACAAGCCAAGGCCGAAGATAAAACACAACCGGTGCCGCGTGCACCACCCGTAAAATATCGCCGCGTCGGGAACTCATAAATTTCATTATTATAGAACAACACATCTATTTTTTCATCTTCAAGGTGTCCCCCTTTCACTAGCACGGCTTCTAAACCGGGAGATTCTTGCATCATTTTATGAGCAGCCGTGGCCATTTGTTCACGAGTCCGTACGGTCAGATTCGTAAGTTGTTCCGCTTCATCTAAATTGGGTGTGAGGATGCGCGCTAACGGCGCTAAAAAACCTGTAAAGATTGGGAGCGCGGCATTTTCTAATAGAGTCATTCCAGAGCTGGATCGCATCACGGGATCAATCACAATATTAGGTACTTTTGCTTCTTCAAGAATACGAAACACTTGATAGGTCAGTTCACGTGTGACCAGGAGTCCTATTTTAACAGCGTCAAATTCGTACGCTTCTAATAAAGCGCGCAATTGGTCTTTAAGAATTTTTGTTTCTACCGGATTGACTGAAAAAACCCGTTCATCATTTTGAGCGGTAACAGCAGTAATCACACTGCAACTGTGATGACCGAGGTCTTGAAACACGGATAAATCGGCTTGCAGTCCGGCTTGGCCGGAGGGATCAGAACCAGCTATGGTAAGAAGGTGCCCCATGGATGGGGCTTACTCTAATGGGATTCAAAGCTTGATTCAAGGGCTTTTCATGGCGGCGAGCATTTGGCGGGTCGCACAAATGACATTCGGGGCCGTAGTCAGTGCTGAGATCATGGCGGCGGCGGCGGCCCCATGGGAGAAAATATCCTGAATGTTATGGTGTGTAATGCCACCAATGGCCACGACGGGCGCTGTGATTGCAGAGCAGACCTTTTTTAAGGTGGCTAAACCTTGTACCGGGTGATCGGGTCCTTTGGTGGGGCTGGGAAAGATAGCTCCTAAGGCGACATAATCAGCCCCGGCCTGATCCGCGGCGATGGCTTCTGCTAGGCTGTGGGCCGAATAACCAATAAGCTTGCTGGGACCTAAAAGACGGCGGCATTCCTGAATCGACGGGTCATCTTGCCCAATGTGAACCCCATCGGCGCCGAGTTCTCGTGCTAAATAAGGGTCATCATTGATGATCCAGCAGAAAGTAAAACGCTGCTTGAGTTGGGTGATCGTGCGAGCTGCTTGGCGACGTTGCTGTGTCGTGGTGGCGTCTCGTCCTTTGGCCCGTAATTGGATGATAGAGGCACCGCCCAGTAATAATTGTTCTGCGAGCCAGGGTAGTGGTCGATGGGGACATAAGGAGTTATCACACAGGGCATACAAACCGTGTATGCGCTGATTAATGGGCGCCATGTCCTAAGATTCCCATAGCGAGAAGTCCTAAAATGAAGGCAAGTAAGGCATAAATCTTGCGGTAACCGCTGCGATGTACTTCAGGCAGAAGATCAGACAGTGAAATGTGTAAGAAAGTTCCGGTAGAAAAAGCGAGGGCCGTCCCTAAAAAATCTGCATCGGTGTGTGTGGAGATACTGTTGACGATGATAGCCCCTAGGGGCACCATGAGAAAAAATAAGATTTGTAATAAAGCGACATTACGTTTTTTATAATTCTCATGCATGAGGATAGAGCTGAGGGCCAGGGCTGCAGGAATTTTATGCAACATGATCGAAAGAAAGACGATCGTACCGATACCAGCCGTCAGTAAACCCGTACCCAGGGCAAAACCTTCTGTCAGAGCGTGAATGGCAAGGCCGACAAAAGCACTCATCCCAATCGAATGGACTTCACAGTCTAAGGCCTCACAAATATGTACGGTGACAAATTTTTCAAAGGTATAGAGAAATAAAAAGCCAGCGAGTATCCAAATTCCTGCACGTTCTGGCAAAAGCTCGAAACACTCGGGTAATAGATGCAAACAAGCGGCGCCCAGCATCACACCGGCTGAAAAACTTAATAAGCCGGGGAGTTGATGTTTAAACCAATGGGATGCCAGCTGTGGGATCATACCACCGGCCAGCACAGCAGCAGCAATCAATGCGCTGTACAAGCCTAATTGCGTATAAAAGGGGGTCATTTATCTAGGTCGTTGCGGGACTTACGTTTGAAGCCCGAAATAGAACGATGAATACCTAATTCTTGGATTTTTTTGCGTAAGGTATTGCGATTGATCCCTAAAATACGTGCGGCTTGCAGTTGGTTACCGTAGCTACGTTTTAAGGTGAGTTCTATGAGGGGCTTCTCTACTTGAGATAAAATTAACGGATAAAGCGCTTCTAGTTCACAGTCCTCGGTTTGCTCAAGGAAATCAGACAATTTTTGTCTGATGAGTTCTTCTAAAGTATCTGTTGTTTCGTTATTATCCATTTTATGTAAGCAGGTGAAGCTGAAGTACACCTTCGTTATTTTTATGGCAAGATTAAATTACAAAAAAAGCCCGATGCCTAATGGCATCGGGCTTTTTATCATGTTGATAACTTGGTGTTAGTTACGACGGAACCGTAACAGAGTTGCCAGGCTCAACAATAATATCATACCGAGCATACCCGTAGATGATGCTGAGGTTGATGAAGCCGTGCTTAAGCTACAGCCGCCACCACCGAGAATATCTATAATGATGGGAACCCCAGCAGGATTAATGATGACTTGTACGGTTTCAACATCTTCATTGTTAGAAGTGTTAGGGTCCTCTTCGTTTGCAGTCACAGTCCCTTGGTTGCTGAGTGTACCTTCTTCTAATAAGGTAATCGTTGTGGTGACTTCAATAGTGGCTGTGGCATCTACATCTAAACTACCGACATCACATGAAATAACACCGTCTGCTTCGGAGCAACTGCCTTGGCTCGCACTGGCGGAGACAAAACTTAAGCCGTTCGGCAAACTATCACCACCGACAACACCCGTTGCTGCTGAAGGGCCATTATTTGTAATGAGCAAGGTGTAGACCACTTGTGTGCCTTCCATCGCTTCCGATACATCTTCAGGAGATGTGATAGTTTTGACGATGCTTACATCCGCTAAACCATGTTCAAAGGCCCCAATATCGCAAATTTCGTTAATGGGGCGAAGGGCACCGCGTTGGTCTTCGTCTAAAGTAAGTTGATTGTCAGAATCAGCCGTACAACCCGCTGGATTCGCCCCATCAATGGCAGGGCTGTCGGTTAATAAGGCATGGGTGTGAGTCGGGCCCCCATTATCGGCTAAATCGCCAATTAATGGGTCAATGGCAGCGCCCCCACCGGCGACATC
>JAJFLM010000049.1 GCA_021772655.1 Deltaproteobacteria bacterium
CTGTTGAAAGAACTCTTTCGATAGGAGCTGGGTAGATCAGATCATCTGGATCTGTAATAGGGATCGACAAGACCAGATTCTCATCAGATACCCGGTCTTGATAGATGTCAATTCGTCTAATCGCAAATGGGTCGGTTGGTACACCGTTCATTAAGAACTTGGCATTGAGAGCAATCGTCTCTCCGCTGACCCCTGATATTCTTGGGAATACTGGCATTTACTGTCTCCACATATTACTATAATATTTTTGACAGACGCCTGTTACAATTGGTGTGTGTTGCCACCCGCGTTTTCGTTTTCTTTTTCTTTTGCATCACTTAAGCGTTGCAACCACCAAGCTCTATCTTCTGCACGTAACTTATTTTGATCGTCCAGAGATACCTTTCCATGGTAGTGAAGGAGGAAAGATTCCTCCATCAGGTGCTTATACTCAGCTTCGTAGCTCTCCGGTGAGCGTAGGACGAAAAAATTCAGCAGTTACGGGTAACCCCTGCTTCACCTCCTCACCACAGTGTTCACACTCAATTTCGATTATCGAATCAATCGTTGGTTCGTTATTATCGAGAAAAGCTCTTACAGTAGCAACGTCTTTGGAATGCATTTTACCAATAATGTTATTAATCGTAGCTCTATCCTTCTTTATCTCGGTACCGACCCCAACAGCCGTTACGAGCATCTGAAGATTCTTTTCGATACTGTCATCTACTTGTTCCCAAATATCCTTGCTTTTACGCTTAATAGGCTTTTTGGTTTTCATTGTTTTGAACAGCTTATTGGTATCATAACCTCGCATAAATCTAACTTGAACCCATACATCTCTTGCATAGCTCTCGCTTAGATATGGTAAATTAACCCTAAATGGTTCTTCTCCCATATCATGGCTAGCAACTTTTACAGTACTAATTAAATCGTTCAAGTCATAATCTAGAATCGCTACTTCTCCGCAATCGGTATTGCTACATGTGAATTTGAAAGAGTAAACATTACCATGTGTTATACCGCGAAGATAATATAACAGGAATGTTCTATCGCCTGTTAATAGGTCTTCATGATTAAACTGAGGATCTGGAAGTCTAACAAATTTTTTGAATATGTAATCAAGAGCCATACCGCTAGAAGCATATCTCTGTGTTGAAAGAATCTTATCTGCTTCAATACCCCAAGCTCGCACTTCTACTCGCCCATCTGGGATCGCACCATCGTAGTAAAGTCCTTGTGATGGAAGCCATACCGGTTCCCAGATGAAAATTTCATCTTCAGAATCTTCTAAGATTTGAGCAAATAGATCACTATCTGAAACATTGTTATCAACGTCTCTCTCACGGACAGACCTGTCAATAGTTTGATCTCTAATTCTTTTTTCAGCTTCTGAAGTTAATTCGTCAGATACATGTTCGTCGGTCATAATATGACTCCGTATGATAATAATTCTATGTTATATACTTATTGTCTACTAGCTTATGTAGTAACAGTAGGATTGGTTGACGTATCTCCAGTCCTTGTGGCCCAATCGTATGATAATGATATAGTAACTGTTTTAATATCGCTACTTTCATATGAAAGCTCGGAGTGCGATACTTTTTTAATCCATGAGTTTTTAAGTGTATATGTTTCTATAACTAGACCACTTCCATCTAGTAAAGTAAAGACGCTATCTGCTTTATATCGTTCTGCTGTGTGTAATGCTTGAGAATTCTGATTAAAGACATTCCCACTAAATTCTTGGATTTTTGGACTTAAGCCTAGAGTATCGTAAAATGTTATAGTAACATCAGACCACTTAACGCCCTTAGCAAATTTATATTCGAGAGAGGCACCCTTGATTTTTTCTTCATCAACAGTATATTCTGGTAGTTTCAGTTTCTGTGCAAATAATAGCGGACTACCGCGCTCTATTGATATACCAACAAGCTGATCTATAGTCCATCTATGATTGAATTTAGGTTCTTTTAAACTACTTACAGAGTTTTCGTCATTGCCGTTTATGTTAAAACCGGGCATGTCTAAGGCCTATTATTCTTTAGTGGCCCTATCATATCTGCAGTTGACAGTAACAAGCATAATTTCGTCACTTGAGAAATCTAGCTCATTCCAATTAGTCTTAATTGGCCATACGTTATGATATTTCCAAGTTTCGGTAGGATTACCAGAACCGTCTAGCATTTGAACTTCTGCAACAGTTGCTTTGTATGTCGACGCTGGGTTGACATTCACTGTTTCTGATGCGCTCGCAAGTCCAGAAATGATTGGGGAATTGCTTCCGCCATTTACCCATTCAAAGATTTTTGCTGAGATATCTGGGTCAACTTCGATGTCGTAGAATTCTAGAGTTAGCTCGTTCCACGTCTGTTTACCAACATGGTATGAAACTTCCTGGTTGTGATGCATTTCTACTGCATTCAACGAAAATTCTGGTCTCGTAGCCTTCTTAAGATAGACAGAAAATTGTTCGTTGTCTATCGTTAGAGTGACCAACCATCTGTGTTGACGACGAGGCTCTGATCTTGCGCCAGGTTGATCGGGACTTCCACTATTTATGTTAAAACCAGGCATTTATGTCTCCTTAGACTACTACGCCACCAGCAATTAGAACTTCTTCTGCTGAGAAACTAGCGTCTGTTCTCAAGATAACCAGGTTAAGCACGATGAATTCAGCAACTCTTGCTGGTTTCAAGAACACGCTTACCCATAACTCGTTTCTATCGATTCTTTCGGGTGTATTATTTGTTTCGTCGCAAACAACTCTGAATGCAGTCAAACCTCTTCTTGCTGCGATGTCGCCCAAGAATCCGTTCATTACGTTTACAACACTTGCTCTTGTGAATCTATCATTAATCTCAAATAGGAAGTTCCTTAGAACTTTCGTACCTTCACGTCTAATGTGGTTAATGAGCATTCGAACATTGACTCTATCGAGAGCAGAATCTTTTCTCTGTAGCGTCCTCTGTCCCCAAACCACGATTCCGTCTTGTGGGAACTTAGCAATTGGGTTAACAGCGTTGTTGAAGCCGTACATTAGATCACGTTCACCACGTGTTGGGTTAAATTCTAGATCTAGAGCTGTTATCAGTCTTCCTCGGTTCAATCCAGCAGGCGCGAACCATGGTTCTGCAACTTCGGCAGTTCTTGCGTAAACAGCTGCAACATGTCCTGATGGTGGAACAAAGATTTCACCGCCATTGAATTGGTCGAAGACCTTAATCCATGAGTGGTAAAGTGCTCCGAATGAGGAGTTAATTGCTGAAGCTAGATCACTAAACAACATTCCATTATGCCAATCAACCACCTGTTGC
>JAJFLM010000050.1 GCA_021772655.1 Deltaproteobacteria bacterium
CAACCCCAGCATGTATTAAAATTAGTGATGAAAGTACAAGAAAATACTTTCGCCGAATCATGATGTTACGTTATTTACTATAAATGCATTTATTAATTTTCTTCTAAAAACCTACATGCAAGTATCACATTTTTTCCCTAATGTTGCTGCAAAATAAAGATTAGATAATGAGACCAATAACATATTGGTCACCACTACCAAGTCTAAACTTTATCCACTCATCAAATGGAATTGGAGTCGAGTCCACCTCGAATCTAAGCACTCATTTTATTCAAGAAAAGGATTTTCGTTGGCCTTTGGTCTGTAGCGAATTACGTTTTCCGGTTGTCCATCAAAAGGATGAATCACACAAGAGGGCTACTCTTGCAAAAAGCTCCCTAACATTCGCCTTGGAGCATATTTATTTCATCCTGAAACAGTAGGGGAAACACTTGTACTGTTCATTATGAAATACATACTACTGGTAGTCATCTCGGTTTTGATGAGCTTGTCATTAAAGGCCCAGACAAACGTTTTCAACGGTGGCACTATACTTCACATAGGCCAAGATGCCACCTTGTGTATTAGCGGTGACTACACCTACGCCCCCTCTGGCGCAAGTCTGTGACTTGTGCTGAACCAATCAAATAGAGTTTCTAACTCAGCGAAAAAGAAAGAACAGATAAATCAGAAGATAGATTATGGTGAAAGAAGAGTACCTGCTCCAAATTATTTGAATGGCACAAGTTGCAAACTTGTACCAGCAGTCGTTACCTGAACATTTAGTTTTTAATTTTCACCAACTTATTCTCGTCTCTTTTTTATACCATTTCAAGCACCCTCTGGCGCAAGTCTGTGACTTGTGCTGAATAAATAAAAAAGAGTTTTTAACTCGGCGAAAAGAAAGAACCGATAGACCAGTAGAAAGATTATGATGGAAGAAGAGTGCCTAAATTATTTGAATGGCACAAGTTGCAAACTTGCCTTTAGATTAGCCTCACTAGAAATCTTTATATTTCTGAGTAAACAAAACAGCAGAGGTGAACTATCAACGCTCGCTAAACTGACGACTTATCTGGCGCATCAGTCCTCTGCTGTAATTGAAATTTGCATTAAATAGAATATTAGGCTTTTAGGCCTATTAAAGGCATTAATGAAATCATTTAAAGTTATGAAAAAGTACACAACTGTAATAGGGATTGACGTATCGAAAGAGCATCTGGATGTATGTGTTTATTCTGATCATAAGGCAAAATCATTCAAGATGAGTAATTGTACTAAAGGATATAATCAAATAAAGAAGCTCATTGGAACTTGTAAAGACTTGTTGGTATGTCTGGAACACACAGGTATTTATGCTTTCCCTTTGTGTGGTTTTATGTCCAACCAAGGAATTGATTACACGTTGGTTCCAGCAGCTCAAATAAAGAAATCCATTGGTATTCAACGAGGAAAGAACGATAAAGCAGATGCCGTTTCTATTGCTAAATACGGCTATCTCTTTCAGGATGATCTAATAGTTACTGAACTCCCAGAGAAGCTCATAATGAAACTCAAATTACTCTATAGTCTTAGAGAGCGCTTCGTAAGAGCAAAAAACTCAATTTCAATGCCTGCAAAGGAGATGAGAGGGTTTATTGATAAAGATTTGGTTGTCTCGATACAGCGATCAAGTAAGCAAGTGGCTGATAACATCCAAAAACATATTAACAGTATTGAAAAGGAAATGATAACGCTCATTCAATCTGATAAAGAACTGAACAGAGCTTTTAATCTC
The DNA here is from genome assembly GCA_021772655.1 of Deltaproteobacteria bacterium. GTDB lineage: Bacteria > UBA10199 > UBA10199 > 2-02-FULL-50-16 > JAJFLM01 > JAJFLM01. The sequence goes on from JAJFLM010000050.1 coordinate 1,757, forward strand.
TGTTCATCCGTACCAGGTATTGGTCCACAGATTTCCATCTATTTACTCATCACCACCAGAGCCTTCAAATGCTTTACCAACGCAAGGCAATTTGCATGTTATTCTGGTATAGCTCCATTTGAGTATTCCTCTGGCTCTAGTATCAAAGGCAGAAGTAGAGTTAGCCACTTGGCTAACAAAAAAGCCAAATCACTGCTTAGTATGGGTGCTATCAATGCAATCAGGCATGACCGAGAACTCAAAGCCTACTTCGAACGGAAAGTGAAAGAGGGAAAAAATAAAATGTCAGTTATTAATGCGGTTAGAAACAAGCTTATAGCAAGAGTATTTGCCACAATAAATCGAGGTACACCATACATGCAACTTGCTAAATACTAATCTTAGATAAATACTATCACCTTATCTTGTTTTTATCATAGAATGCGCCAGCAGAATCTAGCCAGACGAGGATTAAATGAGTTCGAATCCTCCATGTCTTCAAGTCCTCACCTCAAGAAGGAATTTTCCATTCTACATCTTTGATCACTAATGAAATATATTAGTAAGCCCAATCCGAAAACTTATGTGCCATCTCTACCCAAAATTCATAATCATCTCCATGAGGATATTTCATGGCATTACCTACGCAAATTTTCCATAAGGTCTTTTTCTTTATTGTCTTAAGGTTATTTGTTAGTTTGCTGAACTCATACCAATCGCCCCATGTAACTTCCATCAAAACACTATAAATATCATTGGGGGCTGTTACTAGCAAAAAAGAAAATGATTTTATCTTAGCAACCTTATCAATTATTTCAGCCATTTCTTGGTACTTGATAAACTCATGGAAAGCCACCAGTGATTTCTTTGATAGGTTAAATTCACGCGTTGTTGATGATGCATGGTAGACTCTATCAACTTTTGTGCTTCCTGATCCAAAATTTGAGATTTGCAAACCCGACATTCCATTATCCATAAATTTAATTCCCTTATAGTCTGCTTCACTCTCAACCAATCTTAGTGGATAAACCAGACTTGCGCCAGACAACCAAAAAGG
>JAJFLM010000006.1 GCA_021772655.1 Deltaproteobacteria bacterium
AAACAGTGCCTATGTATTGAATGACTCCGGTGCTCAACTGCTATTACTGGAAAATCAACAGCAATGGCAGGCTATTGCGCTGACGGGGCAGGTAAAACCGCAATTAAGACAGGTGGTATTACAAACAGATAATCAGCCAGCGACCCACAGCGATGGACCCACACTCACGGGGTTGTCTAGCTGGCTTAGCGGTACTGGGGGTCACGAGAACAGGCAAAACCAGGTCACTGACAGCAACGAACTGGCGACCATTGTTTACACCTCTGGCACCACCGGCCGCCCCAAGGGGGTTATGCTTAGCCACAGTAATATAGTCAGCAACATCGTCGGTGTGGATCAACTGGTACCGCTCTATACGGAAGATCTGCTGCTGTCTTTTCTGCCACTGTCACACACCCTCGAGCGCACCGCTGGCTACTATTTGCCGATTTACACCGGCAGTGAAGTTGCATTCGCCAGGGGAGCGGCCGAACTGACCGAAGATCTGCAAACCATCAGCCCTACGGTGCTGGTGTCCGTCCCCCGCGTTTTCGAGCGCGTTGATAACGCTATCCGTGCAAGGTTAGCTACTAAGCCGGCGTTGCTGAAATGGCTATTTGATTACACCGTAAAACTTGGCTGGCGACATTTTCAGTACCAGCAACAGTTAGCGCCCAAACCTTTAGGTAACTGGCTGTTACCACCTCTATTAGGAATATTTGCACGACCCGTGCTCAAGGCGCTTGGGGGGCGATTACGCTTTGCGGTCACTGGCGGTGCGCCGTTATCAACCGAAGTGGCCAGAACATTCACTTCTCTGGGATTGCCGCTGCTGCAGGGTTACGGCCTGACCGAAACCAGTCCAATCATCTCTGGTAATCCCCCTGATGCCAACCGACCTCAAAGTGTCGGCAAGGTGATTCCGGGGGTAGAGGTGAAGATCGGCGAACTCGATGAGATTCTCTGCCGCGGGCCAAATGTTATGCAGGGCTACTGGAATAACCCGAAAGCCACCGCAGCGGTGATTGATGATCAGGGCTGGTTACACACCGGTGATTGCGGCCGCCTCGAGGATGACCGCATCTACATCACCGGCCGGTTAAAAGAAATTATAGTTCTCGCCAACGGCGAAAAAGTGCCGCCAGCAGAAATGGAGCACGCCATCAACTGTGATCCGCTGATCGAACAGAGCATGGTCATCGGTGAAGGCAAACCTTATCTGGCAGCACTGATAGTATTTTCCGACACTGAACTGGAGCGCCTGAACCAGCAACGAGACCCACCCCTTAGTGCCGACGATGGCACGCTGGACGAAGAACTGGTGAAGCGGGTTGCCACCGCCATCGCGACTTTCCCTGGATATGCGAAAATACATCGGGTGGCCAGTTCGCATGAGCTCTGGGATGTTGATAACGGCCTGCTTACCCCCACCCTGAAAATCAAACGCGCTGCGGTGGAAAACCACTTTGCAGATAAAATTCCCGGCCTGTATGCCGGGCACTGACCTCGACCGTTAATACTCTGAATGACCATGGTTAAAGCTGACCTTAACAACAACGTAAGTAACCACCAGAAAGGCCGAGATAAAGTTAGCCGCATCCCGGTAAAGGTGGTCACCAGCGAGCAGCGCCTGCCCAAACCACGCTGGATTCGGGCCAAAGCCCCCGCTGGTCCGGCATTTAACCGGGTAAAGAAATTACTCCGCGAGCAGCAGTTGCATACGGTGTGCGAGGAGGCCTCCTGCCCCAACATCGGCGAATGTTTCAGTAATGGCACCGCTACTTTTATGATTCTGGGCGACAAATGCACCCGTCGTTGCCCATTTTGCGATGTCGCCCACGCCCGGCCTGACCCGATTGATCCAGCAGAACCCGAACAGCTCGCCGCGACTGTGGCCAAATTACAATTAAACTATGTAGTGATTACTTCGGTGGATCGAGACGATCTTAAAGATGGCGGGGCAGGGCATTTTGCCAATTGCATCCAGGCCGTTAGAACCCGCTCGCCGAATACAGCCATAGAAATCCTGGTGCCCGATTTTCGGCGTCGCTCCGACACTGCGCTGGGATTAATCGCCGAGTCGCCACCGAACGTGTTTAACCACAACCTGGAAACCGTACCGAGACTCTATAAAGCCGTGCGACCGGGTGCCAGTTACGAGGGTTCGCTACAGTTATTAAAAGATTTTGCTGACCTGCACCCGCAGGTACCGACCAAGTCGGGGCTGATGGTCGGCGTCGGCGAGACCGATGAAGAAATTATCGAGGTAATGGCCGACCTGCGATCTCATTCGGTAGCTATGTTAACTATTGGACAGTATCTGCAGCCCAGCCAGCACCACCTGCCGGTATTGCGTTACGTGGAGCCATCACAGTTCGATAAATATGCAGAAATTGGCCAATCCATGGGATTTTCTAATGTTGCTTCCGGTCCAATGGTGCGATCCTCTTATCACGCAGACCTGCAGGCAGGTCATCAGCAATCGACTGTTAATCCGATCTCAACTTCTGCCCCCACCTGAATTTATCCTGGAGAAATTCATGAACCTTATCCGCCTCTCAATCGCAACGATGGTTGTTACCAGTGCACTGGTCAGCGGTTGCAGCACGACCAATCCCTATACCCAGGAACAGCAAACCAGCAAAGCCACCAAGGGGGCACTGGTTGGAGCGGCTAGCGGCATCATCGCTGGAAGGATTGCCGGTGACAGCGCAGATGACCGGCGGGATAAAGCACTAATTGGTGCCGCCGTGGGCGGAGCTACCGGCGGTGGTATCGGCTATTACATGGATGTACAGGAGGCAAAACTACGCCAGCAGCTCCAGGGCACAGGTGTCAGTGTCACCCGCTATGGAGACAACATCACCCTGAATATGCCCGGCAACATCACTTTTGACAGCGGTAATGCCAATATCAATGCCGGTTTCTATCCGGTGCTCGATTCAGTGGTGCTGGTGCTGATGGAGTTTAATAAAACCCTCGTCAATGTTACCGGACACACTGATAGCACCGGCAGCGACCAGTTCAACCAGATACTTTCAGAGCAGCGTGCCAGCTCGGTAGCCCAGTATCTAATGTCGCGGCAACTGTCGGCGCAACGTTTTGTGATTCGCGGCGAAAGTAAAAGTCGCCCAATTGCTGATAACAGCAGCGAAGCAGGTCGCGCTGCCAATCGCCGGGTCGAGATAACCCTGGTGCCCCTGCCGCAATAAATTTAGATCAGATTTCTAGCTGCTATCGATTTCGATGGATTGCCGCCCGCAGCAGGGCGCTCGCTTCAGCCGCGCATTCAGTCGCTGTACGGCGGCATTCCATTAGTTCCAGCGTCGAACCACTGATTTGCCTGCTGCAGACGCGCTGGCGTACCCACATCAAGCCACGAGCCTGAGTGGTGTTGGGCGGTAATCATTTTCCCCTGGACCACGGCTGCCAGAATGATTGGCCCTAAATTAACCTCAGCCGAGTTTTCCACCAATGCTGGCTGAAATACCCCGCATCCTGCATAGGTCAGCGGCTCGCCGTCCGCACTCACCAGGCGTCCGCCGTTGAGCACAAAATCGCCGCCTGGATTGTGGTCCGGGTTATTTACCAGCAGCAGGTGGGCAGTTTCAATCTGCAGCGATGACAGGGCTGCGAAATCAATATCACTGACCACATCGCTGTTAATCAATAGAAATGGCTGCTCCCCTAACAGGGGTAATGCGCGCCGGATTCCCAGAGCCGTACCCAGGGGTGATGGGCCTTCGTCGCTCCATGTTATTGATGCGCCCCAGCGGCTACCATCGCCAAGATAATCACGAATTTTCTTACCCTGCCAGGCGATATTAATCACAAGCTCGGTATATCTGGCAGCGACCAGCTGTTCAATAAGCCGCTCAATTAACGGCTTACCGGCAACAGTTAACAACGGCTTGGGCAGCTTTTCAGTGAGCATGCCCATGCGCCTCCCGCGCCCGGCAGCCAGAATCATTGCTTTCATCTGCGGTGGTCAATCCAGGTCAGCAACTGAGCCAATGGCTCACAATGTTCTGCCTGTTCGGCCAAATACTCAAAACAGCGCGGAATATCTGCCAGATAACCGTCTTTGCCGTCGCGATGATTGAGTCGAGCAAATATGCCGATCGCTTTAAGGTGACGCTGCACCCCCATCAGGTCAAACCAGGTGAGAAACTGGTCAAAATCCGCTAGTTGCGGCCCCAGCTCCGTGCCCTGTAGTTGCTCAAAATAGCTCCCGGCCCAGGCCTCGACCCGCGACCGAGGCCAACGGATGTAACAGTCTTTCAACAACGAGACCAGATCATAGGTGAGTGGCCCTGCGACGGCGTCCTGAAAATCGAGGATGCCCGGATTGGGTTCACAGACCATTAGATTACGGCTGTGATAATCACGGTGCACCCAGACCTGCGGCTGTGCCAGCGCATTGTCGATCAACAAAGATGCCAAGGGCTGCAAACAAAAATCCGCTGCTGACGGATTTACCGCTAACTCTTCGCCGACATACCAGTCTCGGAACAGGGCCATTTCCGCATGCATCATCGGTCGATCAAACAACGGCAACTCGTCCACCGACAGCAGACGCATGCGACCTAAAGCAGCTATCGCATCGGCATACAACTGGTCAGCAGAGTCATCGGTTAATTGATCCAGATAACTGTGTTGACCAAAATCCTCCAACAGCAGGAATCCGCGCTGCAGGTCCTCGGCAAAGAGCTCGGGCGCATGCAACCCGGCAACTCGCAACTGACTGGCCACTGCAATAAATGAGTCACAGGATTCCTGATCTGGCGGGGCATCCATAACAATGCGTGTGTTACCTGCACTAGTGACACGAAAATAACGTCGAAAACTGGCGTCAGCGGACGCCGCCTGCAGATCAACCGCTGCACCGAGAAGATTCGTCACCCAATCGGTCAATTCGGCCAGCCGAGTATCCAGAACCTTATGCTCCACAGAAAAACCAGCCACGAGTGCCACTGATCCGAAACCG
>JAJFLM010000051.1 GCA_021772655.1 Deltaproteobacteria bacterium
CTGCCCATTCCTTTTCCCTTGCAGTTTAGGGTCAGCTTTGCGATAAACCGAGCTCGGAAATACAGGAATTATCCTGAAATTATAAAGACTTATAGGGGCGTCTGAAGATACGCCCCTTGCTTTATTGGGTAGGTCGCATGAAAACATCACCATTAATCAATGAGCGCCTCAAAAAGTGTGAGGACTTAGCCGAAGCAGGGGTGCCTGCATATCCCAACGACATCACTGTCAGTCATCAAGCCGCAGAAATTCTCGAGAAATTTGCTGATTTGGACCGTGATGCCTTGGAAGGGAATACCGAAACTTTTCAAGTGGCTGGCCGGATGATGTCTAGCCGTCACTTTGGTAAGGCGGGTTTTGCCCATCTTAAAGATACCAGTGGTAAAATCCAAATATTCTTTGAAAAACAGGGCCTTAGTGAAGAAGAGTTTAAGCTATTTAAGAAGTCGGATATCGGTGATTTCTATTGGGTCGAGGGTAGTCCTATGCGGACTAAGACGGGGGAGCTATCACTCCGGGCCCATAAAGTGCGTTTGGTGACTAAGGCCCTGCATCCGCTGCCAGAAAAATGGCATGGTCTGACCGATGTTGAGCAACGCTACCGACAGCGCTATGTTGATTTGATCGTCAATGATCAGGTTCAAGAGGTCTTTCGTAAGCGCTCTCAGATTGTCAGCCAGATTCGCAATTATTTCATAGAACGCAACTTCCTAGAAGTTGAGACGCCCATGATGCACGGGATGGCTGGTGGGGCCGCAGCGCGCCCCTTTGCCACTCATCATAATGCCCTTGATCTTGAACTTTATTTGAGAATTGCTCCGGAGCTTTATTTAAAACGTCTGGTCGTCGGTGGTTTCGAACGCGTCTTTGAACTCAACCGCAATTTCCGCAACGAAGGGATCTCTACGCAGCATAATCCTGAGTTTACGATGCTTGAGTTTTATCAAGCCTATGCACGTCATGAAGATCTGATGAAGCTGACGGAAGACTTGCTTGCAAAACTTGCGCTCAATGTTTGCGGTTCAGAAACGGTGACCTATCAATCACAAGAATTATCTTTTAAAGCCCCCTTTGCGCGGGTGCCTTTTGAAGAATCTTTAGTAGAAATTGGTGGCTTACCTAAAGAAGTCGTCACGGATTTAGCGGCAGCTCAGCAGGTGGCGGTTGAGAATGACATTAAGCCTAAGGCTTATGAAGGCTTGGCGGCTTTGCATGCGGCTTTGATCGAGAAATTTGTAGAACCAAAGTTGATTCAGCCTACATTCATAACTGATTTTCCGGCAGCCATTTCACCATTAGCACGCCGTAATGACCAAAAACCTGAATATACGGAACGTTTTGAGTTGTATATTGCGGGCCGTGAGATTGCGAACGGCTTTTCAGAACTTAATGACCCCGTAGATCAAGAACAGCGCTTTGCTTCTCAAATGGATGCGAAGGCAAAGGGTGATGTTGAGGCCATGCCTTTTGACGAAGATTTTGTGGAAGCGCTGATGTACGGTATGCCTCCAACGGCGGGCGAAGGGATTGGTATTGATCGTTTGGTGATGTTGTTAACAGATCAAGCTTCTATTCGTGACGTGATAGCTTTTCCTTTGCTAAAACCCAAAGGGACAAATCCCGAGAGCTAATCGCTAATTCTATGAAACCCGAAGTCTTTATTGCTAATCGCTACCTTTCTACGACGCGAAATTCGTTTTCTGTCAGTATTCTAAAATGGATTGGTATGATTGGGGTTGGGGTTGGGGTTTTTTCTTTAATTGTCGTTATTTCAGTGATGCGTGGTTTTGAACGCGATTTTGAACGTAAAATTTTAGGATTTCAGGCACCCGTACTTTTAGAAATAGCTGCGGCGGATGCAGCGAAACTTCCTGACTTGGAGACTCTCAAGCAACACAACCCCTTGGTAAAAGATGCTGAGCGACGGATTGAAGGGGAGCTGGTTATTGAGAGTGCCTTTGGCACCTCTTCGGGGGCACGGGTTCGTGGGATTGATAAGCCTTTGTCTGACATGGTGGGGGTAGGTGAACTACAACTTATTAGCCCAGTAGAAAATCCCTTAAAAACGACTGATGAAGATTTGCCCGGCGTGGTTTTAGGGACAGAGTTAGCGGCTCACTTACAGGTTCACCCTGATTTTAAAGATATTGTGCGTTTAGTGTTTCCTTTTGGTGATATCTCCCCAAGTGGTGAAGTGTTGCCGCGCATCCGACGCTTTCGGGTGGTGGGACTTTTTGATTCTGGTTTCTACGAATATGATAGTAAGTTTGCTTTGGTTTCTGAAGGGATGGCTAATCGCTTATTTGGCGAATATGGCCGTGCGAGCTTAGCACTCTATTTAGAAAACAATTCGAAGAGCCAAGAGCTTAAAAAACACTTATTGGCAACTTATCAGGATCCACCGTGGTCTATTTCTACCTGGGAAGAACGTAATCAGCGCTTATTTCAAGCTTTGTTATTAGAACGCTTAGGGATGTTTGTATTGCTCTCGATGATTGTATTGATAGCCACCTTTAATATTTTTGCTTTATTGAGCATGTTGGTCTTGGAAAAAATCCCAGATATGGCTGTGCTGCGTACGATGGGATTTAGATTAAAAGACATCCGCCGTTTATTTTTGTGGCATGTGGGTAAAATTGGTTTACGTGGCACCATGCTTGGTGGGGTGGCGGCCATTGGTGTGTGTTTGTATTTGTATTTTTTTCCTTACGAATTACCGCCAACGTATTACATTGAACATCTTCCTATTTCATTTGAACCCCTGAACATTATCTTAATGATGGCACTGGGTCCGGTGATTAGTGTGTTGGCAGGCATTTATCCTGCACGACAAGCAACTAAGCCAGTGATTGCTGAGGTCCTGCGCTATGAGTAGAGGATCGTTGTCATGAAGTTGCAATGGGTTTTAGGTCGAAGGCACTTGCTGTCGCGACGTTCTAAAATGCTGTCGATGGTTTCGGGGATTACGGTTCTTGGTGTTGCTTTTGGCGTGATGTCCTTGCTGGTAACCTTGGCGGTCATTAATGGCTTTCAAAGTGAATATGAACGTTCGGTGCTGGCTTTTAACGCGCATTTAGTTGTGATGAGTGGGGAAGGCGAGATCAATACGGATAAAGTGAATGAGGCTTTGGAAAAAAGCGGTGTCATGTCTGCTATGAAAGGATCCACACCATTTTTATATCAAGAAGGCTTGGCGATCAAAGGGCAGCAAGTGCGCGGCTTGGCTATTAAGATCGTCGATTTGACTTCTTATTGGATGTATTCTGATTTAGCGCATCAAAGTTTGCGTCAGGATTTATCCGGACTTTGGGTGGGTTCCGCACTCTTGAAAGATATGGATGGTGATTCTGACACACTAAAAATTCGTTTGCCGGATATTGAGGCGGGCAATGAGGTTCCATTCCGTACAATCCCCATTGTTGGAAGTTTTGCTTCGGGGATGTATGATTATGATTCCAGCTTTGTATTGATGGATCAGCAAATTGCCAAGGATGTTCTCGCTCATAAACAAGGCAGCAATGGCATGGAAATTTGGCTCCATGACCCTCATCAGGCGGCAGAATTAAGCAAAGACCTATCAGAACACTTAGCTTTTCCTTATTCAGTACTGACTTGGCGAGATCTCAATGCCAATTTATTTGGCGCCTTGCAGCTAGAGCGGCTGGTTTTTTCGTTGATTATGGGAGCATTGATCCTCGTCGCGAGTTTTAATATCTCAGGGACTCTAACCATGCGGATTTTAGAGCGCCGCGGCGATATTGCGATTTTAAGGGCTATGGGGGCCCGTTGGAGCCAAATTCGCAGCTTATTCTTCTTACAGGGTTTGGTATTAGGCTGGACGGGATGTTTGCTGGGTTTGGCATTGGGTTTGGGTCTATTGGAATTTATTGAACGATATAAGCCCTTTAAGCTTGCAGCCGAAATATATTTTATTGAATATGTGCCGGCCCAGTGGAACCCCATGCACGTGGTGATTGCTATTGGCGTGACCACCGTGTTTGCTTGGCTTGCTTCTCGCGTCGCGTTGTTGCGTTTGCGCAAACTATCCATTGTACAGGCATTAGGAGAAATTTAATGGCTCCATTACTTGAAGCTAAAGGTATTGGTAAATCATTCGCAGAAGGAGGCATGGAAGTGCCTGTATTATCAGACGTTGATTTGAGTATTGGTGCGGGTGAGAGCTTGAGTATTACCGGGGCTTCTGGGGCTGGCAAAAGTACTTTGCTCCATATATTAGGGACTATCGAAAATCCCAGCCAGGGCCAGGTACTTTATCGCAAAGAAAATGTTTTCGATTATTCGGAAGAAAAACTAGCGGAATTTCGCAATCAGAGCCTGGGCTTTGTCTTCCAGTTTCATCACTTACTGACAGAATTTAATGCCCTCGAGAACGTTATGATGCCTTTGATGATTCGGGGCGAACCGGCCATTCAACGGCAGGAAAAAGCCTTAAGAGCTTTAGAAGATGTGGGTTTAGCCGATAAATCGAGTTCATTGCCCGGAGAATTATCGGGGGGGGAACAGCAACGTGTGGCCGTGGCCCGGGCTATTGTGACGGCGCCTGAAATACTTCTTGCCGATGAACCGACGGGTAATTTAGACCGTCAAACTGGTGAAATGTTGATGGATTTATTGTTTCGTCTGAATCAAGATAAGCAAATTACCATTGTTTACGTGACACATAATGATTCTTTAGCTAAGCGAGCTCAGAGAACTTTGCACCTGCAGGACGGAATGATTCAATGATTCGACGCGTAAGTCATATATTTCTATTTATTACCGCACTCAGCTTGCTGGCAGCCCAGCCAGTTTGGGCGGCTGCCAAGATAGTTTCGATTAAGGTAGCGGGCAGCTCTGATATCTCAGAGGATTCCGTCCGTAGCCTGATTGTGTCGCGTGAAGGTCTGCCATTCTCTAAAAACCGTGTCCAACAAGATATTCGTGCGCTTTATGAATCAGGCCAGTTTCATGATGTGAATGTGAAACAAACTCGTGTGCGGGGTGGGATTCAACTGACCTACTACGTAAGTCAGCGGCCGCGGATTGAAACGATTGAATTTAAGGGTAACCGTAAGCTTGATGACGATGATTTATTAGAACTTGTCACAGTGCATGCCCAATCAGTGGCCGATCAGGCAAAAATTGCTGAGTCTATTCAAAAGATGAAGGATAAGTATTCGGAGAAGGGCTATCATTTGGCCGCCATTTCTCATCGTTTTGAAGAGATTCCTCATTCGCGCAGCAAGAAGCTGATTTTTGATATTCAAGAAGGTAAAGGTCTCAAGGTTAAGAAAGTCAGCTTTGAGGGGAATAAAGCATTCAGTGATAAAAAACTGAGTAAGGTTATCCGCACAAAAAAGAAGACTATTTTCTCCTGGTTGTCAGGGACTGGGAAGTACCGCAAAGAAGTGCTTGAGCGCGACGTTGCTTTTTTAACATTTCATTATCTCAATCACGGTTATTTGAAAGTGAAAGTGGCCGCGCCTGAAGTACGTTTTTCGGATGATAAGAAATGGATCTATGTTGTTTTCTCTATTGATGAAGGCCCGCAATATAACGTTGGTGAAGTCAATGTTGCAGGTGATATTCTGACGACACGTGAGGAATTATTATCTGTTTTGCAAACAGAGCAGGGTAATACCTATTCACGCTTAAAAGTAGAACAGGATATTTCACGTTTGGCAGAAATCTATGGGAATCAGTCCTATGCCTTTGCCAATATTGTGCCACAAACAATCCCTGATGATCAGGCGCTGACAGCAGATATTACCTATGTCATCAATAAGGGTCGGAAAATTAAGATCGAGAAGATCAATATTGCTGGGAATACTACGACACGTGATAAGGTTATTCGACGTGAATTAAAGGTCGTAGAAAATGGTTATTACAATGAAACCGCGTTGCGACGTTCGCGCGAACGACTGATGGCGTTGGGTTATTTTGAAGAGGTTAATTTTGCAACGCCGCGGGGTTCGGCTGATGACCGGATCATTTTAAATATTAATGTTCGTGAGAAGCAAACTGGATCCTTCTCGATTGGTGCTGGCTTTTCATCTGTTGAGAACTTTATTCTAACCGCCTCTTTGTCTAAAGATAATTTCTTAGGCTATGGTATCAGCAGTCGTTTCTCCTTAGAATTGTCGTCACGTCGACAGTTATTTCTTTTATCATTTGAAGACCCTTATTTTTTAGATACCGATTGGATCTTTTCTGCTTCGGGATATCGCACTGTTAATGTCTTTGAAGATTTCGATCGTCGTTCTTTTGGTGGGAGTCTCACTTT
>JAJFLM010000052.1 GCA_021772655.1 Deltaproteobacteria bacterium
AGCCTGTCATACAGGCTAAAGGCTGTCAAAGCAGAAAATTAGGGGAGGGCAGCAATATAGGCGACCCAAATCATGCATTCTTCTGCAGATTCAGCAATATCAAATTCGCCGTCGCCTTCACCTTCACCATCGTCGCCTTCCATATACACCAAGGTTTTCGAGAAACCGGCTTCGGCTAAGACATCGCGTATTTCAGGGAGAGTCCAATAACGCCAATGATAGGTGAAGAGATGCTTTTGTATTTTTCGCCCATCAGGTTTGACGTGAATGGCAAAATGACATTCATGATTAATGGGGTTAAAGCTTTCGCACTCCCAATAATATTTAAAGCCATCCAACTCTTTGCATTCAGAACGTTCATCGACGACTTCAGTGCCGCCACTGGTATCGAGAAAAAAGACGCTATCGTTTTTCATATTTTTGCGGACGGCTTTAAAGTATTTGAGTAGTTGTTTTCGTTCGCGAAAAATCCAGTAAGAGAAATTAAACGCGCAAATAATATCCGCAGAATCCTTTGTTTTGGTGACATCTTGTTGGTGATATTCAAAGCGTTTTTGTTGGTCAGGCTTTAATTGGCTCCAGTAATGCTCTTTGCCGTACTGAATGGTCTCAGGATCTAAATCAACACCCACAGCTGTATGTTTGCTGCTTTGTTTGACCCATTCAGTCCCTAAGTGAGCGGCGCCACAAAAGTCTTCGCGAAATGAGAGGGGTTTGCGCCCACGCAGCTCTTGGTATTTCTCATTTAAAAAATCGATGTCAAAAGATGCGTCTTGAACTGCTTTGCTGTAGTAATAGTATTTATCAAATTCAGGTTGCTGCTGTTTTTTCTTGGCCACGGTGTTTAAGTCCTTTTACTAAAGAGTGCTACGTTGTTGGCCGGGCACTCTAGCAGCCAGCCCATCCATTCGGCAATCCATTCTAGAGTTTTTTGTCGATAAAAACAGACGTGGGTAGGATCACGATGATACCACCAAGTGGCAAAGTCACTTTGATCTCCTGAGAAAACACCGGTCATAATGCCTAATAGGCTGCGTTTTGTTTGCATGAGTTGATTGAGTTGTTGAAAATTTTTTCTGGGCTGATGGAAGTGTTCGGCAACTTCCGTGGCGGTAATAAATTCGTATTGTCGTGCTAATAGCTTGTCGTCGGGGAAATAAATAGGATCATAGTTGGCAACGGAAAACCCTTGTTTGGCTAGTAAATGGCTGATAGTCGGGCCGGGGCCGCAGCCAAAGTCCAGACCTTGATCGCCTGGAGCCAACTGAGCCACTAAAGGCGTGACGATTTGTTGTAAGAACTCTACATAACCACTGTGTTCGGGCCCATTATTATGAAAATCATATTGTTGTCGTTCTATAGCTAAGTTCGGGTGAAAAGTCGGGTCTAAAAAAATCAGCCCGCAGTGGTGGCAGCTCCAATAATTCGCCTTCATTTTTTGCAAGGGTTTATTAAAAAACTTTTCTGTTTCAAGGGATTGGCACAGTGAACAACGCATGCCGACTTGTACTGTATTCCCATCGCAACACAAGATCATTTTGTTTTGCCGATGAAAATCTTGCCAAGTACCCCTCAAACCAGTTAGCACTGTCTTTCTCGCAAATTTTGGTTGCAGGTATGGCTGGGGGGCGTTGTCTAGGGGTTAGGTATGAATGAAGAAGCTCGGCTGATTTCTGAACGTAGGCTCAGTAAAGACGGTAGCGTCCATGTTACCGATGAAGTTTATAATACATTGATTTCAGCAATGGGTGCTGCGTTGTCGGTTGTGGGTATTGTGTATTTGTTGGTTATGTCGGCACGTGCCCACAAAATGCAGCATTTTATTGGGTTCAGCATCTATGGAGCCGGTTTGCTCGGGATGTTTGTGACCAGTGCTTTGCATCATGGTATCGATAGCACGGTACATATCAATCATTTATTCCGTAAGTTAGATTATTACGCGATTCCGGTTAAAATAGCCGCGACATTCTCACCCTTATGTTTGGGTTTGCTGCCGGGCCCTAGTGGGATTCGTATTCTTGTCATGATTTGGGCCTTGGCCATCAGTAGCATTGCCTTACAATTAAAATATCCTAGCTTACCCAAGTGGATCACGACGATTATTTTTTTATTCATGGGATGGCTGGGCTTGTTAGTGATTATCCCGATTTATCGATCCATGGGTTGGGATGGTGTTAAATGGCTGATGTACGGGGGTATTTTTTATACCGTGGGAGCCTGTATCTTCTTTTTTGAATGGCCTAATCCGATTAAAGGCAAATTTGGTTTCCATGAAATCTGGCATTTATTTGTTTTTGCGGGGGCGGCTTCGCACTTTGCACAGATGCTCTTTGTTGTCTATCCAGCTCCTTGATGCTGGCTGTGATCCAAATTTTGTGTCACACTCGAAATCAGTTTTTTCAATTAAATCCATGAAGAAGGGGGAATCATGAAGAAATATCTTATTATCTTAGGGGTTGTTGGCTTTATGCTGCCGGCATTGGCTCATGCCAATATGGAAGGTGTGCGGATTAATGCTTTCTTTATGCTGGATTCGTTCACTGAATGTGGTGCAGAGGTTGAAGTTGAAGCGATTCAAGATGGTTTGATTAATGGTACGGAAGCGCTACGGGTTAATAAAGAGGTGCTCGCCGATAATTCAGCTTTATCTATTCAATCAGGTTATGCCGTCGAAGACCGATTTTTATATTTGAGTGCTTCTTTAGCGGCTCGTTTTGAACTGAAGCTGGAACTTGATTATCAAGGGACCATTCCCGATGACCAGTGCCAAAAGTTAATGGATGGTGATGAGATTGATTTTCGTGGCAGTTTTGGTCAGGAGCTTAGTGCCTTCACTTTAAGTGATGTGATGCTTAATAGCGCCTACTTTTTTAATGATAATTCTTATCAGCATGTTGATTTAACGCAAAATAGTCTGACGATTAATAGTCTGTCAGATAGTTGGAGTATTGGGACCGGAGACTTATTTGGAAGTTCGGGTGCTGGAAGTACGACAGGATCGACGACTGGAAGCGGTGGTAATGGAACGGGTTGTAGTTTAGGACTGCCAGTGACAGGTGCTGGAACCATGTTGCCCATTTTGTTGGGGATGACTTCTTTGTTAGTTTGGCGTCGCCGCCAGTAAGTTTAAGCGATTTTTCAAAAAAGCCACCTTGGATTCAAGGTGGCTTTTTTTACATGATGCTAAGTATTGACAACCAGAGCGTTTCCAAGTACTTACGCGCACTACATCGGGGTCGTAGCTCAGCTGGGAGAGCGCGTGGCTGGCAGCCACGAGGTCAGGGGTTCGATCCCCCTCGACTCCACACGGCTTCGCTAAAGCTTCGCAGTGCAGGCTTTAGCGAAGATGAAGGCACCTCTCTTTAGAGGTGCTTTTTTTTGTGCTGTAAATGATTCTAACTTCGAGCATTTCAACTTATGTCGTCACCTGGTTGTCATCGCGAGCGTAGCGTGG
>JAJFLM010000053.1 GCA_021772655.1 Deltaproteobacteria bacterium
ACTCTGCGGACCAATCGTCAGCAACTTAAGCAACAAGCGTTGTTGATGCTGCATCAAGTAAACAAGGGCACTGTTAGCATCCGGTCGAAACTGCGTCGCAACAACCAACTCCGTTTGAAATGTCGTTGCAACAGGATTGGCCACTGCGTAAACCGAGCCCGTAAGTAAAGAAGTATAGGGTTGAGCAGGAATAGGTAATGTCATGCCCTAGGCTTATTGCAAGGCAGATACCAATTGAAATCGCTTTAAAACCCGATAAAAACGGCTTTTAAAGCCCTTGATTCGCTGGAGCTGGCCCATAATGAAACCTCAAGCTCTCAAAGTGAAACCTCCTCTTGCAATTCAAGGCCTCATTCCGTAATACGCCTGGCATGGCAGAAAACAAAGTGATCTCGATCAATGAGCACAATGAAAAACTAGAAGACGCCGTCCGGGTCATCCTCAAAGGCATCGGTGAAGACCCCAAGCGAGAAGGACTCTTAAAAACGCCTAGTCGGGTCGCCAAAGCGATGAAGTTTCTCACTAAAGGCTACGATGAAGACCCTATTGAGGTCTTAAATGGGGCGATGTTTACCGAAGACCACGAGGAAATGGTCGTCATGAAAGACATCAGCATTTACAGCATGTGCGAACACCACTTATTGCCGTTTTTTGGAAAATGCCATGTGGCTTATATCCCCAATAAAAAAATTGTTGGGATTAGTAAGCTAGTTCGTGTGGTGGAAATCTTTGCACGACGTCTGCAAGTCCAAGAGCGCATGACCAATGAGATTGCTAAAACTTTAGAAGATATTCTCGACCCTCATGGCGTGGCAGTTATCATTGAGGCCCAGCATATGTGCATGCAAATGCGCGGAGTACAAAAATCAGGTTCAACGATGATTACATCTTCGATGTTGCGCGGATTTCGCAGTGACCCTAAGACACGCGAAGAACTCATGAACCTAATCGCGTAGTTCGGCTATTTCTACCGGAACCTGTGAATACCATAACTTAAAATCATCCCAGCCGCTTTGCTGTGCCTGAGATTGAATCACCTCAGCAGCTAATTCTTGCTTGCTAACACAATGAGCCGCTAAGCTCCGACCCGCTTCTTTCCATTTTTCAGCATAAAAAGTATTAAATAAACCCGCGCGTTGCGTTGTCGTAAGGCTTAATTCAGCAAAACCGGGATGTTCTGCTAAATAAGCACAACTTTCTGCTAAAAACGTTTCATTATCATGGGCCAAAATCACTTGCGCCTTAGGCTTTAAACAACGGTAGAGGTCATGAATAAAGTAGGGCTGAAATAAGCGATGCTTGGCATGCTTATCCTTAGGCCACGGATCCAAAAACAAAATATAAATTTTACTCAATTGCTGTGTTTGAAACAAACAGGGCAGGGCCACTCGCGCATCCCCGCAAATCAAGCTGAGATTAGTTATTCCCAAACGCTGGACACGACGGATGAGCTTAAAATACCGTTTCCGCATAATTTCAATGGCCGCAAATTGCTGATCTGGCTGCTCTTGCGCCATTGACAAGATCAAATCACCACGGCCCGGACCAATCTCTAAAACAGCTACCTGCTTCAAGCGATCGCGCGCCGGATAGCAAAGCAGCGGAGGGTGATGTGAAAATGGATTATAACGCGTACTCATTGGACAGACATAGATCATTTCCCTATAATGCCGTCAATGCCTTCTGAGCCTAAGACTCTGAGCCCTGAGCTTGCGAATATACTGGATCTATTTTTAATTCATATTCGCGTTGAAAAAGGTCTCTCGGCTAATACTTTACAAGCCTACAGTCAGGACCTCATCGATTTCTTCATCTTTTTGGAAAAGAAGAAGCTCACCAAACTTGATCATGTCAGCCAAGAAAATTTAGTAGATTATGTCTTAGCTTTAAATAAACGACACATGGCTCATGCTAGTTTGGCACGCAAAATTGTCTCATTACGCCAGCTGTTTGGCTTTGCAAAAAATCGCGGCCTCCTCAAGGAGGATCCCTCGCAGCTAATTGATAGCCCCAAGAAGTCCTTACGCTTACCCCATACTTTATCACGCGATGAGCTCGACCAAGTCATGCAGCAACCAGATGAGAAAAAACCCGATGGCTTAAGAGACAGAACCATGTTGGAATTTGTCTATGCCGCTGGCTTACGCGCTTCGGAATTAGTCGCGCTTCGCCCCGAATCCGTTAACCGTCAGCACGGTTATATCCGCACGATCGGGAAGGGCTCTAAAGAACGGATTATTCCACTGGGTAAAGTCGCATTGGCTTACTATCAACGCTATTTAACAGAAGGGCGCCCACTCTTAGCGCGTCAGGGAGACACAGGTCATTTATTTCTTTCGCGTCGGGGTCGAGGGATGAGCCGCCAAGGTTTTTGGTCTCGCATCAAACATTATGCAAAAAAAGCTGGGCTTCAAAAGAGTATCTACCCGCATAGTTTAAGACACTCCTTTGCCACTCATTTATTGGAAGGGGGAGCTGATCTCAGAAGTGTCCAGGTCATGCTTGGCCATGCCGATATCAGCACCACCCAGATTTATACCCATGTCTCGGGCTCACGCTTGAGGAAGGTGCATGAACAGTGCCATCCGAGAGGGTGATATCCCGTAATAACCTCATTTTCTGCCTAATGATCCATTTTCACCCCAGGTGCTTGACCACTCCCACCCCCCTATATATATAGTCATAAATGGCTGTTCAGCAACGCGTCGTCAGCGGGGTCCGTCCCACCGGAAACCTTCATTTAGGTCA
The DNA here is from genome assembly GCA_021772655.1 of Deltaproteobacteria bacterium. Taxonomy (GTDB): domain Bacteria; phylum UBA10199; class UBA10199; order 2-02-FULL-50-16; family JAJFLM01; genus JAJFLM01. Next base: position 2,749 of record JAJFLM010000053.1, read on the forward strand.
TCTTCATGGCGTCATCCAAAATTGGGTCAAGCTACAAGCCGACTATGACTGTTTCTTCTTTATTGCAGATTGGCATGCCTTAACGACGGAATATGACAACCCTAAGATTATTTCCCAATCGGCTCGTGAAATTTTAGCGGATTGGCTGGCAGCAGGTATTGACCCAGACAAATCGACTATTTTCATTCAATCAGAGGTCAAACAACACGCTGAACTTCAACTCTTACTTGCCATGCTGACACCGCTTGGTTGGTTAGAACGCGTGCCATCCTTCAAAGAAATTCAACAAAATCTGACGCATAAAGATTTAAACACCTATGGCTTTTTAGGGTACCCCTTATTACAAACCGCTGACGTTATTCTTTATAATGCACACCGCGTTCCTGTAGGGACCGATCAAGTGCCACATATTGAATTATCGCGGGAGATCGTCCGTCGCTTTAATCATATTTTTAGAAAAGCAACGAGCGGAACTGATATTTTTCTCGAACCGCAACCCTTGCTCACTCAAAGCCCTAAACTATTAGGCCCCGATCGTCGCAAGATGAGTAAGAGTTATGACAATTGTATTTATTTAGCCGATTCACCCGATGTCATCCGCAAAAAGGTGATGTCTGCCATTACAGATCCAGCACGGGTTAAAAAGGATGATCCAGGTCATCCCGAAGAATGCCTGATCTATGACTATCATAAATTACATAGTGACCAAGCCACTATCTCGCGGGTTTGTGAAGAATGTAAGGCAGGGACGATTGGCTGCGTTGAAGATAAAAAAATGATGGCTGAAACTCTCATTAGTTTTTTAAAACCACAC
>JAJFLM010000054.1 GCA_021772655.1 Deltaproteobacteria bacterium
GGCTTTGCGGCCGCCTGTTTTCAACGCGGTATCGATTTTATTCAGATACCAACCACGCTACTCGCTCAGGTCGACTCGTCAGTCGGTGGCAAAACCGCGGTAAACCACCCAGCCGGCAAGAACATGATCGGGGCATTTCACCAACCCCGTGCGGTAATCATCGACACCGGTACGCTTTCCAGCCTGCCGCAGAGAGAAATAACCGCAGGCATCGCAGAAATAATCAAATACGGTCTAATTCGTGATCAGGACTTTTTTTCCTGGCTGGAAAAAAATCTCAGCAAGTTGCAGCAGCTACAACCGGCGGTCCTGGCACAAGCTATTGCGCGCAGCTGTGCCAACAAAGCAGCCATAGTTAGCGCCGATGAAACCGAACAGGGCATCAGGGCAATTCTGAACCTGGGTCATAGTTTTGGGCACGCAGTAGAAACTGCCACCGGCTACCAAAGCTGGTTGCATGGAGAAGCAGTGGGGCTTGGCATGCGCATGGCAGCGGCACTGTCGGTTCTGCAAGGCTCTCTGTCTAATGAGCTGGCGCAGCGCATAAATAAACTGCTCGACCAGGCCGGATTACCCGACCAGTTACCGGAAAACAGTAACCCCAAACAGTTACTGGAGCTTATTTACGCTGACAAAAAAACTGACTCTGGCACACTCACATTTATCACCCTGGAAGATATCGGTAACGCCACTATCAACAATAAAGTTTCCGATCATCAGGTACTTAATGTGTTGGAACAATTCCTCTAAGTAGGGAATAAGATGCCGGGGCTGGACAATTTTTATTTAGACCGTTCCCGACAATACCTGATCGATCTGGTCGAGCACCTGTTGACCCATAGCGATTCGATCATTTTTATCGAGGGGCCACCGGGAAGTGGCAAAACCCTGCTACTGCAATTTATCGAGCAGCGGATTTCATCAACATCACTTCAGCGACCCGGCATATCAGTGCAAATGGTCGATGATGTCGATCAGCTTCCAGAATACGAACTTTCCCGGCTGATTGAATCAAAAAATATGGCCTGCCTGCTGCTAACCGGGCTTCCTGGAAGCTGCGAAGAAATAAGACAAAGCGGGCATTTTGCTCAACACGCGGTCGAGCGACTCACCATACCGCCCTTTTCCGCCGATGATGCCGAGAAATTTCTGACCGAATTTTGCCCATCGGTGGCCCCGAAAACCCGGCAGAGTCTCATTGAACAATGCCGGTTGTACCCTGGAGAATTACGCCAGGCAAGCTACGACACTGAACTCGCCCAGGGTAAATTTCCATCTGGCAAACTACTCCGCAGGGCTATTTACCTTGCTACTTTGGTAGCAACCGCCTTAGTGTTATTAAGAGTTAGCGTCCAGCTAATCCATGAAAACACAGCTGCAGAACCTGATATTAATCCGGCAGAACAAATGTCAGCTCCGGTAAAGAGAGTAATTTCACCCCCCCCAGGACATTCCTCTTCACCCGTGCTGGAAGCCCCCGCAGAGATGACAAAGCCATCAGTAACGAATACCCGGAAATCGACTCAGCCGCAGCCTGTTGAACAACCGGCGTCGCCAGTTTTAAACCCGATAACAACTGAATTGAAGAGCCTGAAGATAGACCGGGAACGGCTACTGGCGGTAAATCCAGCTCACTATACGTTACAACTCATGCTCGCTTCTGAACTACGCAATATCGATCAACTAGTCGCTCATCTGGGACCGACCCAGCCAGCCTTTCGCTACACAAAACTGGTCAACCAGCAAACGCTCTATTGCCTGGTCTATGGAAATTTTTCCACCTATGAACTCGCTGGCGAGGCAATCAACAGGCTACCTGCAGATTTTAAGCAACTAGGTCCCTGGCGGCGCCAGTTCGAAGCCATCCAGAAAGAGCTATTGACCGACGGAGCTCCCGAATAACCTGTGCCGGATTAGCGGACACGTATGTGCAAACCGCCCTATTTGGTCTGTTTGTCATCTCCGCGCACCGCGCCCAACAGTTTCCTGATTCTGCTTTCCCCTAACAGCTCTACATTGGGCTCGTCTATCGTTCCGGTGATCTTATAGTTCTGCACCGTGACATCATCCACCCGACTCTGTAACAATTTCTGACCAATAAACACGGCCGCGCCTAATCCAACTGAGCCAATGGAAACCGCCAGCGGCAAACTTTCCGTGACTCTCGGCACCACACCCGCTTCTAATTCCAGTTTGCTTCCTGCCAGATCAACCTGGCCGCTAAGGGTAATATCCGCCGCCGGGCCTTTTAGATCGATGTGTTCAATCTGCGCCAGACCCCCAACGGTCACCGCTTTTGCCTCAAAATCATCGAAAACGAACCCGGTCCCCACCAGATCACGAAAATCAAAAGACATCCTCCGCTGCAAGGTACTCAAACTCAGCACCCCAAACAGTCGCCCGAGCCCGGGTTCAAGGGCCAGCAAGCTACCACCCTCCATGTCTAGCGTCAGGTTACCGTTCAGTTTCGCCGGGGAAAATCGCTGCGGACTATTCGGCCAATCAAGTTCCCAGGTCGCCACTCCCTCTCCACCAGATACCGACTGAGAATAACCAATAAGCGTTAACGCATCGCCAAAATCAGCAGTCTCCAACTTACCCTTAAACCATGAATGATCAGAACCACCGCCGCCCCCAACTGATAACCAACGCCCGCTTGCCGATAAATGAGAATGCCCCGAATCCAGCTCAATTGTGTCAAAAACCAGCTCGTCTCCTTGCAGCTGCGCATGCAAATTTAGACTTCCCATCGGGCGAGCGTTTAGCAACAAATTTTCTATCGACACATCGAGCTCTGGCAGGTTAGCGAACCCGGGGCGCGCCTCTCCGGATTTCGGATTAGGATCAATGATCAAGGAGAGCTTTTTCAGGTTTAAATCCAGCACGGCGGGGTCAAAGTTATAGGTCAGGCCACCTTCAACCTGGGTGGAAGCTACCGCAAGCACCCAGCGGT
>JAJFLM010000055.1 GCA_021772655.1 Deltaproteobacteria bacterium
GGGCACGGCATGCCGTGCCCCTACGGAATGCGCTGAAATACCTTCTGCGACTTGATATTTTCGTACCCTTCGACTAAACCCTTTTCATGCCAAATTCATCAATTGATACGTATAAAACCAAAGAAACCCTGAGTGTAGGGGCAAAAGACTACCAATATTATAGTTTGCCTCGTCTCGCAGCTGCGGGATTTGCACTGGAACGCTTGCCAGTCTCCATCCGTATTTTACTCGAGAATCTGCTGCGTTATGAGGATGGCCAATCGGTCACTCAGCAGGATATTGAAGCGGTAGCCGGATGGCAAGCTCAAGCCAAACAGCGCCCTGAAATTGCTTTTCGCCCCGCGCGAGTGATTTTACAGGATTTTACTGGGGTGCCTGCGGTTGTTGATTTGGCGGCAATGCGTGATGCGGTCAAGCGCATGGGGGGTGACCCACAAGCAATCAACCCACTGCAACCCGTAGATTTGGTGATTGATCACTCGGTGCAAGTCGATAAATTTGGCGAAGCCGGGGCCTTGGCTTTTAATACCCAACGTGAGTTTGAACGGAATCGCGAACGCTATGAATTTTTACGCTGGGGCCAGCAGGCCTTCGCAAACTTCCGGGCCGTTCCGCCAGGAGCCGGAATTGTTCATCAAGTCAATCTAGAATATCTCGCGCGCGTAGTGTTTCAGCAGGATACGGCGGGCAATGCGATTGCCTATCCGGATACTTTGGTTGGGACGGATTCTCATACGACGATGATCAATGGTATTGGCGTCTTAGGTTGGGGTGTTGGGGGTATTGAAGCTGAAGCGGCGATGCTCGGCCAGCCTATTTCTATGTTGGTTCCCGATGTGGTGGGCTTTCGTTTCACGGGGGCTTTGCCTGCTGGGACGACCGCAACAGATTTAGTATTGATGGTGGTGGAGCAGCTGCGCCAAAAAGGTGTGGTCGGTAAGTTTGTTGAATTTTTTGGACCCGGTTTAGACCATCTCAGTTTAGCCGATCGTGCGACCATTGCAAATATGGCGCCTGAATACGGCGCGACGATGGGCTTTTTCCCCATTGATGATGAGTCATTAAATTATCTACGCATTTCAGGTCGCAGCGAAGAGCAAGTGCAAGTGGTTGAGGCCTATCTTAAAGCTCAAGGTTTATTCCGCACGGCCGATATGCCTGAACCTGAGTTTACAGATGTATTGTCTTTAGACCTCTCTACTGTTGAAGCCAGTTTGGCGGGGCCAAAACGGCCTCAAGATCGTGTCGCCTTAAAAGATATTAAAGCGAATATCAGTCAAACGATTACTGATATGATTCCCGCGGATGAAAAGGTGAAACGTGTGGCCGTCACTTATAATGGTGAAGACTTTGAGTTGGGTCACGGTGCTGTTACTATTGCAGCGATTACAAGTTGTACCAATACGTCTAATCCCTCTGTGATGATTGGTGCCGGCCTTTTAGCGAAGAAGGCTGTGGCGCGCGGTTTAAAGGTTAAGCCTTGGGTAAAAACGAGTTTAGCCCCCGGTTCAAAAGTAGTGGCCTCTTATTTGGAAAAAGCGGGTCTGATGGCTGCGCTAAATGATTTAAAGTTTAATGTTGTGGGTTATGGCTGCACGACTTGTATTGGTAACTCGGGTCCTTTACCCGAGCCGATCGCTCAAGCGGTGGAAGCCAATAATCTATTGGTAACTTCCGTATTATCTGGCAACCGTAACTTTGAAGGTCGGATTAACCCTCATGTGCGCGCTAACTATTTGGCATCGCCACCCTTGGTTGTTGCTTATGCACTTGCTGGTGATCTGAATATTGATATTTCAACAGAACCTTTGGGGATGGGCTCAAATGGTGAGCCGGTATTTTTGCAAGATGTGTGGCCGACCAGCGAAGAAATCCAATCGACCATTGCCGAATCAATTGATAAAGAAATGTTTATTAGTGAGTACGGGAAGATCTTTGATGGCGATGAGGACTGGCAATCTTTGCCAGTACCAGAGGGCAGCACCTATCAGTGGGACCCCAAGTCAACTTACGTAAAGCACCCACCTTTCTTTGAAGGGATGGGAACTGAAGCTCCGGGAGTCGCTGATATTAAGGGTGCCAAGCTATTGGCCTTGTTAGGTGATTCAGTGACCACCGATCATATTTCTCCTGCCGGTGCGATTCCTAAGGATAGTCCGACTACAAGATATTTATTAGCCAACGGTGTTGAGCCGAAAGACTTTAATAGTTATGGCTCCCGTCGCGGTAATCACGAAGTGATGATGCGTGGTACTTTTGGTAACATTCGTTTACGTAATCAGTTGGCACCAGGAACCGAAGGGGGCTGGACGGCTTTTAATCCGGGTGGCGAAGTCATGTCGATTTATGATGCGGCGATGAAGTATCAAACTGAAGGGACACCTTTGCTTGTCATCGCTGGTAAAGAATATGGTACGGGCTCCTCGCGTGACTGGGCCGCTAAAGGGACGGATTTGTTGGGTGTAAAGGCTGTGATTGCAGAATCCTTTGAACGGATCCATCGCTCTAATTTAATTGGTATGGGGGTGTTGCCCTTGCAATTTAAACAAGGGGACAGTGCTCAATCCTTAGGGATTACCGGTAAAGAGACCTTTTCGATTGAAGGGGTTTCAGCGGGTTTAAAGCCTGGCATGATGCTGACTGTGAAGGCCGATGACAAAACCTTTGAAGTTGTGACGCGTGTCGATACACCTGATGAAGTAGAATACTGTCGTCATGGCGGTATTTTACAATATGTCTTGCGTCAGATTGTAGCTCAATCAAAATAATTGCAACGACGCTCACGCCAGAAACTCTGACATAACTGTGTCGGCAAGTTCTAGGCCGCGATCAGTAAGCTGCCAATTCATGTAGGGGCGTGATTCATCATGCCCATTAACGCTTATCTCGACGGGCGCAATGCATTGCGCCCCTACGAATTTATCGATTTGTTTTTGATAAATATCTCGAAAGTTGATGCCAAATTCATTGAGAAACTTTTCTTCAGATAAGCCCTCACGCTTACGCAATGCCAGCATCACAAATTCGCCCATGGCGATGGCTTGAGAAATTTCGTCTTGGTCAGGACTGAACTCGGCTTGCAGATACTTCTGTAAATTACGCGGGTTATTTTGCCGTACGGAGTGTGACTTGCCCTTAGAGTTTTTTATGAACGAAGCGGCCGCTACCCCAAAGCCTAAGTAGGCTCCATAGTTCCAATAGTTTTGATTGTGGAGGCATTCAAAGCCAGGGCGTGCAAAATTAGAGATTTCATAAGCTTGCAGTCCTGCTTGTGCCAAGTGATTGCGAGTATGCCAGAACATGGCTAAGGCCGTCTCTTCATCAGGCAACGGTAACGGGGGCCGGGCTTGTGTCGACGCATTACCATATATTTTAGCAAAGGCCGTCTCGGGTTCAATGGTAAGATTATAACAAGATAAATGAGACGTTCCCAGATCAAGGGCAGTATTTAGGTCTTGTTGCCACTCTTTTAATGACTGTCCGGGCAGTGCAAAAATCAAATCAAAGCTCACATTCTCAAAACCAGCCTGAAAGGCCGATTGAATCGTTTGAATGGCTTCTTGGGCAGAGTGAATGCGCCCGAGGGTTTTAAGATAATCATCCTGAAAAGATTGCGCCCCCATTGAAATCCGATTGATGCCAAGGGCCTTGCGGTCTTTGAGCCCAGCAAGGTCAATGGTTTTAGGATTGGTCTCCATGGTGATTTCGCAAGCGGCGTCCCAGGTGAAATATTGATTCAGTGTTGTCAGGATTTTTTCTAAGAGATCCGGTCGTAATAATGAGGGGGTCCCTCCACCAAAGAAAATCGATTGAATATTGTAGGGGCGATCCTTGTGATCGCCCAATATTAATTCCGAGTGCGGGCGAATACAAGATTCGCCCCTACAACGTTGATCTATTTCTCGACACAAAGCTTCAATGTACTCTTCCTGCAAATCAAATTCTTCCCAGCCGCGGGGCACGCTGAAAAAATCACAGTAGCCGCACTTCACCTCACAGAAGGGGATGTGAATATAAATGGCGGTCGAAGAATTCATGCTGGGTGAATAGATAATATCTAAGCAGGTATTGCAATATCTGCCCTGATAATCGTATAGCAGGGTCATGGTCCAAGTTCGTTGCCCCCAATGCCGAGAGCTGGTTGAATGGAAGGGAAATTCTTTTCGACCCTTTTGTTCGGAGCGTTGTAAGTTGATTGATTTAGGGCAGTGGGCGAATGAAGGTTATAGTATTAAAGGAGAGCCGGCTGATTCTGATGTGCTCTCTAGTCAGGACGAGTCTGAAGAATCTAGGGATAATGTCATCCCATTTCCGCCAAGAAAAAAATTATAAAAAAGGCCGGCTCTCCCTAAGAAAGCCGGCCTTTTAATTATTCCGCTAGATCCACTAAGTACGTTTAATCTTCTTTGCGACGGAGACTGATCAGTCCTGCACTGCTCATAGCCATCAAGATGAAGGGCCAAGCATTGCCCGTCTGACCTGCGGTGGCCATGAAATTACAACCAGTTGCTCCGCCACCACCTTGGATATCCAAGAGAGGTTCCGGTTGGTTGTAGAGTTCAGAATCAGGGTCACAAACACTACCGACACCGTCCATATCTGAATCTAACTGAGCCGGGTTATAGACACGGATACAGTTATCTTCATTGTCTGGAATACCGTCGCCGTCATAGTCATTTTCACAAGCTTCACCGACATTGATATTTTCGGTACCTTGCTCTTGACCTGGGTTGGGTACGATCGGGCAGTTGTCATCACAGTCGTTGACGCCATCTTCGTCAGTGTCCACGACATGAGGGTCTGTCCCTAAACCAGCTTCTACCGCATCAGAACAGCCATCGCCATCGGTGTCAGGAGAGGGTTCTGGATTTTCAGTGGGATTCCCACCGTCACCATTACCGCTATCATCGCCACCATTGCCATCGCCATCATCACCAACAGTTAAGAAACAGTCACCGTAAGTTCTTTTTTCGGCATCCAGCGGCGCACAGTCATGCAAGTCAGTGACGCCATCACTGTCGGTGTCAGGGTTGGTCGGGTCAGTTCCGTAATCGGCTTCCCCTAAATCTGACAGGCCATCGTTGTCATCGTCTTCATCACAGAGGTCACCCCAGAAATCATTGTCGTTGTTAGCTTGATCAGCATTTTCAACTTCAGGGCAGTTATCGTGATTGTTCTCGATGCCATCTCCGTCGACGTCCCAAGTTGTCATGCTAAAGCCAACAGCTGGGGCCATCATCAGGGCGAGGGCGAGTGTTATGTATTTCAAAGTCGTCATAGTTTTATCCTCCGCGTCTTGGGTTGCGTCTTAGGCCTCCACTGCCTTCCGGCGCATTGCGCGGAAGATGACTACGGGTAGCATAAACAATATCATCGGTAAGGCGTTACGTACGGGACTCTTCGTTCCGCTGAAGAGGTTACAGCCACTGTTGGCAGCAATCTCTTGGAAGTCAGTGTCACAAGCATCACCAATACCATCTTCATCAGCATCTGACTGGTCTGTATTGACGTCGAAGGGGCAGTTATCGACTGGGTTGCCTTCGCTATCAACAGTTTCAACACCATCAGCATCATCATCATTTTCACAGATATCACCTACGCCATCTTCGTTGGCATCGGTTTGTTCTGGATTGACAGCTAATGGACAGTTGTCAGCTTTATCATCTTTGCCTAGGCCACAGACACCTTCTACGGCGATAGTTCCGTCACAGATGCCATCACCATCAGTATCAGCACTGAGTGGGTTGGTGCGCGGAGCCACTAAGACTTCATCACCATCATTGATGCCATCACCATCAGTGTCGGCATTGTTAGGATCTGTCTTGGTAACGCTGCTTTCAACATCATCAGGTAATTTGTCGCCATCGCTATCGTTGTCGACGCTGTTACCAGGGTTTGGTGTGCCACCATCGCCATTACCATCGCCATTGCCGCCACCGGTTGTTTCAAAGCAGGTGTCGCCAGGGCCGACTTCAGGGTCTAATGGACGACAGTCTAAGCCAGCGGTACAGCTATGCTCTTCTGTATCGACTGCTAAAGGACCATCACATACGCCATCACCATCGGTATCTGGGTTGTTAGGATCGGTTCCAATGACGCCTTCAGCAAAGTCAGACAGACCGTCATTATCCGTATCAACATCGTCTGGCTCGGGTGCCTTAAAGCATGGTTCCGTAATAGCGGACTCATCTTGAGGGCAGGCATCAAAAGGTTCATAAGTACATTCTAAGGTGACTTCTACCACGCCTTCGCCATTCTTCTGGCCAGGACCATCACAGTAAGTATCACCATCAGTATCAGGGTTGATGCAGTTAGGATCTGTGTCATTGCTAACACCATCACCATCGGCATCGTCATCACAGGCATCACCTTTGCCGTCGCCATCCATGTCTTCAGTTTGGCTGAGGACAGGGCAGTTGCCGCTATCACCAGCGATTGCAAGATCAGTTGGGCCACCCATTGCAGGGCCGGCTTCAGTCACGCCGTTTGCTTTGATAGCAGACTCGACGGCGTTGCGGCTTAAGGTTACAGTGACAGGGCCGTTCTTACCAATAATCGTTTGGCTGGTTGATTTGAAACCGGCTTTACGTAATTGAAATTGCATTGTCATAGAAGCGACAGTACCTGGGCATAAATCTTCATCATCAGGGATGCCGTCGCCATCTTCATCAGGGCAACCGTTAGCTGATGGAGCGCCAGGGACGTCAGGACAGTCGTCTTCGCTATCAGGGATGCCGTCGCCATCACTGTCAGGACAACCATTGGCTGTACCGGCTACATCAGGACATTCGTCGACTTCATCACAAAAACCATCTTTGTCTTTGTCTTCACAATCATCACAGGCGTCACCAATACCGTCACCATCAGTGTCGGTTTGGTCTGGGTTCGAGACGCCAGGGCAGTTGTCATCAGCATCGTCATGGCCGTCACCATCGGTGTCGGTTGAACCCGTGCTACCAGATTCCACAATAGTGACATTGTGGATCCATGCAAAAGGGCTATCCATATTTTCAGCTTCAATGCCAGCACCAGCACCCGTACAAATAGCACGGTCTTTATTAGGAGCAATAATTTTAAGGTTCATGATAGAAAGTTTAGAGCCCGCGAAAATTTTCATGGGGCAATCACCACCATTATCGGTGTAGTTGGAGAAATCAAGAACAACTCCGGTATCACTTGTTACGTTACAACCTGATTCGGCAGTTGCACCACTATTTGAACAACGACGGATGCTAGCGCCGTATTCACCGCTAGCAGGATCGCGTTCAAACATTAGCTGAGTGGAGACAGTATAGGTTCCATTGTCTTTAAAGCGAATGGCTCGCGTACAACCGCGTTCTGTTGCGTCGATTTTATTATGAAATGCGACAGCATTGGCAAACGTTGATGCTGGGGAATCTGCAAAGATATCACAAAAATCCTTTCCCCAAGCAGCGTCAGCTTGTGATGCAATGCTTAGACTGCATGCTAAAGCGATTACGCTTATAATAATTTTAAAACCTTTCAAGGCCATCCTCCTAAAAGTCCCTTCTTGGGGCTCTATACATTGGACTAAATAAACTTGTACTCACTGAGTGTGATTATCGGGGGGATTTGCAAAAAGTTGCTAGGAAGGCCTGCTATTTAAAGATCTTACGAATTCTTTTATGAGTCAATTTTAGGGGATTTCAATAAAAGTGAGTTGTTTCATGCAGATAGACCATTTTGACCGCTTATTTTTGCAGTCAGGGTCTCCTGAAATGAAACGTAATTATTATAAAAAAAGGGCGACTCTTTTATAGAGTCGCCCTTTTTACTGATATGAAATCAGGGTTCCGTTACGCGCTGCGGCGGCGCCAAGCTAATAGGCCTACACTGAGTCCTAATAGCCAGAACAGGCTCGCTTTATGGGCGCTTGACTGAGTCAAGAGCGTACAGCCACCACCGGTCAGACTGAGGTCGCCTGGTGTGCTATCACAAGCATCACCAACTCCATCGCCATCCGTATCCGTTTGATCCGGATTCGGCAGCAAGATGCAGTTATCAAGCTGGTTCGGTTGGCCGTCACCGTCGACATCATTTTCGCAGACATCGCCGACACCGTTACCATCTTCGTCGGTTTGGTCTGGATTGTGAACACGGGTACAGTTGTCTGGACCAGCTTCGCATTCCCCAGGGATTGCAATCGGACCGTCACAGATATCATCATCGTCTATATCAGGGTGGTTCGGGTCAGATAAGTCAGTGACTTCTTGTAAGTCAGTCAAACCATCATCATCGGAATCAGGATCGTTAGGATCTGTATTGGTCACGTTATTTTCAACGTCATCAGACAGACCATCACCATCGCTATCCGTATCTGGGTTGACACTTGGGCCCACACAGCTTGTGTTGATGGCAGGGTTTAGTGGTTGACAGTCCACACCATCATTGACGCCATCACCATCGGTATCAGGATTGTTTGGATCCGTACCAATTTCACCTTCATGGTCGTCGGTGAGGCCGTCACCATCGGTATCATTACTATTATTTTCATTGTCACAGGCATCACCGATGTCATCACCGTCTTCATCTTCTTGACCTGGATTTGGCTCTTGTGGGCAGTTATCACTGTGATCTGCAACACCATCGCCATCACTGTCTGTATCATCAGAGACATCACAGGCATCACCAAGACCATCATTATCGGTATCGGCTTGGTCCGCGTTGTCGTGGAACTGACAGTTGTCATCACCGTCATCTACGCCGTCGCCATCATCGTCGGTGTCACAAGGATTGCCGAGGCCATCGTTGTCCGTATCGGTTTGGTCTAAGGATGCTACATTGTCACAGTTGTCGGTCGCATCAAGAATGCCATCGCCATCTGTATCATCAGGGTTTTCACAAGCATCACCAATGCCATCAGCATCAGCATCTTCTTGGCCCGCATTCGCAACGAAAGGACAGTTATCGTCACAGTTGGCTGTGTTGCCACCTGTACAGTTACCGTCACCCGGAGTCCCAGAGCCATCGCCGTCGTCCGCGATACCATCATCGTCATCATCCGAGTCACAAGGATTGCCGAAGCCATCGTTGTCCGTGTCGTTGAGATCCAGTGAAGGTGTATTTGGACAGTTATCAATCAGGTCAGGAATGCCGTCACCGTCAGTATCTGCCGGTGGGTTGTTATTACCCGTATCACAGGCATCACCCGTACCGTCATTGTCGGCATCTTCTTGGCCTGGGTTGGCGACTAATGGGCAGTTATCAGGGACATCATCATTGACGCCGTCATTGTCGTCATCGTCGTCACAGATGTCACCGTCGCCGTCCATGTCTGTATCCGTATTATTTGGATTAGGAGTATTTGGGCAGGTGTCAGTACCATCTAAGATGCCGTCACCATCCGCATCCATAATGCCGCCATCAATATCACAGGCATCACCGATATTATCTAAGTCAGTATCTTCTTGTCCTGGGTTAGCGACAAACTGACAGTTGTCAGGGAAGGCATCTAAAACGCCGTCGCCGTCATCATCGTCGTCACAGATGTCACCGTCACCGTCCATGTCCGTATCCGTGTTATTTGGATCCGGATCATTCGGGCAAGTGTCGGTACCATCTAAGATACCATCACCATCGGTATCAACGGCGCCGTCATCTACGTCACAGGCATCACCGATACCGTCGATGTCGTTATCTTCTTGGAGCGGGTTAGCGACGAACTGACAGTTGTCAGGGAAGGCATCTAAAATGCCGTCGCCATCATCATCGTCGTCACAGATGTCACCGTCACCGTCCATGTCCGTATCCGTGTTTTTTGGATTCGGATCATTCGGGCAAGTGTCGACAGCATCTAAGATGCCGTCACCATCGGTATCTGTTACGCCGTTGTCGACGTCACAGACATCACCAATGTTATCTAAATCAGAATCTTCCTGACCAGGGTTGGCGACAAATTGACAGTTATCAACCGCATCAAGGACGCCATCGTTGTCATCATCGTCATCACAAGGATTGCCGTCACCGTCGTTATCGGTATCTGTTAAATCAAGCGAAGGCACAGTAGGACAGTTATCTACGGCATCCGCGATACCATCACCATCTGTATCAACAAAGTTATCGACGTCATCACAAGCGTCACCGATACCATCTAAGTCAGTGTCTTCTTGACCTGGGTTTTCGATGAGTGGGCAGTTATCCGTGCCATCATCGACACCATCATCATCGGTGTCAGGATCATTAGGATCCGTCCCTTGTTCGACTTCGGCATTATCACAAACGCCATCGCCATCGGTGTCGACACTGTCGCCAGCGTCTAAGGGACAATCATCGTCGCCATCTAAAACGCCGTCGTCATCATCATCGTCATCACAGGCGTCGCCACCGTCTGGTTGGCCATCTGTATTGGTTTGATCTGGGTTGTAGACTAATGGACAGTTATCGGCAGGGTCTGTAATACCGTCGTTATCATCATCGGAATCACAAACATCACCTTGTGTGTCACCATCAGTATCTAGTTGATCTAAGTTAGAAGTTTCAGGACAGTTATCATTGTTGTCACAAATGGTATCTGTATCTGTGTCAACGCTGCTTGTTGGATCATCAGGACAAGCGTCATCACCATCACAGACGCCGTCACCATCAGAGTCAGTGCTTTGAGTTTCATCTAAAGGAGCACAGTCCATGGCATCATCAACGCCATCACCGTCATCGTCGGAGTCACAGGCATCGCCGTCACCGTCAGTATCAGTATCGGTTTGATCGTTGTTTGAAGCGTTAGGGCAGTTATCGCCGTTTTCATTACAAATACCGTCATTGTCTGTATCGGTACAAGGGTCACAAGCATCACCGATACCATCTAAGTCAGTGTCTTCTTGACCTGGGTTGGCGACGCCTAAGCAGTTGTCATCGTCATCATCGATGCCGTCTTCATCGCTATCATTTGGATTATCATCACAAACGTCCCCAAGGCCGTCTTTATCAGTATCCGCTTGATCGGCATTCGCATCGTCCGGACAGTTATCGAATTGATCCGGCACGCCATCGCCATCACGGTCAGGGAATGAGCCGCCAGAAGATTCTAGCACCACATCTTTAACCCATGCCGAGGCATTGTCCATTTCATCCATGCCAATAGGGTTGCCACCGGCGGTACAAATAGCGGTGTCCTTATTAGGGGCAATGATTTTAAAATTTAATAAGCTTACTTTTGAGCCTTGGGCGATTCGAACCGGACAGTCACCATTATTTTGTGTGTAACCAGAGAAATCCAGAATGATAGATTCTTTGGAGAGTGCCGGGCAGCCAGGTTCTTGATAAGTTCCTGAGCTCACACAGCGTCGGATACTCATGCCATATTCTTTTCCAGCAGGAGGGGTGCGATCAATCACCAATGGTTCCGTAAAGCTGAATGATTTAGCCGCTTTAAAACGAATAGCGCGGGTACAAAGCCGTTCGTTTTCGTTATCCTTATTATATCCTGCAATGGCTGTTTTAATTGTTTGTGCCGTGCTGGCTTCAACGATATCGCAGAAATCTTTACCCCAAGCCGCATCAGCGGATTGAGCTGCGGTAGTCGCCACCAGAGCGGTCACAGCAATAAATAGTAGTTTGATCCGAGTCATAGTCCCTCCATAAGAGATGGATGAAAAAAGTTATACTTGCCCATATAGGCTTCTGCCAGGATCGGCTTATTCTCCGAAAAGTTGCGAGAAAAGGTATAAATCGTATTCCATTGGGGATATTTGAAAAAAATAAGTCATTTCAACTAGTTTCCATCGTAATGCCGGCTCTGTGAGCTGGGCGATGCAGGGGAGAGTGATAAATTTGCATAGCTGTCACAGGGCTGAGCACTGTTTTGTGCCACGGCGGGCAGACGAAGGACTAAATAGTAAGTCATAACAGCAAGATATTTGTCATTGAGTCACGTGATGTAGTTATCTCTAAAAAATTATATTTTATAGAGATGGTAGCGTTTTTTAATCTGACCGAACGGATTTTTCCAGTGACTCCTTAGTTTTTTGATGGGCAATCACCGGCTTTTTAAAAGAGTCGAAACTTAATCAATACTAAACAGTAGTTAAATAAGTGAGTTCAATCCGTTTTAACCCTTGCCATTGCTCGATAATTCTTCTGAAAGAGCCTGACAAAACCCGCTAAAACATTGGGGTTTATGCCTCTCGTGCTATTGTTATGTTGCTATTGCCCGACTTAAAGTGCTTCCCGGTGTATACAGTTGTAAGCTTTAGTAGAGAAAACTACGCAACATTTCTGAGCGTGCTGCGAATAGCTTGGCACTGGTTAGGTATGCAAATTTTAGCAACTTCTTCCCGGTGAGCCCGATAAGACTCTACGAGTAAGGCAAGCAAAATTTATTAATGGAAGTAAGTAGATTAACTTTTTTATAGAATAGAGATTTTCCAAGGAGGAATACCATGGCCGATATGAACTTAGTTGTACAACGAGGAACAGGCGATAGCGCTACATTTAGTGGAGCTACTGCTCATAACGTTGATGACAACATGAGCGCAGAAACAGAAGCAGATTACCGTGCCATTGGCGCAGCGATCCCAAATATGACCGAAGATCCTGCAGTGACACATGTATATGTGGATGCCAATGGTAATGGTCAGCGTGACGATGGCGAACGCGAAATTGATTTGGCAGCCATGTCAACAGCTCTGCGTACGGCTAATGCAGGTGCGGGTGGTACTGTTACTGTTGATGGTGCTGTTGAAGGCCCTACGCCTCCTCCTGCAGATCCTGCTCCAGCTGATGAAGCGACTCCAAGCCCTGATGCCGATCAACCTCTTGACGTTAACTTTGGTCTTGGCCTTGAAGCATTAGGTATTATTGGTTCAGGTGATGTCCCACATAGTGGTGGCGCCGGAAGCTTATTTGGACGCCTGACCTTGCGTGACCCAGATGTCCCTTGGATCGGTGGCGATCTTCGCTTAGGTCTTGGTGGCGGTCACATGGGCGCTGATTTTGGTTTGCCTAACGGCGAAACAGCAACCTCTGGTGTTGGCATGGTTGGTGGTAACCTCTACTTAGGGGCTAACATCATGCCTTTCTCAGCGCTACGCGGCTTAGATTTTGCTTTAGGACTTCAACTTGGTATTTATGGTTTATTGGGACAAGACGGTGCGACTGAAACGTTGCCTACCGATTGTGTTCCAGGTGAATTAGGCTTAGGTGAATGTGAGCCTCAAGCGAATGCCGGTTCTGTACCAACAGGTACTGGCGGTGTTTATAATAGCACTCTCGGTAACTCAACCGGTGCTGATGGTGGTACGGTCTTAACCGTAGGACCTCGTATTGGAGCCGGTTACTCTTTCCCAATGGGCGATAGCCTCGGCGGACGAGTCGGTGCTTTTTATCAGCCAACTTGGATGAATGTGAACCCAGGTGATGCGGGCCATGGTGGCTTCAGTCAGTGGGGACATAACCTTGGCTTAAACTTTACTATGCAGTTTGGAAGAAGTTCGGTGACGCATCCACGTCCTACGACGCCGGTTGATAATGGTCCAGATGGTCCAGTATCTCCAGCAAACTCTCCTATCAATGTCGCTCAAGGTGATGATGCGACTGTCAATGCACCAAGTGGTGGATGGCCTGAATGGCCTGCGGGCTCTCGTGTGCTCGTACGCCATGCTGATGGCAGTACGGCAACACCTGATGTAGCTTTACCAACAGGTACAGGAACTTTAACTTTACCTGCTACTTCTTTAGAGCCAGGTCGTAACACTGTTGAAATTGGTGTCCCTGGAGCTACTCCATTGGTTACTGGTGAAGTGGTTGTTCCAACGGCTGCTCCTGCAGTGGACGCTGATGGTGATGTCACCGTCGGTAACTTCCGCTATCGTGGTTCTGTCCCAGCGCAAGCTGTGGCCGGACAAGGCGCGGACTTAGGTCGTATCACACCTCGCGTGGCTGTGCCTGCTGGAGTATCTGTAACCATCCGCGTTAATGAAGAAGTCGCAGCAACCATCACGGCTCCTGAAGGTGGTTTCCCAGCGAATGTGGCGATTCCATTAGTACTGACTCAAGCTCAGTTGGATGCAATTTCACCACAACCAAGCGACAACGCTGTACAGATTCAAATTGGTTCGGTGGTCTTTACGAATACATTAAATATCAGACCACCAGTAGCAACGTTAACAAGTGCGACTCGTACCTCTTCGGCCACGCGTTATAGCAGTGATACTTTCACGCTTTCAGTGAACAGTGATCAAGCTACCCGTGCCCGAGTGACTGTGGGAACGCATCATCAAGATTTCGACCTGACTACAGGTGCGAACAGTCTGTCTTTGACGGGCCGTCCTCGTGACTGGAATCATGGTGGAGCTCGCGGTAGATACACAGCGATTCCTGTAACCATCCAACCTTTGGATGCTGAAGGGAACCCAACTGGTACGGCCATCACAGTCAGCCCAGACTCTCAGTTTAGACGCTCTGGCGGCGGTGGCGGCGGACGTAGTACTGGTACCATTACAGTCCCAGGCTTATAAGATTAGAACATCCCACCCCTGTTAAGGGGGTGGGGTAGTTCATTCGGCAATGCATATTATTAAGGTTTAGTTTAAGAGGAGAATGAAGATATGGGATTAACATGTCAGCCACAGGAAGGGCAACTTCCAGTCGTATATAAAGTCAACCACTTGGCTACTCGATTGAGTGGCGAAACACCTGACGGTGTCTTTGAAGGTGGACAGGTTACCATAGATCTTGGTTCTCCTGAAGTACAACATTTAGAAGAGCGCATTGGATTCCGTAACGGAGCAAACAGACAATCAAATGCTTTGGCAACCCACTGGGGTAGTGTCAGAACTATGATTGCTGCCTTACAAGGTACTAGTGGTAATGTTATTACTCAGACCTCGTTGACGTCTGCAGTGACAGATGAAGATGCTCGTTTTAGAGCAGCTGTCTTATTGGAGTCGGCTTCTACTTTGATCAGTATTATGGGTCAAGAAACTACTTGTACAGAAATCCCACGTTTTGCGTTCACTCCTGATCAAATTCGTAGCAACAGAAATACTTTAGGATCGGTGGCTAATCTTTATGTCGCCATGGGCGGTGAAGAAGATGATGGCGGTTTGCCTGATCCAAATCTTGCTGTGCCTGTGACGATTACGGATGCTGATCTGGGTATGATTGATTCTTTAGTTGGTTATCAAGCAGATATTGAGCCGGATAGTGATTCTGATTCAGAACCAGGTTGGGCACTTTATGGCAACTGGCACGCTGTTCGTGCCATGGTTGTTGCTCTGCGTACTGAAGCAAATGTTATTGATGGCACACAATTAGGCCAAATTGGTGATGCGGCTGCCAGACAACGTGCCACAGTTATTGTTCAATCACTTACAGGTATGCTCCGCATTATGCGTAGCGAAGACTGGCAAGCCGGCCGTGCCTATGGCACAGAAGCAGCAGCACCAGCGGATCTAAACTTACCTACGACTTTGACAGCCAATGCTGATGGAGTCGTGAGCATTGCTGCCCCTGCCAGTGGATGGCCTGAAGGAATTAGTTATACGGTTGATGGTGGTGAGGAAACTGCTGTTACCGGGAATAATCCAATTTCTGTTACTTTAACGAGCGGTTCACATACTCTTGGTGTGAATGCTGGGACAGTATCGCATAGTATTGAGGTGACAGTTCCTGACTCGACTCCAGTAGCTGACGCGGGAACCCCCCCAACTCCTGTCGCGAATACAGGTGGTACTGGTGGGGCTCCAGGAACAACGCCTCCAGCAACACCATCATCAGAAGGTTGGAGTACTGGTGAGATGATTGCTGGTGCACTCACATTCTTTGGCTTAGGAGCCGTGGCAACTTATTTTGGCCTGCGTAACCGCGGTAGCAGTAATGCGGCTCCAGCGCAAACGCCTCCGCCGGCAGCAACTCCGCCAGCGGAACCAGCTGCGCCTAAACGGAGTGCACGTCGTGCTCCAGCGGAACCAGCTCCAGTTGAGCCAGCTCCAGCGAAACCTGCAGCAGCAGCCCCAGCGGAACCAGCTCCAGCTGAGCCCGCAGCCGCTCCAGCTCCAGTAGCTCCGGCATCAGGTGTTGATGCTTTGGAAGCAAGTATAGCTCGTGACGCTGCGATTGAATCGATTCAAGAAGAATTAACCCTTCGTTTAGAAGCGGCAGCGCGTGAAGCGGGTGCGGATCCTAGTGTTTTCCGTGACCGTACATTTCAAGATCAGGTCAAAACCTTGGCAACTCAAACTTTTGAAGCTTGGGAAACTGATAACCGTCCTGTGGTCGAAACAGCAGGACGCTTTGAAGGTGCGATTCCTGAACGCTACCTTGACACTACCTTGGAACGTGCTCGTGATAATGCTCAACTTGAGCAGGCGACGCGTGAGGCATTCAGAGGTGCTCGTGGAGTCAGCCGTAGTGGCATCACTGCCGAAGAAGATACAGTACGCCGTTGGGCAGAATCCATGCGTGAAATGCGCCGGATTGCCGAACGCCGGTAATAAGAGCGACGCAAACATAATCTTTGCAGCAGCCGTCTGGTTTTCCAGGCGGCTGTTTTTTTATGGGACTACAAATGCCCTATATTAGGGCGTATGCCATGCGCCCCTACGGCGTTTAACATGTGGATCCATTTTGCCAATTTTCGTCAGTTCTTTTTTCATTCGCCAGGCAACTTTCGAAAGGATTCGCCGATAGCTTAAAGGATAGACGTAATTCTTTGAGGAGAGGACGAGCCCCAACCATGAACGATTTTTGCCGTAGTATTTCACCGGACACTTTACAGAGCTATGGCTCCTTACGTGAGTTCTTAGTCCAGTCCAATGCACAGTGGAGCGAACAAGCTTTATTGAGTGCGGGGGCCCCGATGAGCTCTCTTGCAGCAGGAGAGGCGAATACCCATGATACGACCATTGATCCTGCGGCCGCTCAGTGTTTGCATGATTTGATTCAAAGTAGTGGCAACCCACAGTTGATCGCCGAATTAAGCCGTACCGAGACTTTACTCAGTCAGGCACAAGCCGGAGAAAATCTTAATGCGGTGCAAACAGAACAACTTTTTACTTATTTAAGTTTAACCCATTATGTCAGCCACGACACTCCGGTATCTGAGCATAATCTCCTAGATCTGGGTATTGGTTTGGGGCTGGGGGTTGGTTTGACGACACTGGTTGTTTTAGGTTTACGTGAGATGCGGCGTACCAGGCAGTCCTCTACATCAGTAGCGCCGCCACCGTTGTCTGTTTCCACAGAGCCAGCAACGGTTGACCCGGCTAGCGTTTTGCCTGGGGATACGGGTGAGCGAAGAATTTCCTTTGAATGGCGTGAGGATAGCCCGATTCAACGTTTTGATATTACCCTGGCGGCGACGTCAGATGAAAGACGTTTTGCAGGGAATACCTTTGTTGAAAATACTTCTTTTGAATTAGTTCGTGGTGACAATGATCAATTATTAGTCCGACGTTCCTATCGCGAAGACCATAGTATTGAACCGATGATTTATCGTGAAGGTCAGGTTTATAGCCTGCCGGAAAGTGCTTGGGTAGAATTGGGTGAACATGATGTGCTCGTTCAAATCCATATCGGTTCCGCAGATAATCAGGAGAATGGCACTTTGCGTGTTGAGCAGGCTGTACGGATTGCGCGCCATGAAAATGGGGGCGCTTTTATTCCGGTTGATTTGGACTCCGTCGATAAAAACCTTTGTGTGGAGTTAGACCCCGTTGCTTTGACGGAAGTGCCACTATCCGTTCAGCAGCATGTCATGGAAATAAGCTATGCACGGACTGTCTTTGAGGCAGCGCGTATCTCAACGCTCCCTCAATCAGGACAACTATTGAGTACGAGTGAACGTGCGGCGGCGATGCATGCTTGGAATGACCTCGGTGAAGGGGCTCAGCAGCATTTCTTGGAGCGTAGCGGGATTGATTCCAGTGGTTATCGGGCGGAAATGCCCGTCTCGTTTGTTCGCGATTATCTGACGCATCGTTCGTCGGCGCTTATCCTGGAAGATTTCTCATTACGTGCGAGCCATAATCCAAATATTTTAGGAGCTGTGATGGCACAGCGTCTGCAAATCGAAGCGGGTTTTGGAAGTTATGGCGTTGAAAGCCAAGCTGAGACTGGCAGTCAAACAGTAGAAGGTCGCTTAAATTTAAGTTTTAGAAATGCTGAAGACAGATTTTTGCTCAATGCTGATGCCGATTCATTAGTGAGTACGGGGATTCGTGAAGAGTCACAGGCGGAGATTCATATGGATGCCGCTGGCCGCTTTCGGGTGCGTGGCACGCAGCAGCAAGGGGCTCGCCTTTATCGCGTGAATGATAGTTTGCAATGGAATTATACAGAATTACCAGAAGGCTTTGAAAGTGCGCCCGCCCTCCGTGAAGGGGATGTGCTTCGTGTAGGTGAAAATTCCTTTCGTGTTCATACGGGTTCCGGACAAGTTTTATTAACGCCGCTTTCGGGGGCTGCTGATTTGGCTGCTGCGACGGAGTCTCATTTTGAGGCACCGGTCGTTCATGAGCATCTTGACCCGCAATGGGTGCGTAGCATGCGTAGTCAGGTAGAACATTTTGATGAGTATCTCCGTACGGCAACAACGGAAGGTCAGCGGGTTCCCGACTCTGTATCTGATGCAATCCGTCGTCTGCAAACGCATATTGCTGATCGCCGACCGGTGATGCCAGGTTCCCATGATGCTCACGTTATCGCCTTAGCAGAAGAATTCTTGCCGGCCATGGCGGTGGAAGATGGTGAGATTCTTTCTTCAGAGCCAAATATGTTTGCTGGATTTGATGCTGAGCGAGATTCCGTTGGTTTTGAGGAGGAGATTACGCAAGTACGTGATAAAAGTGAACTAATGGCTGAACATGAACGCATGATGCGTGAACGTCGTACGGGCTATGCCGAACGCATCGCTGTCTTAGAAGCGGGCTTAGGTTATGCTGAGCCGGCGAGCCAAGATTATCGTACTATTAGCGATGCGATCGACGCGCTCCGTGACGCCCATGGTTTGACTGGGGATGACCCTCGAGAAATTGATCCTGATGCGGCGGTGCATATTAGTGCGGCTGAAAGTTTGGTCGCGATTTTAAGTGAGTCATCACTGGATCAAGAGCTGGAAGGTGTTAGAGTTTTACAAGAAAAAGTTCGCGAGATGTTGCGTTATGAACCCGAGGGAGAAGTGCGGGACCGACTCAGTGAAGTTAATGAAATCGCGAAGGGCGCCTTAAGAGAGCAACGTGGTTTGCAACCGCATGAGCAGGCAGTTGTGCATCGGATGCGGCAATTTGTTGATACTCTGATGGGTTCCGATGTCTATGAACGTTTTAGAGATACCTCCCGCAGTTTGCGTGAAAATCATTTGTCACCTGAGCGCCGGGCTCAATTTGAACAAGAATTACCCCGTCAGACACAGGCTTATACAGACTTTCGTGATAGCACGGTATTAAATCATCCTTTCTTATTTGATATAGTCGAAGATGAGCGGCCTACGGTCGTTCCTCCACCACCACTGCCGAATGCGGCTGCTGAAACTCCAGCGGTGGCACCCGCGGTATTGACTCCTGTTGAGACGGCCCGTGCCCAGCGTGGTCAGATTGCACCCTTATTAACTTTAGTGCCGGACACCAATCCTGCCCGTGGTATCTTAACGCGTGCCGATCAGTATTTATTTGAAGTACAAGATGGTCGACGTGAGAGTTTAAGTCCCGTGCAAGCACGCATGGTGACGATGGCGATGGATCTGGTAACGCGTTTTGAAGGGAGTACTTCTTATCAAGACGTGAGACGGATCAATTCACAAATCCAAAGCTTGCAGGCGTCAGGAACAACTTCAGATAGCCAAGTAAGCCGCTTAGAAACTGATCGGGCTCCATTTGAAGCCGCGTTTGTACAGGAAGCCGATCAGATGGCACGCCAGGTCTTGCCGATGGAATTATTTTCAAGCGCTGAACAGACACCTGTAACGCCTCAAAGTATTGCTTTAGAAATAGTTGATCGTTGGCCGCAATTAGAAGGCCGTCTGTATGAGGGCGCTGTAACAGAAATGGCCAATCAGATTCATGGTGTGTGGGAACGTCGTGGTCGCCCGGGGTCTTCAGGGCCTGGTGCGATTGCTGGTTTGCCTTCGGAGCGCTTCGTGGAAGCGGCTATGAATATGATGCTGGAAGGCTATGAACAACGTTCTAATACCATGAGTCGTTTAGCTGAGAGTATCCGTCGTAGTGACCGCGGACCACGTGCCGAGCGTGATACGACTTCCTTGGCACGTCGGATTGTAGAAGCCTCTCGACGAAGTGTGGCTATCGGTGGACGCCGCTAATAGTATCTGTAGAATCTGTATGCATAAGGATACGGATTTTAGGCGAGATGTTCTTTGGGGTAATATTCCAAGTATCTATTATTATTGATGAATTTTAGGTTTTTCGTGGAAAGCTAAAGAGTGTGCTTGTCTTGGTGTCTTTGTTGAAAAGATTGGATAGCTCCTTTTGCTTTGATGTGCCGAAGAGAGTTTTAGCACATGCCAAGGAAATAATATGCCCCCACCTATGCCTTTGACTCCCGTTTTGACTTCAATGCCGGCCGTCACCGGAACGATGACCCATGTCGTCGGGATGGCTTTGGATTCACAACTTGTCACGCAGACTTTTGCGGTAGGGGCACGGCATGCCGTGCCCCTACATTCTTCCCCCGATGTGTATGGTACGGCTGCGACAACCCTCCCCGCCAATGAGAGTACACACACTGGAAGTAGGATTCGCATCCCTCGTCCGGGTGCCGAAGTGTATGAGCTGACCATAGGCCGTGCTTACAACCAAGCGGGTTATATTGGTTTGATGGGTCAGGCTGAGCCGGCGGATTTAATTTCTGTGTCACGGAATCACGTGCGCTTAAGAATTTCTCCCGGGGGTCACTATTGGTTGAGTGATGCCGGCAGTTTGAATGGTACGATGATCTACCGTGATGATGTGTTGTATGGCGGTCGCCAAGAAATTCCGGTCAACCCGCATGTCAATGTTTCGTTATGTGATGGTGATATTATTCGCATGGGCCGGGCGTATTTTCGCTGGTCTCTCCAGCAAGGTCAGCCTTATTTAATTAATGTGAAGGGAGTAGATCAGGCCGCCAGTGTGCGCTTGATGTCAGAACGTTCGGTTCCTTTGGTTGCGGAACAACCTTTATTAGAGCGTCTTCAGGCTATGCAAGGCGAGGTGGTGGAACTTTTCACAGTAGGCGACAAAGAGAAATTAGTCGGCCGCGTAGATCATATTGATGGGCAGGGTAAGGGTGCGGTCGTGCATTTGCGAGATAACGGTTGGAGTCAGTCGGTCGCCTTAAGTGATATTTTAACTGTGCGGGGGCGTGCCGAACCTTTAGTGACGGATTATATCCATCCGAATGTGGCGCATCCACAGTTTCAAGATCGTTCTATCAATATTTCAGGCACGGATGGCAGTGGTAAAGTTGTCCTGGTTGATTTTGCTGATCCACGACTCACTCATTTTTTAGAGACGCATATGCGTCCTATCCGTCATTCTTTAGCTGCGCAGACTCTTTCAGAGCGCCAAGCCGCCGAGGCTGCTTGGCGCATTGTACGTGACTATGTCCCCTATGATCGGGCGCGTCTGTATATGTCGCTGCCCAATCAAATGTATCGCTTAGGCGATTTTATCGAACGCGGTGTGTGTAATGAACGCGGCATGCTCTTGCAAGTAGCCTATCAATTTATTGGTTTGAATTCTAGAATGGAGAAGGGTCCTTTTATGGGAGGACGCCATGCATGGACGCGAGCCCATGTGAGTGATGAACACGGGCAAGCTTTTGAACTGATTCTTGACCCGCAACGTGACTCTGTCATTGATGTCAATCGCGATGACTTTGCGGTCTTTTATAATGATGATTCTTCTCCCTTTGCGCAGCTAAAGGCAGCGACCATTGCCATTGGTATTGGCTCGAATTTTTCTGGAGCTGCAGTGGAACACTTGCAAGCCGAAGGTTTAAATCCTGATGCGTTATTAGATAATTTGGTGGAGCTGCGTTCTCAGCGTTTAGGCATAGAGTACGGGCCGGTGACTTGGGAAGAGATTCAAGCCCTGCGTCGTGAGCAGATGCATAATAACTTATGGATTATTGCCAGCGATGCGCGCCATCAAATAATCAGTATTAACCATGCCTATGAAGCCTTAGCTGCAGATGCGCGCATACATGAGCAAAACTTGGCTTTAGCACTCTATGAACGGTTGACGACGACGGAACGTCACTCCTTGTGGTTGGCGAATGGGAGTGAGCCGGATGGACGTTTGCCACAACGTTTTATCGATTATTATCGTGATTTACGGTTGCGTTTACATGATTCCGGGCAGTCGGCCTTTGGTGACCCGCTTGAGCTTAACCAGATCTTAGCTGAGTTTGGTGGTGTTGTTGAGATAAGTGTTCAAAATATAACTGATGAAATGCGTACACGTTATCCGCTATTGGCTGAACCTGTGTTTGAAAACTATGTCATAGAATTATCAGAACAAGTGATGGCTCGTTGGCAAAATGTAGGTGGTGCTTTGGAGCTGAATGCACGTGGTTTGTTTGATGTTCCAGAACAACTTTTTGAAGCCGTGGTCGCCGACTTTGCACTGCAACTTGAAAGTCGTCAGTCACCCACATTAAACCGCGTTGCGGCAAGTATCCGGGCTTCAGATCGCGGTACGCGACGTGAGCGGGGTATTTTTGATGTCCGTCACATTGGTTTGGAATTACAAAGTCGCTTCCCGGTTTTTACCGAGGCTCATTATCAAGCGATTACTCAAGCGCTAGAGGTAGAAATTTTTACTGCCTGGGACCAGGCCGGTCGCCCTTTAGATGAGGGGCGTCCTTTGGTGCCAGGTGTTGTGCCAGAGCGCTTCATTAATCAAGCTGTGAATAGTTTGCTGGCAGGCTTTGAGCAACGTTCATCCACCATGCATCGGGTCGCAGCAAACATCCGTTTTAGTGACCGTGGTGTGCGTGCGGACCGCGACAATTCAGAACTCAATCGAATGATTTTGCGGATGATACGTGAATCGGGCCGTATTGTGCCGGTTTAAAATTGATGATTTCAATGGATACCTCGTAGGGGCGATCTGTCGGTCGCCCTTCGTGTTCCCATATTATTTAGGGCGAATGCCATTCGCCCCCTACCAAATTAATTGACCTCGCCCCAAACTTGACGCAACTTTGCATTCTAAGTGCCGATAACCACACTGGAGTCTTATATTATGCCACCACCAGAAGCTATTAGTAGTAGTTCCGTGAGCCCGTCTGTGCCCGTAGCCCTTACAGGGAATTCGACACCCGTGGCTCAAGTAAATACGCCTTCCGTTGGTGAAAGTTTTTATCAGCCAGCAGTGGCGGCCGGGCTTCCTTTAATGTCGCAGGTGAATCTCTCTCAGTTGCCCATTGCTCAAGTGAATCCTTTAGCATCGCCGCCTCCAATTGATACGAGTTGGATGGATTTATTGAATGGGTCAACTCACACCATTATAGTCGCTGGCATTGTGTTGATGCTAGGTTTTTTTAATATTTCGTTGGCCATTCGAAACCGTAACCGCAGGATAGCTGAACAAAGAATGCTTGCTGAGGAAGACGAAGCGGCTCGTCCTGAAAGAGAACGTGAAGCGAGAGAAATAGCGGAGGCGATACAAAAAGAAATTCAAAAAAAACCTACAATTGAATGGGAGCGCATCAGGCTGTTCCACATGTCAGGGGACAATGTGCGTATTCACACTAAAGATGGTGAGGTTTTTGAAGGGCGTGTTGTAGAGATAGATGAGACACGTGACGGACGGCGTACGTTTGAATTGAGGACGGAGTCCGCAAGTATGGTATTTTCTTCTGATCAAATGAAAACCGTTAGAACTGTGCCGAATACTGCAGTTGTGGCGCCTTCAGAAGTTTCTCCAGTAGTTAGTCCACGAGCCGCGTCCGTTCGACCGGAGGCGATTGCGATAGAATTAGTCGATCGTTGGCCCGTCTTAGAGGGTCGAGAATATCAAGATACTGTTTCATCTTTATCCCAAGAGTTTGCTCAAGAGTGGGAACGCAATCGCAGTTCGTATACAGAAAGTACGGGGGTTATCGAAGGACTGCCCGCAGAACGTTTTATGCAAGAGGCGATGGAGCGTACTTTAAGTTCTTATGAACAGCGCTCATTAACGATGCAGCGTGTGGTAGAGGGGATTCGTTCCAGTGACCGCGGGACGCGTGCTGAACGGGGTACGGAAGATTTAATGCGCCGTTTAGCCGAATCGGCGCGTGAGGCTGGCCGTATTGGCGCGCGGCGTTAAACTGTAATTTCCATTTTTTCCATTTCTTGGAAAAAATTAACAAACTTTGGCGCAACATCCGCGTTTTCAGGCCGATAACAATTACAGAGTAGAATATTTAATTGTCTAGGAATCGACAAACTCTAGGTGTTCATACGCATTAATAAATACCTAATTGAGGGACTTGTGAATTTATTAACACTGAATACAGACGCATTCGCGATGCGGGAGGTCTTATGACGCCTCCGCAGATAGTTCCATTCAGTACCACACAACTGAATCGCGAAATGCCGCCATGTACCGATGAACAAGCGGCGGCGAGGGAGTGCGTCCAACCTCTAGACCCTACCAGCGTTCCTTTATGTGACCCGATCAATGATTCTTCTTTGATGGGTGTGCAACGTATTTTGGTGCAAGAAAGTGGTGGACGTTTAAGCGCCACGTTTCAACCGGATTTATCTGTTGCGCCCACAGCTGGACAGCGGGATCCAAATGTAGGTGAGTTGGGGCAAATTTCTGGTTCATTCAGTAGGCCCATTGCCATAGAGGATTTTGCCGAATCGATTATCCCCAATTATACCCAGCAAATCACCGCTTTGCGGACTCGCAGTCAAAGTGAAAGTTGGGACCAAGAGCGACTGACGCGTGAAGTGACGCAGATGACCATGCGTATGCTCGAGGCAGCGTTGGTTCCGGAAGGATCTAACCTAACCACGAGTGATATTAATTTGGCTACTACAGGACATGGCCGTCAAGGCTATGGCATTTGCTTAGGTCGACCTGAGGGTGAAGGGGAAAGTGCGACGCGTCCCGCTTATATGTACTTGTATGACCGTCGTTTAGATCAATTGTGTGTCGATGGCGAAGGTCGTCCGACCATGTCTGTTCCCACACTGCCGTTGAATAATATTCAGCCCCATGAAGCTTTAAGTTTGATTGAACTGGGCGGCATTGATGAAGGGCATTATTGTTTTCCACGGCGGCGGCGTAATTCAATCAATATTGCCGCGCTGTTACAAACGAGTACAGAAGGTATTATTAGTGAGCTGACGGGTGAGAGTCATGAGAATATTATTAATTTAGATCGCCCTTTAGAAATGCAGCATAGCAGCATGTATTTTGAAAATGACCATGCTTTAGCTATTGCTGAATCTTTGCGGATGTTTTCTAGAAATGCTTTTTCTGGTGAACAAAGAGCCGAAACCAGTATCCAAATGCAGCGCGATGGGCAGACGTTGGCACGTGATGGCCAAGCTATGGCACGAGATCAAGCTAATAACTTAAAGTGGTTATATGTAATGATGGGCTTGCAGATGTATTTAAGTATGAGAATGTCAGGCTCACAAATGATTCATCGCTTTGAAAGTGTTGTTGGAGGTGTGCTTAAAACAACATTTCTTCGTACGCCTGCATTAGCCGTTAGAGGAGATTTCCGACAATTGGCTAGGGAATGGAAAGGTGTCTTTGATTTTAGAAGTATGATTCTGACCGATTTAACCGATAAGGTGCGCGATTCAAACAATCCGTTGAGTGAAACGTCTCGCCGTATCTTAGCAGGCTTTGACCGCGGCCAATCACCACATATCATTCTTTCAGGACCATCAGGTTCTGGTAAAGGTTATGCGATGTCTGCGGCTGCAGGTGCTGCGACTAGAGGTGAAACAAGTGTTGAGGCATTTGAAGGGCAGCGTCCACGTTATGTGCAGATCAGTGCCAGTGCCATCGTACGTGAAGCGGGATCCTGGCAGAACCGTGCACAAGAACTATTCTTTAAAGCGATTGACGGACTTTCTGGGAATAGACCAGTTATTGTCCATTTAACAGAGGCTGATAGTTTTGCTTCGGCGGGTGTGGATGCCGGTAATAGACCCCTTAACTTACTTCCTAAACTTTATGAAATTACTGAAGGGACGAATCCTAAGTATAGAAACTTACATTTTGTATTTGATTCTACCCGTTGGCAGACCATTTTTGAAAATGGCCCTGATTTACTTCGGAGAACCGCGTTTGTTGAAAACGCGCCGCCATTGCCGCAGGACTTGCGTTCAGCTGTGCAGGCCCGTGCGAATGGTGCCGGTGTGGAATCATTTATTATGTCACGGCGTTATGAGCGGGTGAATATCACTCCCGCAGCGATAGATGCTGTTGTGGCCTTAGGTGGTTATGAAGCAGGGGCCCCACCAAGTGCTCACAATACCGTTTTGGATGCCGTAGTAAATAGTGCGCTAAAGTTGAGAGGCAGTGGGCGCTCATCAT
Organism: Deltaproteobacteria bacterium; assembly: GCA_021772655.1. GTDB lineage: Bacteria > UBA10199 > UBA10199 > 2-02-FULL-50-16 > JAJFLM01 > JAJFLM01. Next base: position 26,502 of record JAJFLM010000055.1, read on the forward strand.
CTTCTACTGTTGATGTGATGCCAGAAGACGTGATTCGCGTTGTTTCTGAAGCGACGGGACGTACTGTTCCTACGGTGCAAGCAGAATTAGCCACGTTGTTAGAGGGTGGTGTAGAGAATAATCCACGTATCCAAGAACGGATTATTGAGACCTTTTATAGAGAGTATACAAACCCTCGTGGTGGTGTAATTAATCCGTTAAACCCTAATGCAGAGCCGTCAACGACGGGTGCTGCTAATGCAAGTCAACCGAGAGAGGTGGCTACGGAATCATCGCCACCGCCGCAAAGTACCGAGCCACGACCTTCTGAGTCCACCCCAGGAACTCCACGTGTTGTCACCGAAAGCGCCGTTCAATCGGAAGCTAGTCGTATTGCTCAAGAACTTTCAACAGATGGACGCCGCATTCAATTCAGTGAAAGCGTGATCCGTGCGGTGGCAAATCGCTTAAGTGGTTCTAGTCAAGGTTCGTTGAATGATCTTAATCGAGAAATGGGTCGTTTTCTGCGGATGGCTGGGGAAGAAGCGATGAGCCAGCATGTAGAGATTGTGACCGAGGCTCATTTCACCAGTGCTTATAATGCTTGGAGCGCCCCTCGTAATCATGCCCGTAGTTTCTTTACCTCAGGCACTCCCGAGGCCCACGCTTTCTGGCAAGGGCAAGAGCCCGGGATGAGAGAATTGATTGTCGATCAGATGGTTGAGGCCCTGCAGGCGGAAGAGCGGAGCACGGGTTCTAGTATGAATCGCGGTGAATTTTTCCAACGTTATTTTGAAAGGAATTTACAGACGAGTGGCCCAGCCTCTGTGATGCCAGCACAGGGTTTTACCCCAGCACCTCCAGCAGAGAGCCCTGCAACCCCGCCGGCTGAAGAAGCGCGCCCAAGTAGTCCGGCTCCTGCCGAAGCCGCACTTACTCCTGAGGTCCCGGCTCAACCCGAGGCCGTGGATGTGGCAGAAGTTGATCGCTTGGTTTCAAGTTTGCCTGAGACCCGACGCGATGCTTTGGCTCAAGAGCATATTAGTTTAGAACTAGAAAGTCGTTTTCCTGATGCCCTTAGTGGTCGTGAGTTTGCGGATCAACGGGGTGTCTTAGCCCAGCAGATTGTGGAGTTATGGCGTACTGAGGGTCGCCCGGGTAGTACGGGGTTTGTATCAACGCTGCCACCAGAACGTTTTATTGAAAGCGCCTTACAAAACCTTGAAGCGCGTTCTGCAACTTTTGAACGCATGGTCAGAGAAATCCGTCGTGCCGATGTCGGCCCCCGTGCCGAGCGTGAGACCGCTGACTTCTTACGTCGTTTAGCGGAATCTTCCCGTGAAGCTGCGCGTGTCGGTGGACGGCGTTAAATAAAATCCGATCAAATAATTTCTATTCGTTAAAACCTGAAGAGACTTTGGTCTCTGAGCCACCGATAATCATTATGTAGCCGGAATGCGAGTAGGGACACGGCATGCCGTGTCCCTACAGTATGCAACCAGCTGATATTATTGGGTTAAATAGGTTCTTTCGAGGCATTGACGAAAATCCGGCAACTTTTGCAAGCAGGGGCCGATAACATAAATGGCGTAGCCTTGCTTTTACTTACTTTTTTAAGGTCACGCTTAGCCAAGGAGGAACTGATATGTCTGGATGTAATGATTTTAACGCAACGGCGATGCCGAGTAACGCAAATCTATGTGTGGTGAATGAAGGCTCGGGCTTTCAAGGCTATGTCGCCAATACTGAAGGTGTGATTACAGGCCACATGGCGCCCGATAGTTCGCCGGGTGCCCCAGCAGGTGCCACTCAATACGTTGAAGGTGGCGATACCCCTTATCTTGGTTTGCAATTAGGTCGCTGTCGTACGGCGAGTGGTATGGTGACACGCCATGATGTGCGTGTGGTCGGACAGAATTTTTCAGCAGAAGCGATCAATCATTTATATTCATCACTTAACTTAGCTCCGGGACATGATCCCAATTACACCGTGACCAATGATGCTTATTCGACGCAACGCGGTGATATCTGTGTGAACATCGATCAGGCCCATCAGACCTCACAATTGATTCAAAGTTTGATTGATGATGTTCCTGAAGGGATGACCGATGAGCAACGTGATACTTTAGTGGAAGCCTTGCAAGTTCATTACCGCCGTGTGCATGGTCAAGAACCACCGCGAACAACGGGTCAAGCAGCGTCGCATTATTTTAATGAATATATTGTTCATGTGCTTTCCTTCTTGATTGGTTTGCCTTTAGTCTTTGGTGTTCTGGCCCCATTATTTGGTAAGTGGGCCGGACTTGGCGGACATGGTGGTGGCGGTGGACCGACACCTCCTGCCGGTGGCGCGGGTGTTAGTTCTGGTGAAGTTAATTCTGCCGACGTGGCGCGTGGTTTAGCGGCTTTAAGTGCTTTAGGAAAAAGTTTAACACCCCCTGCACCAGAAGGTGAAACTGCGACGGAAGGTGAAGGTGAAACATCATCAGACGCGGAAGCCCAAACCAATGCCCGTATTGCAACAGTAGAAGGCTACCCAGTATTCTTGCCGACTCACTTAGGTCACTTAGCAGATACCTGTTATAGTTTAGAGCAGTTTGTAAGTGCCGCCGGTGGTAATTGGAGTGAGATTGTTGCTTCGGCTCAAAGCATGTCGACAGAATTGATGACACCAAATATGTCATTTTCTCCAGTCAGCGAAGCCGCTCCGGTTGCTGAAGCGGCTCCGGCCAATGGTTTAAATCCAGTCGCAGCCGGCATCTTACAATACCACGCGCAAACAGGTGGCCTGACGGTTGATTCACCAGCAGGTGCTGCTGTACCGGGTTCACCGACGGCCTTAACCCCTGGTTCCACGCCCGTGTTGATGACGCCGCAACCATTGTCCGGTGTGAATGTACGCGTACCGACAGTGGAAATGCCGACAATTCGTGTCCCGTCTTTAAGACCGGTGCCGCGGATGGTTCCAGTTTTATAATCTATCATAGGGGTATGTATGCTTATGCCCCGACGATTCTTTGTAGAGGGAATAACAGGGAGATAGCTATTTAGTTATCTCCCTGTGTCGTTTTAGACTTTGTTTGCTCTTTAATGCTGTGCCGATATGAGTCACTTCGGTGATTACCGCCCCCATGCTCTAAAAGCTTTTTCACCGGTGTTGTATAAAGCATTAGAATTATCAATGACTTAGCAATATCATTCACTCCAATTCTGGCACAGCCATTGCAATATTCCTTTGACGTATCAACAGAAGGAGAAGTGAGATGGCCCCACCCATTAATCAGCAGCAAGCAGCTAATAAACTGGATCTTACCTTAGCTGACAACATGTGCTTTGCCCCAGAGGATCTGGTTTGCGAAGCCCCGGTAGATAGTTTTTCTGAGGAACCAGCAGCGTTTTGCGCTGACACTCAATATTACAATCACGCCTTTGCGGATCTGAGTACGTTCCAAGCGGATGCCTTGGCGGCTTTAAGCGCACAGCCCGAGGGATATTCAGTGGCGAGTGAGCTCAATCGTTTGCCTGAATCAGTGCGTTCGGTGGTGCAGCCCTATGTGCGGGCAGCTGCGAATCCTGCAGGCTTACGTTTTCAAGTGAGAAGTATGGTGACCCCGGAAGGGCTTACGACTCAGCAGATTTATTTATATCGCCAAGCGGCTACACCAGTGTCGGCAAACGGTCCATCGTCAGGGGGATTAGGGGCACCATCAACACCACCAGCACCGCGCGGCCCTGTGACCATGATGCCTTTCTATACAAGCGGTGGCATCCTGGCCTTTGTCTTGGCAGTAGATGCGACATTGATTGAGCCACTGATTGATCGCGGCATGCCGGAGGTCTTACGTCCGGTGTTGAATTTGCAGACCGCGATTACAGCCACGTACACCACCAATGTGGTGTTGCAACGGATGGGCGTGGTGCAAGAAGGGGCGGCTTTAAGTGGTGGCATGTTTCAATCGTTTCCTTTGTTTACATCGATGACCGTCCTCGCGGGAGACCTGATGGGTCGCTTTGGTTGGGAGGGTGATGGTTTTGATAAGCAGTTTGTAAGTGCCTCCTTAGGATTGATTCCAACCGCCTTAGCCTCACATTACGGTCTGTTGGAGATTGCTTTTTCAAAGGCTCCCGGACAAGTCGTGTCGGCAATGGGTTATGCGGGAGCGCGTTATTATTTGATGCGTGGTTTGGGCAGCGTGACGCGGGCTTTTAGTGCTGCGGGTGTCGCATTGTTATTAAACTATGCCGGCGACCTTTATATCAATTGGCGTGAATCAGCCCATGGTGCCGATGATGAACCGATGTATCAGCTGATGAAGCTGGCACGTGATCAACATACCGATGGTTTTACCGGTGGTTGTGGCGGGTATTGGGGTTTAAAGAATTTCTTTGTCTGCAAACCTTTAGTTGGGGTGACGTCTTTGTTTGCGGGCGATGAACTGGCTAAGCACAGTTATGATAAAGCGCAGGAGTTTGTTCATTCAGGTGAGAAATTTGCCGAGTGGGTGACGGATAGCTTGGTCTTTTTTGCCATGCAATCAACTTATAGCAATGCAAATATTGATTGGTCTCAGGCAAGTGAGCAGGACCTACAATATATGATGGAAACTTTAGAGATTAACTGGAGTGGGGTGGAGCGAGAGATTGGCAGCTTGTATCGTGATGCAGACGACAATGTGAAGAACGCCTATGCGCTCTTTAAGATTGGCAAGGGAGAGATTCCCCAAGGGCAACGCTTAAATCGTTTGATTGGAGCGGATGGACGCGTGTTGGATTCAACCGCTTTGCAGCAGCATGTGATTCGAGCGGTGCGTAACAAGTTGGTGCAAGCCAATCGGAATTTGGAGCGCGGCTTATTGGCGCAGGGTATTTTGGTACGCCGGGGCTCAGAGCTGCACTACACGAATCCCAATCACTACACACCGGCCCAACAGCGCTATATGGATACGCAGGCCGTGCGACTGACCCTTGAAATCATGCAATATACGGTTTTCTTGGGGGTTGTGGATCGGGTGGAGACGATGAGTTATCCAGACCCCGGGTAGGGGCACGGCATGCCGCGCCCCTACAATTATTGCAATATTAATAGCGGTAAAGCCCCATTAATTTCAATAACTTACAATATTTATCTATTTTTCGCATAGATTCGCACAGTTTCCCGCAACTTTTCACCGAACAGGCCGATAATACTATTCGGGTGGCCGGAGTTCGGCCAAAGGTCTAGAAGGTCAGTTTGGTAGAGGGGTCTCAAAAGGAGACCTGATATGTGCGATTCAACAATAGCAACTTGTCCAGTCGATACGACTTTAAATTATACCCCCAATATTGATGAGCAACCAATCGGCGCGCCCGTTTGTTCAACAGAGACTCCTTTAGATGGTTTTAGTTCCGAGTCCCCATTTACTTTAGATCAATCTGTCAGCCAAGGCATGATGTCTTATTATGCCGGGCATTCGGGATTAGAAGCGACGAGCGCTATAGATTTTCCTCGTGATCAAAGTCTTGCTTTGGTCGACTATCAAGAACAATTGCCACCAGAAATTTTAGCGACTCCGCATGTGGCAGCGATGATTCGTTTGCAAACTGAATTTCAGGTGCCGGTTTCCTTCCGTGTCGTTAACGTCCAATTATCTAATGGCCAAACCATGCCTCAATTATATTTTTATCGTACAGCCGATGAAGGCGCCGTGAGTGTTCCTGGTGGACGTGGCCCTAATGGTGTGACGGGAACTCCTGGTGGTTCGGCTCCGCGACCTTCAACTGTTGGCATGACTGTGGGTCTTGTCGGTATGTCCGCCGCGATTGTCGCCTTTGATCATCTCTTGCTGGACGAACTGGTTGACCGCGACATCATGCCAGAAGAAGCTCGGATACCTGTAATGTTTAGTACGATGATGACATCTCACTATGCACTCTATCGTGCGGGTATTGTAGAGACGAGTCCGGTAGCAGGCTTACGTCATATTCCCACTTTCTTTGGATTTCAGATCTTAGCTAATTTATTGCTGACAGAAGTTGTCGGCATGGAGCCAGGTGATACCTGTACAGACTTTTTAGGGATTACTTTAGCAGCAATGCCGTTTGCTTATGCTCGGATGTCACCGGCCGTAGCAGAGGCTCTTGGCTTGCGTGTTGAAACAGGTGCTCTAGCAGCCTTGGGTCGTGGGGGCACAGCATTAAGTTTAGGCGCTGCTGCAGCTCGCGTATTAGGTATGGTCGCTATTGTAGATATCGGTAGCCGTGTTGGCGTCAATGGCATTGGCCGCATTGTTTCGGCCACCAGTGGCGGTGACTATGATAACAATATGCGCCTATGGAACTTAGTTCGTTTGACACAGGATATTATCAATCAAGAACGCGTCGGTGAAGTTCCTGCCAGCATGTTAGGGATGCTATTTACTTTCGCTGCGACAACTCGCACCTGGTACGATGGTGAGTTTGATACTTGGTATCACCAACGGATGGATGACCTTCAATCGGAACTCGTGACAGGTTCTGATCAATTCGGCAATGGCATGCATCAAGCCATTCTGCAGATTATTTCACAGAACACGACGGTAGCTGACGGCCACTCGATGCATAGTGCTATGCAGCAAATGGCGCTTGACCCAACAAATGCTGTCGAGATGCATACAGATTGGCAAGGCGTGGCCCGTGACTTACGGCGTTTTTATGGGGATTCTCAAAACGAAGATAATATTGAAAATGGGTATAACTTAGTTGATGAGTATACGGCTCCATTAACCACCAGTGGTATTGCTAGCTTGATTCAATTGGTTGATGACAATGGAAACATTCAAGATGTGGGTGAGTTTAGAGATCATTTTCACCGTCATCTTAGAACAGAAGCCTTCCAGATTCATCGTCGGATGAATGAACGGAGTCTGGCCTTAGGGCTCAGTGAAAATGTCAATGGGGTGCTAGTGAGTCACATCCCAGCTGACCCAAGCCAACTGACATTCGAGCAGCGTACGTATTTGGATGGAGAGGCTTTGCGTGACACCGTAGCGCTTTTACAAACTCAAATGCTGATAAGCACGATTAGTGACGAGTAAATTAAATAAATAGTTCTTAATTAGTCTACAAACGGGAGTTGTGACGATTATGCCAGATCCATTATCAATGTCTTATTGCGACCCAACTATGGCAACATGTTTGCCACAGGACAATGTGTGCGAAGCCTTGCCTGAAGTGACGGTTGAAGAAGCTAGCTATAGCACAGCGTTGCCTATGTCTTTGCCGCAGACGATTGCCCAATACCATGGGATGAATCCTTTGTTGGCTAATAGTTCTGCCAGTATTTCAGTGCCTGCCGGTATTGAGTTAGATACGCCTTATTCTATTGCGGAGAACTTTCATTTAATCCCTGAACCCATGCGCCCCCATGTTCAAATGCTGCGTGGACTTTCTACGGTGACTTTTTCTGTACAGCAGTTAGTGACTCCTGAGGGCGTAACACAGTATCAATTCTTTTTTCGTAATGCCGATGCGGGAGCCACACCAGCCCCGCGCCCGACGCCAGGGAGTACAGGCGGTTCCGGGATGGGTTCAAGTCCAATCCCAGAACCTAGTATGCCACACTGGGCGGTTCCGGTTTATTATGCCGCGAATGTGGGTTATCTCTTGGCGGTTGATGCCGGTGTCGCGGAACTTGTTGAGGCCGATATTATTCCTGCCGGCATGCAAGCCCCAGCAACACTCACAGCATTCTATTTTACGCATCGTGGGCTTGAGCGCCTTGGTGTTGCAGGACGCTGGAACTGGTCGCAAGTGGCCCGCAGTATGCCGCTCTTCTATTCATTTCAAGTTTTATCGTCTGCCGTGCTGCGCGAAGCCGGTGTCAATACAGAAACGCTCGGTGGCCGTGCTCTGGTGATGGGGACATCGATGTTACCATTTTATTTAGCTCGTCATTCAGCAACTTTAAATTCGGCATTGCGCGTAGGGATGGGTTTAGAAACAGCAGCCGGTTTATCATGGGGCGCCCGCAGTTTAGGTTTTGGTTTTAGGGTGCTAGGCGCTGTAGGTCGCGTTGGTTTGGTTAACTGGGGTCTAGGCGCGGTTAATGATATTACTGACTGGGTCACGGGTCGTGATGAAGATGGCGAGCAAATGTTAGGTGACTTTGTGTGGCAGCGTGTCGTGCAGCAAGAGCGTGGCGATGTACTCACAGCTCTGCTCGGCAATGTGCATGAAGTCGGAATGCGCTTAGATAATTATTTCTTCGATGATCACAGTGAAGCTTTTGATGATCTCTATTTTGATACCCTGCATCAGTCCCATCAGGCCGCACGTAGCATTCTTGAAATTGTTGATCACTCCTTTGATGCTAACGTGCAGATTGACCTGCCTCAACTACGTCGTTCATTGCAGAGCCGAATGGGATCCGATTGGACGACACAGCATAGTGCTCAATTTACTGAGCTGCAGCGTTTCATGGATCAGCGTCCCGCGAATACACCACTACCATTGACCGAGTTAGTGATGTCCATTGCTAGTTTTGGTTTTGACGACAATACAGCTACTGATATTCTCGTCGGCAGCTTATCGGCTGACTGGGATGGTTTTGAAAACACTTTAGAAGGTATTTATGCGGAAAACTCTAGTGATGTGCAGGCCGCTTATCAACTCATGAATTTAGTGCAGAGTGCCGGTGCCGATATGCCTTTCTGTGAAGATGATTTGTTAGATTTAGTTGACGAGTCTGGTTCATTGCGCAGCCGTACAATTATGCCGGAATTAATGCAGTTTGAAACCATTCCAGCACAAGAGAATGCACGCCAATCATTAGTGGAATACTACCAACGCCAACACAATGATGCAGACCGTGGGTTAAGAATACATAGTCATCATTTAAATCTGAGTTCTGGTGAGGGGGCGGATACGCAGTTCAATGCACCGACGAATTCTCGTCAGATTGAATTTTTTAACGGTGAAGGGGCTGAGATGACCTATACTTATTACCGGACTTTGGTGTTGCAACGTTTATTAGCACGATAGGCGTTATGTAGGGGCACGGCGCGCCGTGCCCCTACGTATATTTTGGAGATGTGATGGTATCCCCGGTTTTGCCAAATTGTGTTCCGATGACTCACTCTGCAGGGGCCTCTACTTGCGTAAGTGCAAGCTGGCAGCAGTGGATCGATTCGCCGGCTCGATTGCTCACAGATATATTTACTGAACTACCCATGGCGCTGCGCCATACGGTGAGACCCATTTATGAATGGGCACAAGCTCATCAACAACCGATTGCCGTGCGGGTTCATTGGATGGAATCAGCCCAAGGTCAGCGGATGCCACAGTTTAGTTTGCAGCGCAGCACCGCCACACCTCCATCCGCGCCTCAACCGCGTGGTCCGAGCACTTTAGGGCTCACTGTCGGATTGTTTGGTGGCTCAGCAGCCATCGTCGCTTTTGATCATGGCTTGTTACAATTTTTGGTCGACGAAGGGGTGATGCCCGCTGAAGCGCGATCACCAGCGCTCTTTGGTACTTTATGGGGTACCCACCAAGCACTGTATGCGGCAGGGCTGGTTGAAACGAGTCCTCGTGCGGCGCTGTTAGAAATGCCCACTTTTTTTGGTTTTCAACTCATGGCTCAAGGCTTGCTGGATTTTTTAGGTGTGGAGCTTGATCCAACCGCGACGGCTTTTGCAGGTTTGACACTCGCTGCCATGCCTTATGCGCTGGCACGTCAGTCTCCAATGTTAGCGAATGCACTCAACGCAGCTCGTGCTGGTCAAGGTTTTCAATTAGCAGGCTTATCTTCGCGTGCAGCGACTCTGCGTGTGGGAGCTGCTTGTGCCCGGTTGCTTGGTTGGATTGGTTTGGCTGATTTAGGGACGCGTGGCTTATCTGATTTTGTTGGTTGGGCGTTTATGGATGCTGAGGACGAAGCTGATTTTGCATTGTTTCGATATGCGCAAGATATATACAATCAGGAGCAGCATGGTGATCTTGTGGCGGGGGCTGTTGGAACTTTTGTGAATTCCGGTCAGTCAATCCGCAGTTTTTTTGATAGCGAAGTACGTACCGAGTATTTTGCAGATTTACGTGAGATTCAAGGCCAGCTTTTTGCGGGAGCCGAAAACTTTGAAGCGGGTTTGAATCAAAGTTTGCTCGCATTGGTCGCGCAGCACATTCATTTAGATTCAGGAACTTCTTTACTCGCGATGCGACAAGAGGCGCATACGATGTCAGCGCACGAGTTGAACTGGCGTATTGATTGGGCCGGCTTTATCGGAAGCGTGTACACCTTTTATCAATCAGATGAGAATCGAGAGAGTATTGAGCAAGGCTATGATTTGTTAGATCGTACGGGGATCAGAGATTGGGTGTCATGGCGTCGTCTCATTGAAGCGGTTAACGATGAAGGCGTGATAGAAAATCCAGCGGCATTACAGCGGCATTTATGGGATGCCGTCAACCAACTGACCTTAGAAGCCATGTTTGCTATTGAAGAGTGGGCGGCAGAACAAGGTTTGGTTGATGAAGCAGGGGAGTCGCTAGTTCTTTTAAGTGATCAAGAGTTGTCCGATGAACAGCGCCAAGCTGTGCGTACGGAAGGACTGCGATTGGCAGTGGAGCTAGTGTATTTGATGCAGTTATCGGCGGCCTTAGATCCATATTAGTAGGGGCACGGCGCGCCGTGCCCCTACGGCATTGTAATAGGCTTAAAATGTCTTCTTAGGCAAGGGTCCCCAATCAGGTTGAGTGCCATGGATATCTAATGATATCGGATTTTCACCCTGAGCATTCATCATATACAACTTATACCCACCACTACGGCTGGAGCTAAAGGCAATATACTGATTGTTAGGGGCCCAAGTAGGCTCTTGGTTATGCCCGGCATTAGAGGT
>JAJFLM010000056.1 GCA_021772655.1 Deltaproteobacteria bacterium
AGCTTTGCGCCAGCCAACAGAGCTTTGATCCTGTTTTAACATATAATAAACTGAGATACGAACTACCCCATCCAATGCAACAAGACCAAGCCCACCCTGCAAGCGGTTCTGATTAAACAAACCATTTTCGGGCTCTATGAAAATCTCGTCGGATACATAAGGTCCTAACTCAAGCGATTCTGTAGGAAACACATACGCTAGATAAAGACGCGTACGATAACGAAAGCGGTAGTTACTACCGATAAAACGGTTTTCAAGTCGATGACGATTCTTAATAGCTAAGGGCCCAATTTTATCGGCAATCTCAAACTGTGGCATCGCACGGTTTTCGCCTGAGACGCCTCTAACTTTTTCATATCGGTACAACAGGCTTAGTGTCAGCCACGAAGTGGGATCATAGTGCACACCTAAAGTTGTGTTGAAGGTTTGATAACGACTTGCATTCCGGTCAAAGCGATTTTCTTCGGCTAAATGCAGGCTCACCGGATACTCACCTAAGCGATATTTAAGGGCCAGCTCGGTCCAGACTTGGAAATCATTATCATTTATTTGGGCCATGGCCGTAGGTGCTAGTAATAAACCGAATAAAACAAAGAGGATACGTGTTTTCATGTCTGAGCCATAACGACTCTCATGAAATTTTTCATTCATAAAATGAAGAAAACTATAGAGACATAAATGGGTAAATTTGTTAGAAATAGAATCCAATGTCTAACGATAAAAATCAGCCTAACACTTCAGAGCAATCTGCCCACAACGCCATCAATGAACTATTTGGCGACAAAGATGGCAATGGCATTCCTGATGTTTTGGAGGGTCGCTTAACAAGCGCCGACTTACAAAACTTTTTTAGTCAGCGCACACAAAAAATTACCATTGATGGCACCGAGTATACTAAGTGGGATGATATTCCCGAAGAGCAACGACAACGTGTGATGCAAGGCATGCAAAGTCTGACAAAAATGGCTTCTACTGCAGGGGGCATTATGAAAGGGATCGGACTTTTCAGCCTCATCAAACGCCTCATGCGTCGCAAACCGATGTACGCTGCAACTCAAACTCACTACGCAGAAACAGCTCGGCCAAGCTATGCAGGGTCTCGAGAAGACAGTAGTTCTCCCTTTGCAAAATTATTGCGCTGGTTGATGATTAGTATCGCCATCGGAGCCGTCGTCTATTATTTTATCCAACGCTGATAGGAAACGGATAAACTTTTCTCTATCACGTAAAATTTTAACGCACATTATTAATGCTATAAGCATTGAATAAAAAAAGGGTGCCGACAATTATTGAGGAATACTAATTGCCGACACCCCTAGATCCACTTTACCTGCCCACCTGATGTTTCATGGGGGCACCCTTGGTTCATCAAACCGGGCAAGCAGCCCCATTCTAAATGACTCGAGCGCTGAGTGCAACTCTCAAGCCTCTCAGCAAAGCAAGCAATATCAAGCTCATCTAACAAACTTCTAAAGCTATTCTAATGTCACCAAAACACGGAATTCGTATAACTGACTGCCTTTGCCTCCCTTGGCATTAGGACCCACGACAAATTTAACGTATTTAGCTTTCACCGGTTGCGGCAAAGCAAACTCCTGATAAACCTGATTAAACATCTTAATATTCTTCGGAGAAAACGTACCTACTTTTGTAAAACCATCTGTCGGTGAATCTTCTGACACAAAAATATCAAAGGAGGCCATATTGTCATCACGCGTTGCAAAAATAGGCACCGCAACACGATGAACCATGGCTTTCTTGCCACCATTAAAACCATAAACCGCTTCTTGCGCAGAGTAAAACCAGTAGACATTACTCTCTTTACCATCAATCAACTGTGCAAACTTATCATGACTCGCCGTAATAATTTGACCCCCTTGATCGGCAGCAAGTAAATTTATTAATTCTGCTGTAGGCTGTGCCGGAGCGGCAGGTGTTGGCGCAGGTGCGGTTGTTCCTGGAGCACCTAATTTACCCAACACACGGAATTCATATAACTGCGAACCTTTACCGCCCTTAGCATTCAAACCAATAACCAGCTTCACATACTTAGCTTGCACCGGTGGGTTTATAGCAAATTCCTGAAAAACCGATTGAAACATTTTTATGTTGCGTGGCTTGTAGGTACCAACCTTAGTAAAACCTTCTAAAGGAGAGGTCGAAGACGCATAAATATCAAAAGAAGCAATGTTATCATCGCGGGTTGCATAGATAGGCATAGCCACCTTATGTAAGGTCGCCATTTGCCCATCTTTAAAACTATAAACCGCTTCTTGCTCGGGATAAAACCAATACACATGGTTTTCTTTACCATCTGTTAGCTGAGCAAACTTATCATGACTGGCCGTTTGAATCTGCCCACCATGAGCCGGAGCAATTAAGTTAACAAGTTCTGGCTCGGGCTCGGCTTGGGCCGGTGCGGGAGCCGGCGCGGGAGCAACGGCAACCGCCTTTTGCACAGAAAGCTTAAGTTGTGCCGCATCTTTGGCCTCAAAATAGTTACCCCCCGAGGCTTGGGCAATCGCTTGTAATTGTTTGGTTGTCTCAGCATCCACAGCAAAACCGATGACATGAACCTTCAATTCAATGCCACGCTGCTTCAATTTTGCTAATACAGCTACGGGATCGCCATTGCAGGTTTCCTTCCCATCACTCAACAAAACAACTGTCTTTTTAGTATCAGGCCCAAAATCAGCTCCGGCTTTTTCTAAGCTATAGGCAATGGGAGTTTCCCCACGCACAGTAATCGCTCCGACCTTAGTCAAAAGGGCTTGGCGATCACCGGAACCGATCGGAATCAATAATTCACTATCTGTACACGTTTTAGGGTCTGTATGAGCCAGGTTATGCCCAAAAGCTCGCAGTCCAATTTGACTTGTCGCTGGAGTTTGTTGGATCACCTCTTTGAGAGTTTCGCGGGCAATCTCAATCTTTGGCTTGCCGCCAAGTGACTCTTTCATACTCCCCGACGCATCCAGAATAATCTGCACTTGGTCAGCAGCACTCCAGGCAATGGGTTGAAAAGTGAATGTAGCTGCGCAGCAAGCCAGCAGCAAGCCAATCAGTTGATAAAGATGCGTCATAGTCCCCCCTCTTATATATTAGACCCATAACGGTAAGGGAGATTCCCCACCGTGTCAACTGATTCACTAATAGAAGACCTCGCATGTCGCCTGTCAAAAAAAGGCTTTTCCCCGCTCAAGAAGTCCGCTATGGTGCGCCGCATAACTTTTAAGGAGGGTACATGCGTTTTATTACGATATTTTTTGCACTATTTTTGATGACTATCACCATAGGCTGTAACAATGCGAAGGACGATCAGCTCAAAGCCCTGGAAGAAAAAGTCCAGGCTCTTGAGAAAAAGAAAGCCGTCGCCGCAAAACCAGCTCCAAAACCTGCTGCTCAGGCCCCAGCGGCTGCCGAGGAGAAAACCGCTGCTGAAACTGGCAAGGTGACGATCTATGAAAACAAGAATTATAGTGGGCGCCGCTTAAACATTAGCTTTAGAAGAAATATCAGCGACTTGAATCAAGTAAAGTTTAACGACATTGCCAGTTCAGCCCGCTTTGAAATCCCTAAAGGCTGGGCGGTTGTGCTTTATGAAGACTCTGGCTTTAAAAAACCTGTCCGCACTTTACGTGGTACGGGAGCCGTCCGTCATTTTGCCGCATTTACCGATAAATGCTCTTCGGTCCGTTGGATCAAACAATAGACTAGCGGTAATTATCAAACTTAATAAAACAGCCCCATTCTCAATGAACACCGAGAATGGGGCTGTTTATTTATAAACCAATTGGTATTATGACTTTATAAAGCTAACTCGAATAATTGTAAGTCTGTGAGAATATCACTCAAGCTAAGCAACGGTTCTATTGACTCTAAATCTGTCAGCAATAACCTATTCAAAGAATGAGTATTTGTCCCTAGATTGAGACCATCATAAGTAACTTGCGCTCCTGAAACGGTAAATAAGTTTACTTTAAAACTACCAGGATCAAGGATATCAAGTAATGAATAAGTCGTGGCCGAAGACACCGAAACTTGTTTAAATACTGGCTGCACCAACACACTGTCACCAACATAATACAACTTATCAGCCACTGTTCTAAAATAGCGGACCGTATCATCCTCAAGCTCTACTGCTTGCATAACATCTGGAAAAACTTTGACGAGCCCATCATCTTTCGTATGCAAATAAAAATCACCGTCCTCGGTTGCCTGAAGGTCTTTTGCAGGAAACATTCCCACAATAGTAAGTGGCACCATATCAACAAAAACACTACCATCATTAAAAGTAATCAAGAACAATGGGTCAGGACTTGCCATCCCGGCTGCCAAAAAAACACCCGCCGATACCGGCTCCACAGCATCAATCGTGTCCACCGCCGAAATCATCTGAATTTCCCCACCCACGGTAACCCGCAGAATCACATCAGCAATCTCATTAGAGCCTATTACTAATAAATCACCTGAAACATCGACCAAGTAATCATGAATAGTGACAAGGGTATCCTGATATAACTTATTCGACTGTATCTCTGGAGTATTTGGATCCCACGAAAAGATAGCGTCATCTTTAACAAAATAAACCCGTTCTGACTCATGAAATTGTATAATATGATGGCCTGTTGGCAGTTCTAATTCTCTCTGTTAGGTGGCAGATGGGCTCAAGCTCGTAATGTCACTGCTGATACAGCTTAATTGAGAATTCTCAATTCCGATGTAAAGAAACTGACATTCCGTTTCGTCGGCCAACTTTAACGGCGCCTCAAGCAATAGCACTAACGACTCGGTACCATTGACAAATAAATCCGTCACAACTGGTAGACCCGTTGAACTTTGCGCCAGAAACGTTTGCGGTGCTGATACTTGGACTTGCTGCAAAGCGGAAACCTCAGCCCCCAAGCTAAATACTTCCTCGACACCTTGCTCGGTTATTTTTTTAAGATTGCTTCCATCGCCCGCATCCGAATTGGGGACTAAGGCCAGTACCATTGAGCCTTGAAAATTTAAGATGACTGGATTGCCTGCAGACGTACTCCCACCAGCCTCTCCACCGATCACTCCAGGGTCGGTTTGAGGCTCTCCACCTTGCGGTGCTGTGACTTGGCTACAACCAAAGACACCCACTAACAATACAGCTAATATTCCAAGTAAACTATTTTTCATCATCATTCTCATCTCCACCGTTATTTCTCAATTAAATGAAATAATTGAAAATTCAATTGGCACACCTTAGTAACCTCGCCAGTATCTGTATCTTGCTCATCAACAATCAACTGCTGGACGTCGCGATGAAACTCACGGATTCTTTCTTTGATTTTTCCAAATTGAGTGTCACTTAAAGACATCGTCAGAGCCGAGATCTCCCGATCCTCTGCGGGATGTGCCAAACTCCCTTTACCATGTTCTATCATTTGCTCATGAAACGACCTCAACGCAATAGAAGCTATATCATCACCACTAGTAATATTAGCTTCCGCAGTGGTGAGTCCGCCCTTATTATTAGGTACAATAATCTTGAGTTTTAACAAATGTCTCAGCGCTTCAGCCGCAGCCTCTTCAGAAATATTAGGGCTTAGTTTTTTAGCAATCCATTTTGGATCCGGCTTAAACTCGCGTAAATGAACTAGCTCCCTAATGACAGGATAGTACCACTTAGAAAAATAGGAATACTCTTCATCTGATAAGCGCCGTGCACTGCGATATTCTTTAAATGCCAGCATGCGCTGATAAGCATGTCCCTTTTCTTTAGGATCTTTGATCTGGTTGAATAGCACCATGCTATTAAAGAAAAGTGTCTCACGCTTATTCAGTTTCAGCAAACGAGCAACTCGTTGAACACTTTCGGCACTCAAATTTCGCTTATTCGTCATCACCAAATGAAGGAAATTTGCGGATGAAAATCCTGCCCGTTTGGCTAAATAACGGTAGGACATTTTATCCGGATTAACTTCTTTTTCACGTTTATAGTAGTCACGTAAAAACTCGCGGTAATCCGTATAAGAGTATATATTGAGTTTATCGCTCATGAGTTCCCTTTAATCTTACAAATCAAGCACTGCGTTTAAGCGTATACTATAGTGCATGTATACTATTGTATATGATCGGAGTATTAATGTGAATAGTTGCTTATAAGCAATAAATTATCCAATCATGTGTGTTCTATAGAATACGATGTTTTAGTTAGACATGGTAGGAATAGACAATCATTTGCTAGGAACAACGATAAGGCAGAATACGGCTAACTTACGCAAATGATTAAGGATGATAAATTAATGACACGTTGCATAAAAAAGAATTTACTTTCTATTTCACTGACACTTCCCTTAGGGCTCATCGCCGCAGGCCTGCTTTGGCAAGTTGGAGCCACCGGCTGTGGAAACAGTACAATAAGCAATCCGAATACTGAAAATAACCCAAACCCCACTGTGTCGGACATTATCCCCAGCGCCGCAGGCCTCATTGCACTTCCAAATGATTTTACCTTATTGGGAACTTCCGTTGAACGTGATCTATCAGCAATAACACTTTCAAGCACGTTTGGTCCTCGCCTCAAATCAAGCGAGCAATTCCGCAATGACTTTCATCGTGGCATCGACTTACCTGGCAACCTTGGGGATAAAGTATTAGCCATGGCAGCCGGAAATATTGATAAAATTGACACAACAACAGAAGGTGGTTTGTCTGTACGCATCAAGCACCCTTTTAGTAGTCCCGTGCAGTTCCAAGGAAAATCACATACCCACTATTACACCTTAATTACTCACCTTGATTCGGTGACGGGACCCGCACTTGCTGAACAGAATCAACCCGACTTAGAACCCGCTGTCGCCGCAGGAGAGCAAATAGGCACCCTTGGACAATCAGGCAGCACCACATTTAACCATAATCATATTGAAGTACGTATTGGTACACCCTGCTCCCTCGAATTTCAAAAAGCGAATCCTGAGTCATCTTGCGCCCAAGGCTTTGACCCTCATGTTCACCCCCTTTTATTCATGCAAGCAGATGATGGCCTAGCCCCAGCCATAGAAGAGGTCGTTCGTAACGGCAATGTACTGCGGATCCGTATCACCACAAATGCACAACTGCCTGACTTTAACCGCCTGGCTTGCGCCCTATTGGATAGCAATGGTGACCCCATTAGTATTAATGGAGATGTTGTATTCAAAGAAATCGATATCAACGCGCGCATAGGTTACCAACCAGGGGATATTGATACCTTAGACACACTTATTTCAAGTGACGGTTCCATTGAAACCATCCCTGCGGTTTTCTCCCAACAAACCTACATCGACAACGGTAAGTACCTTATTCATGTAGAAATAGATTTGAGTGACGCTCCGGCGGAAGCCACCAGTCTCTTGATTCACGCGGAAGATATTTGGGGGAATAGCCGCCAGATCACCTCAACACTCTAAGGCCTGAGGCCATAAACAAAACGCCCTGCCAAATGAATGAGCAGAGCGTTTTGTTTCTTATACTCCTCCGACTAGGAGGGAGAAAAATTAGGATCTGACGTGGCCTGAGCTCAAGCCGCTTAAGAAGTTTTGCGCGCTTTGTTGAGTGATCTCAGATTCAATACGATTAATATCGGTACGAGGAGCTGGGTCCCGAGGCCTGACAGATGAACGAGCTTCTGTATGCCCTGTGACGACAGCGCCGGCTTCTTTACCAAATTGATTAGCGACTGCTGGTGACCCAAATTGTATGCTGAAATTTCCCATATTCTCTCCTGTACCCTTATCTTATCGTATGGGGTGGGGTCTCGAGTTGCCACCCTGTCAAAAAAAACCTACGATTGCCTTTCAACCCGCTTTCTCTTACAAGATTGAAGGTAACATAATCCGCTTTCAAGGGCCAATCATCTTATTATGCGAAAACTAACAAAGCCTTATTTTATCACTTTAGAAGGTATAGAAGGTTCTGGGAAAACGAGCCAAATAACTAGTATTACTAGCTTTTTGACATCAAAAGGCGAGCCAGCCATCTCGACTCGCGAACCTGGAGGCACAGAACTGGCTAATCGGATGCGGAAAATCTTAGTCGAACCTCATAAGGAGCCCCTCCAGCCTATGGCAGAGCTCCTCTTATATAATGCGGCCCGGGTTCAGCACGTCAGCCAGGTCATCCGGCCGACACTCAACGCTCAGCAATCTGTGGTCTGTGACCGCTATATTGATGCCACAGTCGCCTATCAGTCCTATGGCCGTGGCCTGCCTTTAGGAACCGTCACCCAAATCAACGATTGGGCTAGCGACGGCTTGATTCCTGACTTAACTTTTTTATTAGATTGCCCCCCGGCCGCTGGCTTAGCCCGCTCTCAGGCCCGGCTAGATCAAGAATCCAGTAATGAAGGCCGCTTCGAAGCTGAAGAACTAGCCTTTCACGAACGCGTGCGCCAGGCCTATCTCGATATTGCTGATCGCCAAAAAGATCGTTTTGTTTTAATCGATGCCACACAGGCCCAAGAGGAAGTCACAACGCAAATACTGACGGAGCTAGAAAAGCGGATTGAGTAAAAAAGTCGTCCAGTAGCCCGTAGGGGCGTATTGCAATACGCCCCTACAAAATCTCTGAAACCTGAGTTAATAAAATTATGAAGCCCATAACTGAAATCCTAGGCCACGATACCAACATCCAAGAACTGCAGCAACGCATCCAACAAGATAGCTTGCAAGGCAGCTTTTTATTCAGTGGCCCCGAAGGCATCGGCAAACACCTGACCGCAAAAGCCCTAGCGTTCAACTTACTCAGCAGAGACAGCAGCGATACCGAATTACTCAAAGTCGGAAACCACCCTGACTATATCGCTGTCGCCCCCGGTGAAAATGGCTCAATTAAAATTGATCAAGCCCGTGAGCTAATCCGACGCATGTCACTCAAACCCCAACGGGCTGACCGTTGTGTCGCCGTGATTAATAATTGCGATTGCCTAACACCCGAGGCGAGTAATGCCCTACTCAAAAGCATTGAAGAGCCCGTAGAAAAAGCGACTTTCTTTTTAATTACCAGTGCTCCGGGTGCTATCTTGCCAACCATTCGTTCGCGCTGCCAACAGTTTCGCTTTGGTCCACTCAATCCGGAACTACTGCAAAAACTATTACAAGAACAAACTGATTGGCCCCCTGAAAAAATCAGCCAAGTGATTCCACTTGCTGAAGGCTCGCTCAATCAAGCGATGCATTTTGGTGAATGGAGTGCCGCACTCAACTGCCATTTTCCTGAGCTCTACCAAAAACTTTTATTGAGCCCGTATCATGAACTGGAACCATTGATCACGCAGCTCCCACAAGAAGCCGATGGTATCCGCTGTGTGTTAGCGGGACTCCGCGCTGTCTGCCGCGATATGGTGATTGGCCTGCAAGGCAATAACGACATGAACTTATTATTCGCCGAATCACAAGATCTGTTAGACCATCCACAATTTTCTAAGACCCCAGAAGCTTGGCTCGAGAGCTTAGACCATATTTATCAAGCGGAGCAATCACTGCGGCAACGAACCCAAGCCACGTTGATCTGGGAAACACTCGCTTTTTCTTTTCAAAAGGTGTTAAACACGTAAGGTTATTTTTTTTAAGTGACCTAAAGCGCGGTGGGTGGCCGGAGCAAGTCTTTGGACCGTCTCTTGGACGCAGCCAAAGACTTGCGTAGAGACAGGACCCGCCCAGTGACTAAATGGATTCGTAAATGAGCAAATACTACATCACCACAGCTATTGATTATGTGAACAGCCTCCCGCACCTAGGGACCGCCTATGAAAAAATTGGCGCTGATGCTTTGGCCCGTTTCATGCGCCGCTTAGGTCACGACGTCCACTTTCAAATGGGTAACGATGAGCATAGCACCAATGTCTATAAAGCCGCACAAGAACAAAGCCTGGAACCGAAAGCCTATTGTGATCAAATGCGCATGAAGTTCGAAGACATTTGGCAACAACTCAACATTTCATATGACGGCTTCATTCAAACCTCACAGCCCGAGCATCATACGGCGGCCCAAGCCCTCTTTCAAAAAATTTACGAAAGCGGTGATATTTATAAAGGCCATTATGAAGGGTGGTACTGCGAGTCTTGTGAGGCTTTTTACACAGAAAAAGATTTAGTCGATGAACACTGCCCTAATCACAAATCAAAACCTAAATGGCTCAAAGAAGAGAATTATTTTTTCAAACTTTCTCGCTTTCAAGAGCCCCTGCTCAAACTTTATGAAGAACATCCTGAGTTTATTTTACCAGAAGTAAGACGCAATGAAGTTAAGCGCTTAGTCGAAGATGGCTTACAAGATATCAGCGTTTCACGCGCCGGTGTGCCTTGGGGGATTCCCTTACCCATCGACGAAAACGAAGTTATCTATGTATGGTTTGATGCCCTTATCAATTATCTAACCGCCATCGGCTATCCAGATAGCAAGTATGAACAAACGTGGCCTGCCGATATTCATGTGATCGGCAAAGATATCACTCGCTTTCACTGCGTCATCTGGCCGGCGATGCTGATGAGCGCCGGACTCCCTTTACCTAAAACTGTTTTCGGCCATGGTTTTGTTTATCTCAGGGGTGAGAAAATGAGTAAGAGTTTAGGCAACATCGTGACCCCTTTAGATATTATCCCGCAGTACGGTGCCGATGCTCTACGTTATTATTTACTAGCAGAATCTAGCTTTGGTGCCGACGGTGACTTCACCTGGGATGGCTTTATCAATCGCTTTAATGCCAGTCTCGCTAATGATTTAGGTAATGCGCTTAACCGCACTATCGGCATGGCCTTTAAATATCAAGCGGGTGTGATTAAAAAGCCAGCTCAGCTCAGCATTGAGCAAAACTTAGCAGATACTTGTTCTGCTGCTTTGACAGCCATGACCGAAGCCATGGACCCACAGCGTGGCGACATCCGCACACATCAAGCCTTGAATGCCCTATGGGAACTGCTTTCAAGCATAGACAAACACATTGACCAACAAGCCCCTTGGGCTTTGCATAAAGCCGGCAATAACGAGCAGGTCAATGAGGTCCTGTATAATGTCACCGCAACTTTACGTTATGCAGCAGTTTTATTAGCGCCCTTTATGCCTGACACTTCAGTGAAAATCTGGGAGCGCTTAGGCTTGAGCGATACCCAAAATTTATCACAATTACAATTCAAACAATTACAGTGGAACGAACTTCCCGAAGAAATTCGTGTCCAACAAGGTCAGCCCCTCTTCCCACGCATCGACACTAAGGAAGTACCCGCCAAACCGAAGAAAAAAGGAAACCCGAAAATGGAAAACACTGCCGAAAAAACTGAAGACAAGAAAATTTCAATCGATGACTTTGCCAAAGTTGAACTCCGTGTGGCTAAAGTCCTCACGGCTGAAAAAGTTGAGGGCGCCGACCGCCTGCTCAAACTACAAATTGATTTAGGCAATGAACAACGCCAACTTGTTGCCGGCATTGCGCAGAGCTATGCTCCAGATGAAATCATTGGTAAGCAAGTTGTGGTGGTCGCTAACTTGAAGCCAGCCAAGATACGTGGTGTTGAATCTAATGGAATGGTCTTAGCCGCCAGCGGTGAAGCTGGGGCTGTGCTGTTGCAACCACTTACTGAGGTCCCTTTAGGGAGTCAGGTAAAATAATAATCCCCACTCCATATCAGCCTTAAGTTTTATTTAGAAACTAAGCTACATGACCGCTATAGAGCAACCGCTCTGCGCATAAACACGCCTTAAAGCTGTCCCATACACGCTTAGCTAATAGCTAGCGACTCAACGCTCCAATATTGCCCAGCCACCCTTCAAAATACTGAGCTCACACCTCAAATCTGGGGTCTGTATACTCCATTTTTAGATATTCAAATTTAAGTAAACAGATGAATATTAAAATTTATTAATAATTTCATATAATTATAAAGAAATTATGAGAGTACAAATTTGGCATAAGTCTTGCTTTTAGTAAACAGTAGGACGCGCCGTCAAGCGCGCCTTGGGATGTGTGATGACAACGCCATTTATTTTAAATACATTTATGATTCCCCTCGCCGCTGCTTTCACAGCAAACGCAGCCGGGGACGACTCTTTAGTTCAGACGACGCAAGATGATTTAAATCCTCATGATTCTACGCCTCCGCCTGTGCCCGAAACAGATGTCACCGTAAAAGCACCTCGCATCCTCGACCCTAAGTCTATCAATCGCGCGGCAGCCTTCGACGAAGAGACGATGTCATCTATGCAGCACTCTTCACTTGAGTCGATCGAGAAGGCGGCTGAACTCCTCAATGCTGGTGATTATGAAGGCGCTCGCAAGAAACTGCGCTTTGCCGAACTCTCGAACAAATCCTCACTAGACGGTTTCATGCTCAGTACGGTCAGCTACATTTTTCAGGACAAGCCTGCCATCGACAATAAGGCCCTCATCGCCGGCAACATCCACTTACTCAGCTCCATGGTCAATCGGGCCGAGAGCAATCATCATGTCGAGAAAGGCCGCGTTGCCGCCGACACAGGTGACATGATCACTGCCGCTGAACATTCCAATAAAGCCGTCGCACTCGACGAAGATAATCTCGATGCGCGCAAGCTGCGTCTTGACGTCAATAAAGATCGACTCCTGGTGATGCAGGAGTATGTCGACCCGACGGATCTGGATGATCCGGACCGCCAGGAATATTACGAGGCCATGAGCCAATTGCAGGCGGACCGTGCCGCGATTGCAAGACTTCATCCTATCGATCCTGCAGCACAGCCAGAAGTCACCCAGGAACAATTCATCGACATTGATGAAGCAAGCGGCCGCGAATTTCGCCAAGTCGTTTTTTATCAGGACGGCATCCGGATCGGCTCTGCCAGTCAGTACACTGACACCAGCGAAACCGTCGAAGAGACTTTTTTTGGCACGGAACATGTCACAGTTGGCAAAGATAAAGACGGAACCGTCACCTCTGTCATCCGTATGACAGTCGATGGCACCGAACTGCACGCCATGGGCCCAGACAAGGGCAATTGCCATAACTGGCTCATCGTCAGAGACGACTATGTCGACGGTGCCGCACTTGATTTTTCCGAAGTCGAAGACAAACAGGCTCTCGCCCAAGAAGTAGCAGGATACTTAGCGCCAGACTCTGAACAACGTCAGTCACAGATCGCTGACTACCTTGAAAAGCGTTCTGACTACAACCCCAAGATGCAAGTCGGCTTTACCGAAGATGGCTCCATCATGACGAGTCGTAAAAACAAGCTGGGCTGGAACGTCGTAGACGTCGCTAAGTTTCAGAGCGGTGCGAAACTGCCCAGCGACACCAGCCGACAAGGACCCGGTGAAACCCTCGCCGTCTATACCTATGCCTTCAATCGCAAGGGTAAGCTGCTCACAACCGGCGCCTCAGCGAATCTTCCCGTCTATGAATACTACGGCGATGGCAAAACTGTTGAATGGCATCATATCGGCGTCATCAATGAAGACAGTGCCGGTATGCGCATTGAACTACAGTCACATCAACGCCAAGCCGATGGATCCTGGTCGGACGGTCCCAGCGAAGCGATTGCCTCTTGGACCGAATATCAACAGCCTACTCTTGGTTCGATAATTGCTGAAACCGTGATGCACGACGTTCCCGTCGTCTCCCAAGCCCTGCAGATTGGCAATAGCGCGGTAAAAGGCGTCGTTGGCTCGCTTTATATGATTGGTGGCGGCATCGCGCACGCAGCCGACGCACACGATACAAAAGTCAGTCTCGTCTCCCATGCCTGGGCCACCTGGTCGGAAGTCGGTGTCAGCATGCCTTGGGATAACCGCAAAGCCGATGCTGAACAACGCAAACGTGAGTCTTATATCAATGCACGCGCCTCGATGCGTGGCGATGAAGTGGCCACCTTTGATGAACGCGTTGAAAGCCGTGCTTTTCAACAAGGCTGGAGAAACCGCCAGTTTCAAGGCAAGGCCGGTTCTGCCCACAAGCTTTATCGTCAACTCTTTGGTGATGCGCACAAGACTTTTGATGCTTCATACCAAGCCTTTGATAGCTATGGTTTTCATCATGCCCCCAACTATTTTATGGGCGAGGCAGCAACTAGCGATTCAATGGCTGCAAAAATTGGTCTCGGTACCTTAGGTGTCACAACCGGTGCCGCCGACGCCTTTATTGGTGGTGCCCCCTTAGGACTACTCGGCGAAGGCCTTGGTATGATCAAAGGCGTTGGTCATTTTCTAAAGATTGGTGCCCACGCCGCGACGACTACGCCCTTTTTGATTGGTACCGGCGCGACCATGGTCGACGATGTCCCACTGATTATCAAAGGCTTTGCAAGCGACTCCCCAGACGCCCAACGTCAAGCCTTTGAAGCATTAAACCGTGTTGTACAAGGTCTGGTTCTGCTCGTAATGACGGGACGTAATCTGCGCCAAGCATTCAAACCCACACCAAAGGGTATGCAGTTAGCGAGCGAAGCTCCGAACACCCAAATGAATCTTGAGACTCACTACCAAGCTTTAGGCGTGAAACGCGGAGCAACACTGGCTGAAGTCAACAAAGCCTTTCGTAAGAAAGACGCAGCAACGCATCCCGACCGCTTCAGCGATCCCACGCAAAAATCCGCTGCCGCACAGCGCTTTAAAGCGCTCAACGATGCCCATCAAGCGCTGAAGAAATCACTGGATCCGGCATCGGTAGCCAATAAACCCTATGCGGCAGATAGCGCACCGACAAATCCTACGCCAGCAAGTTCAAAGCAAGCCGCTGCCGAATCACCTGCACCCGCTACACCGGCTCACGCGGCGGGCCCAAGCAATCCATCCGTACCAGCTCCGGTCCAGAATTTTCTGGCAGCCTATCCTGGCTCCAGGATTACCTTCGTTGATCCAAGCAGCGGACGCATGACTATTAAGAGTGATAACGCGACTTTCGTCTATGTCCCGGGCGTTGGTGTCGGGCAGGCCTATGCGCCGGCCGCGGCTCAGGCAGCCCCACAAGCGCAAACACCGGTGACACAACCGCCAGGCACGATTCCAATGAATGCAACACCCTTTGGAGAGCCTATTCCCGATACAATTCCTCAAACACAGACACCGGGAACAATTCCGATGCAGGCCACCCCCTTTGATCCAGTTGTGAAGCCTAATCTGCCATTAGGAGCGGCATCTCACCCCATTCCGCTGGCGCGCCGCAAGGGCAACAGCGAACCGACCCTAGTCTCAGCGCAAGATTCAGCAACGCCGACTCCCTCGCAGGGATCCGCAATCGAAATCTTGGATGCTGGCACCACAACAGTTCGCGTCAAGCGCACGAACAACGGAACCGTCATTATCGATGGACAAGCCCAGCGCGCAGCACTGCCGGAAGGAACAACAGAACTTCTACTACAGAATGCCAAGTTTCAGCTGACGCAGTTGCAAGTCGAAGCCGCCAAGCTGGCTGAACAAAACGGGACTGAAATACCATTTGATTACGTACTTGTTGCCGATCCAAGCGGGCCCGCCCCACTTCGCATTCTGGTGACGGTCGCTGACGTGGCTCAATCCTTCCGGGTTCTTGAGAAACTGGGCGTTGATGATGTCACGGGCATAATCAGAGTCCCCTATACACGCCGCCTGGCTGCTAACGAAACGACAGTCGAAGGTGAACACATCCAGACCACAAGCGACGGCACGCAGATCGTTGAACCAACTCTTGTCAGTCCCGGCAATGCAGCGAAACCAGGACGTCGTCCACAGCGTGGTGACGTCGTCGCGGGCTATATAGATGTTCCCGTCGACATCGCTATTGAGCCTGCCTCGGCAAAACCACGTCATCGCGTTGCCGATGCCGCAGAAGCTTTTACTCTCGCTTGGGAGAACAATTCACTCTGGCAGTCAGGGGGTTCCAACATCAAACGCGTCGTCTTCCACGATGGTGATCACGTCACGATTATGAGTCTCAATCCCAAGTTAAACGACGCGCCCTTGACAGGTGAGTTCAAAGAGCTTGCAGCTCTGGTTGACAATAAAGTCACTGCAGCATCATCGCAACAACGACTCCATAATATGATACAGAGCCTACAACAGCTGTACTGGCAGTCTTCAGGACATCCAAACAATCCGAGTCGCATGTATATTGCGAAGGCGATTCGCGATGCTTCAAGCAATCTTCGTAACACAGACGCTAATCAAGTCAGTGAAGCCTATCTCTGGCAAAGACTCAGTTACGGCCTGAGCCTGTCGCTCAACCCTGAACTGGTCAGACCGACAAACGGACTTCCCGGAAATGATTCATGGGTCCTGGCGCCGGTGGGCAACATCTATATCGACGCGGCTCCGAACAACGGTCCCGGTACCTTACGTACCGGACAGGCTCCCGAACCCACACCCGATGAGGTGGCGGATACACTCGGGCCCGAACCATCAACG
Source organism: Deltaproteobacteria bacterium (assembly GCA_021772655.1). GTDB lineage: Bacteria > UBA10199 > UBA10199 > 2-02-FULL-50-16 > JAJFLM01 > JAJFLM01. The sequence continues at coordinate 16,361 of JAJFLM010000056.1, forward strand.
CGCAAACCGGAACCAGCAACGCGACAGGTTGCTAATTAATCTTTCGCTTTCAGAATAGCGCTTAGTTGCTGTGAAACCGGTCGCTTAAAAGTACGTGCCGCACTCAGTAGCATGGCTGGTACAGGCGAAGTTTCACCGCGCTGCACGACACATTCTCGCAAAGACCGCAAGCTTAGGGGATCCCACATCGCATCGATAGACTCAAGGGCCGGAGTATAGGTCTCCGGATGGAGTTCAATCAATTGGATTGGGGATTGGGTAACGAAATCGTTGTGGCGCTTGAGATCTGCATGTCGATTGCGCAGTTCGCTCAATTGCGCCGTATAGGCAAGTCGACCTTGATGGGACAACTGCGAACTCACGCCACCCCGATAGAGCCGAGCGACCTGATAGAGTAAATCTGGTATGCCAATCGTCAGCTCGGTTGCGTGGGCAATGAGATGGTGGGGGTCATCCTGGAATAAGGTAGATGGCACTGAACTCGCCGCCAAAAGAGTTGGGGCAAACAACTGCATTGAATTCATCTGACTTAACATGACTAGCCTCCATCGGCAGGGCTAACGCAAAGTTGTGATGACAACAAGACGACAGCAAAATAAGCGACTACACGAGTAAACACCTGAGGTCGATTTTATGACCAATCTCATGCCAGCACAGCCCCAAAGTGGGGGCTTTTGTTTACTAATTAATAATTTTATTGATCAATAGTTAAATTAAAAATCTATTAAATCATAATAAAATCAAATAGTTATAATTCTATATGATGCTTACTAATTTGGCACGTCACTTGCTAATCTATAGCCTATTCAACGAGCCTTCATTAACCCAAAGAACCCTCAAAGAAGGAATACGCTATGCTTTCAACCAATCCAGAATGTGACGCAAAAAAACAAAACGAGCCCTATGTAAAAATGATGCTAGAGTTCATTCGCCTCTTTGGGTCTGAAGAAATAGACAGTATGATTTCAAATCCACAGGACGAAGCTGAAACAGAGCTCCGCAAAGCGGTTTAACACAAGCGCATACTAATAAAAGAAAACTAAACCCATGTAGGTAAGAACAGCTCCCAGTAACAAGGCACCTTCCCAACGCCGAAGGTTTTTTCCAAACCAGAGCAAGCCCACCATGAGACCGGTTAAAGCCAACATAAACGGACCATCACGGCTTAGCAAAATAGGGTCATAACTCAATGGCGAAATCACCGCCACACTACCGATAATCAGGAAAATATTAAAAATATTGCTCCCGACGACATTACCCACCGCAATGTCACTTTCTTTACGGAACGCTGCGACTAAAGACGTGGCTAATTCTGGTAAGGACGTCCCAAAAGCCACGGCAGTCAAGCCAATCACTCGCTCAGAAATCCCGATCATCCGGCTCAATTCAATTGCATGCTTCACGAGAAAATCAGCGCCTAATACTAATAAGCCAGAACCCGCGACAATTAATAATAAATGACTCCAAAGCTTCGTTGCAGAACCTGATTGAATATGTCCGGTATAGTCTTCTAGTTCGGCTGCCAAAGCCTCAGCCGTTGCCTTACTGCGCCGGGCTTCAATCCCCTGAAAGGCCAAGTAAGCTATAAAGCATATCAGCAACACGCCTCCGTCAATACGACTTAAACTGTCGTCACTCATCATCAACACCATCATAAGCGAGGCGCCAATACAAATAGGTAGTTCGCGCTTAAATAAGCCGGCGTGAATACTTACCGGCAGAATAAGCGCGGATAAACCGAGAACTAAGCCAATATTAAAAATATTAGACCCAATCACATTCCCGACGGCGACACTCCCCGAATGCTGCGTCAATTGCGCCATGAGGCTTGCGACCAGCTCTGGAGCAGAAGTCCCAAAAGACACCACTGTCAAACCAATGATTAAAGGAGATATCCCCCAATGCAAAGCGAGACGCGAAGCCCCCTTCACCAGCCAATCACCGCCCAAATAAAGTAAGACGATACCCAGCACTATGAATAGAATCGATATAATCATATAGAGAACTTACTTAACAAATTCCGGTGGAACATCAAACAAAGTCCCTTGTCCTAAAATCCAGTGAGGATCCCACTGCCGCTTGACGGCCTGCATTTTGGCAATCACCCGCTCTGGATGTTGCAATTGAAGAAAGTGACGATGAATCTTGCCCACCCCATGCTCTCCCGCCACGCCACCTCCCCAGTTGACAGCACGGCGACACTGCTCCTCCAATAGAGCCAGTCCCTGTTGCTTTTGCTGAGCATCTTTAGCCAGATAATTCACATGGGGATGCCCATTGCCAATATGGCCAAAAACAATGGGCTCTAAGCCAGTGATAGTCTGTTGATAAACGGCCTGCAAGGCCGCTCTCACTGCTTGAGGTGGTACCCACCAGTCACCAGCGACTTTACCCCCGCCTTGCTCACGGTACTGGCTGACTGTTTCATTAATCATGGCTGGAATATGATGACGCCATTGTCGAAATTCCTGTTGCTGCTTACGGGTTTGCGCCACCCATATATCTAAACCCGAAAAAAACTGATGCCACGCCTCTAAAGAGGCTTCCATCTGCGGTTCATCACATTCTTGTTTCCAATAAAGCGCAGCTTGAGTTCCCACAGGGAGAGGAGGTACTCCCGCAGCTTGTCGAAAAAATTCTAAGGCCGCCGCATCCATTAATTCTAAAGCGCGTGCTTCGACCTGATCTGAACTTAATACAGCCTCTAAAAAGTCTAAGGCTTCTTCCAATGATTTAAAAAAACCTAGCGCCGCCCAATGATTTTTAGGTTCTGGCAATAAATCTAATCGGGCTTCAGCAATATAGGCCAAAGTACCTTCTGATCCGATCAATAAATCAATTTCTTGATCACGCATCACATAACCCGCTCCGCCTTTGCTAAGTGGGGGCTGATCATGTTCAGGCCTCACCAACTCTTTGATCTCACCGCTTGCCATCACAACTTTCAAAGCCCGCACATAAGCACGCGTGGGTCCGTACAATAAAGTATCTTCACCGGTAGCATTCGTCGCAATCGTTCCCCCTAAACGGGCCTCCTGATAACTAGTAGGGTCTGGAGGATAAAAAAAACCTTCCTGACTTACTTGTGATTTTAATTCACCAAGATAGATGCCAGGTTCTGCCACGGCATAGGCCTGACCGGATTGAGTCTGACCCACGTCTAACAGACGATCGAACGCTTCTGTCACAATCACAATCCCTGACAAGGCCGCACTGGCCCCGGTTAAACCCGTTTGTCCACCAATAAAAGTCACGGGGATTTTATGCCCATGGCAGTAAGCCATCACTTCTGAAATATCTTGGATATCACGGGCACGCACCACCGCATCAGGAGTCCCCCGCAGGACCACATCACCACAATAAGCTAAAAACGATTCATGTTCTGGAGTCAGCAGAGAACCTTTAAGCGGCAGCTGCTTAATCAATGATGATAAGGCCGTCGCCATAAATCCTTAGAAGGTCGGCTGTGCCGCGCCTTGACCAAAGCCGTAGCTACCCATCTGCTGGTTGCCATTGGAATCAACCACATCAATGCGATGACCGCTCTGTTCTTCCCAGCGCCGCAAAGCCTTTTCAAGCAATTCTTGATTCATCGACCACAACTGATTGTGCTCCCCTTCAAGTTTTTGCTGACTGAATAAAGAATACCCAATCGAAAAATTCTGAAAGCCCGATTCATCAGGCCCTCCCCAAACAATAAAACTGGTCGGCTCTTGGATTTTTAAACGTACTGGATTATCAGGGTCATGAGACGTTCTCAAAAAACCCACGATATTCAAATTGACTCGTAGAGTCCACAGCGGCTGCTTGATTGACTTCATCACCAACATCAATTCATCCAGAAAAGTCTGCTGATCCAAACCTTTCTTCTCAATATGCTGGGTCGCATTATGGGTAATGACTTCTAAGCTATCCGGCATCACCAAACCAAAGAAGGCCCGCAAAAAATAGAAGACCTGCTCAAAGAACCACACGTTGGTTTCTTCAGCCGACATTTGCGTAAAATCAAGATTGGAATGAAAGCCCCAGGTGCCAACAACTTGACCCTTACCGGTGGCTTCATCTAAAAAGTCGTCTAATCCTTTAATCATATCCCTGAATATAGTTGAAATGACTTAATAAAGCAAAACTCGGATGGATTCACCCATCACACGGAATAAAGTTTGCGGAAGCACTCCCCAATAAAGATTTAAAAACGCCGTGATAAAAATAACCGCCAATAAAGGGTAACCACTGGGGACATGACTCTCATTGCGTGGCGTTGAGAAATACATCACCTTAATAATATCAATGGCATTATATATAGAGAGACCCCAAGCAAATAACAGCAGACAAGCCGGCAAAACCAGACCCGCACCCAAAGGAGCTTGCAAGAGATAATACTTACTCATAAAACCAGCCGTAAATGGGAACCCGGCCCAGCTGAGTAAGATAATCACAAAAGCCGCTGACAAACCGGGGCGGGTCTTGGCTAAACCCGCTAAATCATGAACTTCTAACGGTGCCTCACCGCGGCGCGCTAATGCTTGTAACAAAGCATAATAACCAAAAATAAGCAGCGTATAGACAAACATATAAACCAGCACGGCCACAAAACTCTCTTCTTGAACCGCGGGCTTTACACCTGCGGCAGCAATCGCCAATAAAAAGAAGCCGAGTTCGCCTAAGCGGCCATAGGCTAAACGACGCTTTAAGGTGGATTGCTGCAAAGATTGTAAGGGGCCCACAATCGCGGCTAATACGGCAGCCCCAATCAAAAAGACATTCCCATAGGTATCAAGAACGTTCCAACCTTCCACCAACAAACGACTCAAGATAACAATACCGGTCAGCTGGGTAATAAAGGCATACCAACTAACCACAGGTGTCTGACCGCGATCCCAAATATCGATAGCAGCAAAATGCAAAGGCACCCAACCCATTTTTATCGCGAGGCCCACCAACAGGAAAATAAATCCTAAATACTGTAAAGGTTGAAAAGCTGAAGACGAAACTTTTGCCATCGCTGGCGCCAATTCTGTTTGTCCCGTTGCGATATAAAGTGACGTAATGCCCACCAACACACAAAGCGAACCGAGACCCGCACTTAAAAAGAACTTTGTTAACACCTCAGAACTATGCCAACCCCGTAAGCCGCGACTAATCCCCAATAACAGTGGCACTAAACTTAGTTCAAGCCCCAGATAAAGCGCGACAAAATCATTAGTATGAATAACAGCCAGAACCCCACAAGCACTTAAGAAAAATGGTGCATAAGCTTCATGGTGATCCGATTCTGGGCTCCCTCTATTTTGGCTGCACCACAGCCATAATCCAACTAACAAAATTAAGGCAAAGGCTAAGGAAAACCGATCAAACAGAAAAAAACCATATTCAAACGAAACGCCGCGCAACCAAGCCCACCCAGTAAACGTCAGCGCCAAACTTACACTCAACAGACACAGCAAAAAACGTAGATAAACTAAATGCCGAATGGTTCCGGATTCAATCAATAACAACACCAGCGTCACCGCTAAAATGAGGCCATAGCCCAAGATAAACGGTAACCCTAAACTCCACTCAAAAGGAATAATGCTGGTTAAATTCATAAGTTCTCTAACTGAATATCGGGGTTCACTTTAGATAACCACAAAGTCACACTCGACTCGCTTTTTTCCCAAAATAACTGCGGGACGAATCCCCCGCATAACAGTAACAACACAGTCACAATCACAGTCATGCGAAACCGGAACCTAAGGACTTGGACTTGCCAGCTCATACGCAGCATCGACTGGTAAAATAAGCCTGACGCCACAAAAACCGCTGCCACAAATCCCAACGCCAGCCACATTGTCTCTGATAAAGCCGTGCCAAAGAAAATAAACCAATGAATAAAAAACGGACTTCCGGGAACACCGATACATAACAATAAAATGAGCAAGCCATAGCTCCGTTGACGGCGACTCAAAGCAAACTCACCTTGACTCTGTTGGCTTAACAAAATGGCCAACAACACGAATAAAAGACTATGAGCATCCACAAACAATAACACGGCTTCTACCGAAGCCACAGAATGCTGCGTCATCCCAACTAAGAGCACTCCCATCTGCACCATTAAAAAAGCCGCCAGTTGGTCGAAGAAATTCTGCTCTGTCCATAACAGTGCCACACCAATCAAGGCGCTTACTACCGCCACCCAACATAAAGTATTTTGATATTGCACCAAGGCCTGCGGGAAAACTCCCATCCCCACACGTAAATACAAATACACGCCTACTTTTAATAACAAAGCGGTCAACCACAACCATTGTGCGGGCAACAACTGACGATGCAAATGCTTCACCCATAATTGAAACGGTAATATACCAAGCTTCACCAATAAACTGAGTAAAAAGACAGCTCCCCAAAGACTCTGTTGCTTGGCGGGCATTGTCATGCGGCTTAATGACGCTAAATCAAATACCCCACCTGCATAACGAGAAGCCATCATCAAACTTGCTAACAAAGCCATACTACCAAGGATATGAAAGGCAATAAACTGATTAAACTCTGGTAAATTGCGCGCAGCGTCTCGTTGTCGAAAAAAGAAATAGCTCCCCAATGTGGTTAGCTCTAAGGCCATGTACAATACCAACAAATCAAGTGAGCACCAAACTACATAGAGGCCAGCCGTTAAAAAAGGCAACAGTGCTAGTTTTGCAGCTTGCTGCATGCTATCTAAGTAAAGAAAAATAACCACCGGAACAATCAATACCGTCAGTGTCATAAAATGCAGTGAGATACCGTCAAGCCCCAACCAATAAGACAATCCTAACTCTGGGACCCAAGGGAAATATGTCGAGAAATCAAAAGCCGCCTCCCCTCTAAACTGTGTCAGTAAATAAATAAATAATAAGGTTTGCGCCGCACACCAAAGATACAGCACAGTACGACCGACTCGATGCCAAGCCGCTGGCAATAAAACCAAGGCCAAGCCTACGCTGAGAGCTAATGCCACAAATACTGTCAAAATATTTTGTGTCATCCACACTATCATAACAGCACCCACATCAGCAGCAGAGTGACTGTCAATAAACACCACAGCAGATAATGTTGGACAAAGCCCGTCTGCAACAACATCAAAGTGCGGCCTACTATTTTAAGTCCTGAGGCAACACCCGTAATACCAATTCCGGCTTGAATCTGACGGATGGAAAAATCTCGGATCACCCGGTCACAACACCAACGTACCGGCCACAACAATTGCTCTACCACACAGCGCCAATAAAAATCATGTTCTACCCAACAGGCTATTGCTGAGGAGTCCTTTAATGAGACTTTGCGTGTAGCCCCCCCCATAAAACTCACGACCCCACACAGCCAAAGGCTCACCCCATGAATTAAGGCTAATTTAGCACCATAGACCTCTGTCCGGATGGGCAATAAATCTTCAAATGAGCTAGTAATCATGCGGCGAAATAAGTCTGGCCCTTTCCATGCTACTGGCAAAGTAAACCAGGCCGACATAAGAACGAGCAACAAACCGCCTGCCGCCATCAACCAATGAAGGGGAAAGACCCATTGCTGCGATGACTCAACTTTTCTTGACGTAGACCGATAAAAAATCGCCCACACACGACCTAGGACAAAGGCACTCAGCAGGGCGACCACAAGAAAAGCTCCCCACGTCACATAACGTTCTTGCGTGAACAACTGCCACAAAATCTCATGACGCGCCCAATAAATACCTGAAGGGATCGCCCCGCTCAACAAGGCGACAATGAGCAACATAAAGACCCGGCGGCTCTGAGACTCAAGCCCTTGCGCTGAATCCGTTACCATCAACCAAAGGGCTGGTTGCGCACAGAGCAACAAACACCAATAGAGGGCTCCCGCACTTAGTGAACCGACACTAAAAGCGCTTACTGATAAACCCAGTTGCGCTAGTAAGGTGACCAAAACAATTTCTTCTTGCCGGCGATAAAAACAGGCACAAACTATTGCCAATACAGCAGATGCCGCTCCGACTACTTCTAAACCCAATAAGAGCTGCGGGTGTGCCATATGAACGACTTGCATGCGAACCATCCAATAAATACCGGCTGTTAATAAAGCCGGTCCCATACAAAAACTGAGCGCACCCACAGAGAGACGTGCCAATGTCCGATAAATAAAATGAGCCCCCACCTGCCCTAATAAAAGTAAGGCCGCTACTATTGTAAAACCAAGCCCTAAGCGCCCCAAACTTCCCGCTTGATCATGGAGCCAGGCAAAATTAAAGAACAGCTCCGTCTCAGTACTAGAGTCCGTAGTTGCTATCGGCAGCCAAAAGAATAAACCAACCATGAGAGTCGCTGCACAAAGAAAACTCCATGCCATCGCCACGCGGCTCTTCCCTGCAACCAAGGCCAACACACATGAAAGTAGTCCGATGACACCAAACAAAAATACCGTTAAATTTTCTGCCCATACTGTGAGCAAGCCAAAAAATAAACCAGCATTATACAAAGCGGTAAGAACTGCGCAGTCTGACTCATCCGCCACAAGAGAAGCCAGCACTTGCAAACAAACCAAGGCTAACAAAGCCGCCATAAAAAATGCCAAGGGATCCAACCAAAAGGCGATGTCATAGCGCACTCCTTCAAGCTGCAACCACTCCCAGTACGGTCCCACGACGGAACCTTCAGGCGCACCGCCCAACATAAACGCTAAGAGCCCAATCACACTGAGAGACACCGCAGGGGCTAGCAAAGCGGTAGTTTTAATCAGTGGTAATCCCGGCTGCTTTTGCCCATGGTTCGATGCTAGGCTGAGCGCCCCATTAATCAAGGCCGCTAATAAAGGCGCCAACACAGCCAGCAGGCACAAATCATCAATAGAAAAACCAAGGATTAAGGTAGACATATTATTTCTTTAAATAACTGTGTTCCATAATATCGAGTGAGCGGCCTTGCTTAAGATGATGCCAAATCACACCTAGACCGATTAAAAATTGCGCCGCTAATACCGCTAACAAACCTAAGCCTGTCCATGAATAGGCCATCGCATGGTGATATCGAGCCGCCGCGACCCAAGCCAACATGGATCCATGAAACATCAGTAATAAGGCCAACAGCAGTCCAAACAGGCTCCTCCGACTCAGTAACACCACAACCCCAATGCAAAACAACAACCAGGCCAGACATAAATAAGGGATCAATGAATTCATTTACCCTTCCCTTCATCACCTTGGGGAATTGACTGCTTTAACCAACGAAAACTCAACAAAGCAGAAAGCAATAATAAAGCACTGAGACCCAGTATCGAAATCTGCTCGGGTGAAAATGCAAGGAACGACACAGCCCCAGAACTCGGTTGAGCCGCAGCCAATTGGGCTAAGGGCTCACTGAAATGGAGCAGCACAAACACACCCAAGCCTAAAGAGACGAGCAAGCCAAGAATATGCCCAAAAGATAAACTAGCGCTGACGCGAAAAGCCGGTTCTTCATAGGCCCGAATCAACTGCATCGCACCCGCAAATAATAACAAAAGAACCGTGAACTGAACCAAGGCAAGAATCGGAGCCTGTAGAAAAAAGAGCAGGCCTACAATAGCCAAAGTATTGAAGAGCGCCGCCAGCAATAATAAAAGTGGTCGGCGCAAAAACAACACGGCAAGTGCCGTGCTTAAAGAAATAACTGCAAGAAATATAAAGAGCTTAGGCTCCTCCACCCTCTGGTTATAGGAGGCTGTGGGGAGGGTATCAAGGGAAATAACCGAAAGGATTATTGTAGAGACTCACCAACAGCTCACCCCATTACTGATTTCAGTTGCGGACGACCTGTTGTGTCACCTCTACGGTAATAACTGACTCGAGGCCTGAACCCAGCTGGCCACTGGTTGCCAGAAGAGACCTAGATAGACACTTAAAAAGGCAAAAGTGACAAGAATTGCCCCATAGCGAACCCCAGGCTTAGCTAAGGCCACTTCATCCTTAGGTTGATTAAAGAACATCACCTTGGCAACACGTGCGTAGTAATAAAGTGACACGACACTATTCAAAGCCCCGATCACACCCAAGGTATAAAGCCCACCCTTCACGACGGCGCCAAACAGGTAGAATTTACCAATAAAGCCAGCCGTCGGTGGCAATCCGGTCAAGCTAAACATGAAAATAGCCATCGCCACCGCCACCACAGCGCCAGCGCCGCCTCTGAAGGCCAAGCCTTTATAATCATCTATCTCTTCCACACCAAATTGATTGGCAATGATGATGACAACGAGGAAAGCCCCTAAGTTCATCACTAGATACACGACTAAATAAAACATAATCGCCTGAATGGCCTGAGTATTCGCGGCAGCCAGGCCCATCAACATATAACCAGCATGGGCCACACTCGAATAAGCTAACATACGTTTGATATTGTCTTGGCGCAGCGCCACAAAATTACCCACCGTCATTGTTGCAACCGCAAGGATTGATAAAGTTAAGGTGAGATCAATCGACTTAATATCAATAAATTGTGAGCCTTCCAGGCTAAACAAGCCTACCAGCATAAAGCGTAACAATACGGAAAAACCAGCGGCCTTAGGGCCTACTGACAATAAAGCAGTAAACGGTGTGGGCGCACCTTCATAAACATCTGGACTCCACATGTGAAATGGGAAGGCTGCTATTTTAAAACCAAAGCCGGCTAAGGACATGATCACCGCAATAAATAACGCGGAACGGTTAACCGGATTAAATAAAAGATATTGAGAGATTTCTCCTAAGTTCATAGTGCCGGTCAAACCAAAGAGTAATGAGAAACCATAAATCATCACCCCACTCGCCACACCACCATAAATAACATACTTCAATGCCGCTTCCGTTGAGCGCTTCACCCCGCCCACATAACCGGTCAGCAGATACGAACTGATACTGACCATCTCTAAAGCTAAATAGATCAATAGTAAATTAGACGCCATGGCTAAGAAGTTCATGCCAATCGCTAAAACCATCAGCAAAATATAATAACTAGCCGCATCACTTTTTTTCAGGTCCCGTGACTGCTGAGAAAAAATAATCGCCACAGCAATAGAAACACCAAAGATATATTTAAAAAAAGTACTCACACCGTCAAAGGTTGCCAAACCCATAAAAATAGCCGCTGGTTCCAAAGACTGCACCACGACTGTCAGAATAATGGAGAGTGTAACCCCGCCAAGCGCTATATAAGAATAGATGGGCCCATTGCCTTCACGATGTGACTTCACGAACGTGGTCACAAACAATGCCACCAAGGTAGCCACTAAGGCACACTCTGGCAAAATGTAGCGTAAACTATCTACGTTCGAGATCACTTTAGACTCCTAACGCTGCCATATAAGGTTGCATGGCATCATTTAAACCTACTAACGAGGCATTCATTACATCAAGAATCACTTTGGGATAAACCCCAACCACAATCACGATAAGCGCCAAAGGTAATAAACAAGCTAATTCGCGCCCATTAATATCCGGCAAACCTTTATACTTCTCGTTGACCTCTCCTAAGAACACCCGTTGAAAACACCACAGCATGTACGCGGCAGTTAAAACCACCCCACTGGCCGCCACAATCGTCTGAGCACGCCACGTTTGAAAGCCACCCAAAAAGCATAAGGCTTCACTAATAAAACCAGATAAGCCAGGCAATCCAAGTGCCGCAAAAAAGGCAAAGCCTGTAATCGCAGTGTAACGTGGCATGACGGATGCCAAGCCACCAAAGCCATTGATTTCACGGTGATGGGCACGGTCATAAATAATCCCGACACATAAAAAGAGCATTGCTGTGATCGTACCATGGTTGAACATTTGCAAGACACCACCATTCATCCCTTCTGGATTGAAGGACGCAATACCTAACATGCAAAAACCCATATGACTAACCGACGAATACGCAATCAACTTCTTAAAATCTTTTTGTGCCATCGCACACAAAGCGCCATAGACTATATTAATAACCCCAATCACGACCATCATCCCGGCAAAGTTTGCCGTTGCATCTGGCAACAAAGGATAACAGATCCGCAAAATACCGTAGATACCCAGCTTCAACAAAATACCTGCAAGAATCACGGAAATAGCCGTAGGCGCTTGCACGTGGGCATCGGGTAACCAGGTGTGGAAGGGAAATGCCGGAATCTTAATGGCAAAACCAATAAACAAAGCAATCCACACCACATTTCTAAACGTAGGATCTGTGAGAATACCGCGGTGAACTTCTTGATTCGCCAAGGTCACTAAGTTGAAAACGTTGCCATCACTGAAGAAATAGAAAGCCAACATCGCGAGCAACATCAACACAGAACCGGCTAAGGTATAGAGAAAGAATTTAATCGCCGCATATTCACGGCGTTCACCACCCCAAATACCGATCAAAAAATACATCGGCAGCAACATAACTTCCCAGAACACATAGAACAGGAAGAAATCTAAGGCACAGAACACACCCATCATTCCGGTGTTCAGCATTAAGAATAAAGCAAAATAACCTTTAATAGATTTTTTAATATTCCATGAAGCCATGACACAGATAGTACAAATAATCGGTGTCAGCAAAATCATCGGCATAGAGATACCATCAGCACCCATAAAGTACTCAATGTGAAACATCTCAATCCACGGATAAGGTCCTTCAATAAATTGCAATGCCGTACTGGAACGATCAAATTCTGCAAACAGCATAAATGATGCGAGCAGCGGCGGGATGGTGGCCAATAAGGCCGTCCAGCGGATCATGTTTTCTTTCTCTTTCGGAAGCAGCATCACTGCCAAAGCCCCAACTAAGGGAAAGAATGTTAAAAATGTAAGATACGGAAATTGCATAAAATGCTCCTGTTAGCTTTCTGCTAGCAGCAATAAGCTGTCAGCGTTCGGCTGTCAGTCAACAAAAGTGTAAACTGACCAAAATATTTTCTTAAATCGTTTTCAAATGACTCTGATAGCTGAGCACTTATGGCGGGCAGCTACCCTACTATTCTCCAAAAAATAACCAATAAAACCCCTACGACCAAAACATACACATAGTGTTGAATCTTCCCGGTCTGCATTGCTCTTAAACCTCGACCACCCCATTGCACGGAATCGGCCACGCGGTTGACAATGCCATCCACAAAAAATTGATCAAACCAACCACTGATCCAAGCGACTAACTTAGTCACTAAGGCACTTAAATTAACCAGACCATCAATCACGCGGGCATCAAATTGCGATAAAAAGTTCATGAGGCCACGTACGGGCTTCACGATCACCACGTTATAAATTTCATCAATGTAATATTTATTTAATAAAGTCTGATACAAGCCTGAAAAACGTCGCGCCAGGGCCTCTGGAATATCTTGGCGGCTCGTATAAAAAAGATAACCCATATAACTGGCAATCGAAGCCACCGTCAG
>JAJFLM010000057.1 GCA_021772655.1 Deltaproteobacteria bacterium
GTGACTGATCAGATAACGCAGACAAACGTTGAAAAAGCGCCGGAAGTACATGATGTTGAAGTGAAGACGACTCCGCAGGATATGTCGCATGATGACATTGTTGATGTCTTGAACGGGTATCGAATGGAGGCGGAGCAGGCCAGAGAAGAAGGGGTCAATAGCAGAGATAGGGTGTGGGAAGATAACGTGGACCTGTACTGGAACCGTTTCGACTTCAGCGACAAGGCGGAATGGCAGGCGACGGAAGTATTGCCGGAAGCGCCGCAGTTTGTCAATCGTTACGCTGCTGCGATGCGGTCCGGTTTGACGCGTGATGGTGAGTTCTACACGGTAGAAGATCCTGCTGATCCGAATGGTGACATAGCCCCTGCGATCAAGAAGATGATGATGTTCTGGTTATCGAGATGCAGTCATAATGCAACAGGGCACCCGGTAGAGTTTGGTAGTCCGTTTGAGGATGTGATGAAGCTCGGCGCGTTGATGGCGAATTGTGCCGCTGTAACATGGAAGGAGCGTAAGGGTAAAGGTTACGTTGCATTCGATCCGGTTGACCCAAGAATGGTGTTGTTGGACCCGACAGGTCGTGGGCTGTATCGTATTGTTCGTCGTTATATCGACCGGCATGAATTGGAACATCTTGCAGGTATGAAGGACGGTAAGAGTGACAGTATTTACGATAAAGAATCCATCGAGTCGTTGCAGGGACACTTGTCAGATGAAGACAAGAAGGAAGAAGAAGATTTGGCGGGGCATGGGAAAGATGACAATACTTCGACCCGCAAACCCGTGCAGCTTGATGAGTTCCTATGCGATTTGATCGATCGTGATGGTTCCGTTCGTTACACTAATCATTTGTTTGTGGTGGCTAATAATCAGTTCCTGATTCGTGGCCCGGAGAAAAACCCGTGGTGGCATGAGATGGACTGGTTGGTGTTTGCTCCGACAATTTCTGTGCCGTTATCTGTTTACGGCAAGACTTACATGGAAGACTGGTCGAATCTTGCAAGGACGTTTAATGAACTTACTAATTTGATTATAGATGCAGTTCATACTAATTCGATAAATGCGTTTGTTGGTAAACCCACGGCGCTTGAAGACCCAAACCAGTTGGAAGAGGGTATACATCCATCCAAGATATTCTACGTTGAAGAGAACGAAGATGTAAACGATGTCATCAAGAGTTTGGAACTTGGTAATCTTCCTCCTGAATCAATCACGTTATGGCAGGCGCTTAAGAAAGAGTTGCAAGAAGGTGCCATGTTCAGTGAGATTGCGCTTGGTCAGTTGTCGAGAGGTGAGAAGACGGCAACGGAGATTTCAGAAAGCCAACAGGGTTCACAGACTACATTGCAATCTATCGCAAAGAACATTGAGACAAATTTGCTGGAACCTGTTCTTGATTTGATCTGGATGACCGGGTTACAGCATTTAAAGAAGAACGATCCTGAGATGCAGCAATTGATAGGCGAGCAGATGTATAATGCGATTTATTCAAAACGAAAAGAATTTATCAAGAAGTCCGTCAAGTTTAGAGTCAATGCAATTTCAGGCTTGATTGAGCGCAACGAGAAGTTTAAGAAACTGATGAATGCGTTGCAGATCGTGGCGACGAATGAGATTCTTGTGCAGACTTTTGTGCAAAAAACAGACCCATCA
The DNA here is from genome assembly GCA_021772655.1 of Deltaproteobacteria bacterium. Classification (GTDB taxonomy): domain Bacteria; phylum UBA10199; class UBA10199; order 2-02-FULL-50-16; family JAJFLM01; genus JAJFLM01. The sequence continues at coordinate 1,657 of JAJFLM010000057.1, forward strand.
TTGCTAATTGATAATATATTCAAATTGATCGGTTTTAACATCGACGATTTAAGCCCGAATGAGCGTAATGCCCAGATAGGCAATATTGTTCAAACGCAAAATGCTCAAGCGGATGCGTTAAGGGAAGCTTCAACAAATGCTCCGCCACAAAAATCGGGAACGGAGGTTTTAAATGAAACTATTTCGGCTGTTCAACCTTTAATTCAGCAGGGTGGCAATGGACAGTGAAGCTAAGAAGAATATAGCGATAAATAATTTAACGCAGGAAATTCTTAAAGGAAAACTTGCCGATGCGAATCTTGAATTTCTTCAACGGCACTTGAGTAGGTTACAGGATTGTGTTGATGAGTTTATTTATACAAAATTGCAAAGTGGCACTCCAACGAATGATGATTTATTGAGAGCTTATACTGAGAAATTCGCTTATGAGCGTATTTTACAAGCATTGAGAAAATCGGCTCGATCCGGCAAGGGTGCTGGAGAGCAATTACAAAAACTTTCGGAGCAGAAAGATGTCAAAAAACGAACCGGAACAACTTATTCTACCTACTCCGGGCTTGGAACAGGTGGAAACGGCAAGGCCTGAGCCGGAAATTGAACAGGAAAAAGATCCTGTCCAGGAAAAAATAGCATCTATGGAAGCTAAATTACAGAAGTATGAAGAGCAGAACCGGATGTTGAATGAAAATATTCTAAAAATGGCAACGGCTCAACAGGTTCAGCCCAACCCAATTAACGATGTGCCTGAAATTAAGTTGCCGGAAAAGATTCCTGATCCTATTGATGATCCGACTGCGTATTCTGAGTACATTGACTTGAAGCAGGAGAAACGGTTACGTGAAGTGCAGACTAAAATGGAGCAAAAGTATCAGGAAAAGTTGCAGGCACAGGAAGATCAAACAAAATATGAAAGATTGAAATTGCGTTTTCAGGAGAAGTACCCTGAATTGGCAAAAAAGAATTTTGATTTCGTCGAGCATGTCGCTGTGAAGAAAATAAAAGAAGCTGCGGCAAACCGATTGGATGTAAATCAGTATGTTTACGGGAATTTAGATAAATTCATTGATGAAGTGGCACATTCAGCAAATGATCAGTTGGGTTTAGGCGAATTATCTGAAGATGGCAGGACTCAGGGATTATCCGCTGGTGGAACTTCTGTAAAACCTAAGCCAAAGCCCAAATCTAAAGAAAAAGGGTTTAATGAGCAGTTCAAGGAAATCAGGAACGCGACTCCAGGCATTTGGAATCCGAATTATCCTGTAACTTAATATAAAAATACATTGACACCTTTTGGCCATTAAAATATATGTAGTGTAGAAAGTTGGTGTAAACATTAATTACTAGGAGATACGGGGAATGTCATGGCAATTTGATGCGCCGACCGGGGTTTATAAGAACCACGCACTTTCGAGTAGAATTCGACATCAGGCGATTGCCGATGCCTTGTTCATGCGCTGGTCTACACCTGAACCTGGGTACGGCAAAAATCGCGGCGAGAATGTAACAATTACAAGAATTCTATCTTTACCTTTGGCAAACCGGGTTTCCGAAACTGATCGGTTGCCAAGTGGTCGGCCTGCCATTCAAACCAAATCTCAACCTGTTAGTGAATGGGGTTATAAGATTCCACTTACTAATTTTGAGCGGATGTTGACTCATTATGAGGTTGAGCCTGAGTTTGAGAAAACCCTTCGAGACCAGATGACACTTACAATGGACAAGATGGTGGCGGACGCATTAAAAACCACTCCTTATTTGTATGTACCTGCAGTTGGTGGCGGGGCATTTGATACGGATGGTACGTTTACCAACACAGCGGATCGCAATTTGAATATTGATGATCTGCGAAATATTTATGATGAAATGAGCGGTACATTGAAAATACCTCATTTCAACAATGGTATGTATGTTGGCATTCTGAGTACAAAAGCTGCTCGTGGGATTAAGAATGATTCAACCTATAAAGATTGGTTGGCTCCTAATACCGCAGAACCTTTTGTTTCTGGTCGTTTGAAAGATGTTGAAGGGTTCATGCTTTTTGAAACAAATCATTTCGATGCTTTGGACAATACAGTTGGAACGGGTTCTGTTTTGGGTGAGGCTGTGTTCTTTGGACCTGACGCTTCGTTTATGGTTTCAGTTGATGAACCTGAGATTCGCGTTGAACAGCCGACTGATTTGGGTAGGTTTAGAGAAGTTGGTTGGGTAGGGATTCTGGAAGCTGGATTGACTTGGGAAGTAGCTGCTCAGGCTAGAACTATCTACGTTGGGAGTGCGTAATAAATAACTTAGGAGAAGAATAAGATGAGTTACGAAGTAGGCAAATATGATCGGGTTGTGAGTGATAGTATCGGTGTTGCCAGCGCTGCCGATGTATACACTTGGATGCCTGGAGGGCCTGTCGAGATTTATCGAACGGGTATTATCGCAACGACTTCCGCAGGTGTTGATTTAGCGTCAGCGACTTCTAGCTTTACGATGGGCGTTGATCTATTCACTAAATCCAGCGCTGGTAGTGGATGGACGAGAACAACTGCCGGAGTTGCTTCATTGAATTTTACGACTTCTGCAACAATGGGCATCAATGGGAAAGGAATTTACGCGGATGTGACTTCTCCGATTGCTGTTGACATTGGTGAGCAGGTTACGTTTGCTGTGTCCAGTGCTGCTTCTGCTGCTAGTACAGTTAGATGTTTCGTTGAGTACCGCGATCTTCCAGCACAAGGGCGCGCACGACCGAGTTCTGCCCCTGGTGATGGGACGACTACCGATGCTTATATCAACATGACTAAAGTATAAGGAGAAAAATTATGGCTCTTTCAGGCGCTTTGCAAGGTGGCGAGCCTGGAGAAAAGATAGTTCATGGCACGACTTTGCCGACTGCCGCTATCACCACAATTTCTTCCGGTTTGAAAACAGTTGATACGGTAATTATTGGTTTTGTTTCTGCTCCTACGAGTGCACATTATCATAATTCCTATTCAACCAGTACTGATGGGAAAGTGTTCATTACGCATTATGAGATTGCTGTTGCTGGATCTGCCGTTGCAATAACCACAGCGGCATCTTCATTTTCGACGCTTTCTTATATGATTATAGGAGATGACTTTTGATTGACTTGAACCGAGGTTGCGAGATCCGTATAGATCTAAAAACGGGCCGTAGGGTTTATATGTACAAAGATGACCCCGGTAAATTTCTTGATTGGCATGAGCGTATTATGCCGGAGTCTATTGCAAGAAGTGCCGGGTTCGATGTGAAAATGCTCAAGCAGAGGGCACAGCATAAGCGGAAATTGAATGCAGCTATTGAAAAGGTGAATGCTGAGTTTGCGGATGCGAATCCGAAAGAAGTTTTGTTTGAAGGTGGTGGTTATAAGGTAGTAGCGGCAACCAAGGATTACGCTGACATTTATGATAGTGGTGATATTAAGGTGAATACGATCCAAATGAAGCGTAAAGAGGCAATTGAGTATGTAAAACTTATGTCCGAAGAAGGAGTTGAAGATGAAAATTTACAGCCGTCGTAAAAAAGGCCGTGGTGGTCGGAAGTAAAATGTTTTGAGAGGCAGGGCTGTCTTTCATTTGATGGGAAGGGCTTAGGGCGTAAAGGCCCTGAGCCTTTTCTTTTTTTTGAGGTTACTATGGCAACTGTTACATTTTCCACACTTAAAGATCGTCTAGGGCGGCGAATCATAGATGAAAATACATCGTTCACTACAGAGCAGGGTGATTTAATCAATTTTGCTCATCGTGAACTGCAGGATCGCTATAATTTTAAGGTGATGGAAGCGAAGACAACCGCCGTAACGAGTGCATTGACGCGTGCTCTGGTTTCTATTCCTTCTGATTGGAAAGAGGCGAGAGCAGAACCTTGGTTGGTGGATGTGAGTGGCAATACGGATCACATCGTTTGGATTCCAACTGAGCATGAAGCGCAGAAATCTTATGATGACAATACAACGGTAGATACAGGAGAGCCGCAGTTTTTACTTGAAAATGCTACGACGATAGATGTCTATCCATATTCTGATAGTAATAGTGACCACGCCGACAGTGAATATAGAATTGTTATTCCATATTGGAAATATTTGACTGAGTTATCTGCCGATGGGGATAATGATTATCTGACGAATACGTATCCGTGGGCGATTGTTTATTTCGCTACAGCGCAGGGATTCTGGTTGAACCAGGATGAGCAACGCGCAACGTTTTGGGAGCAGAAAGCAGAGGCTCAGATACGTAATAAGATTAGGACTGAGAAGAAGAAGAAATTTAGGCGTACTGGATTTTTGCGTCCGAGGATCAATGTGTATGGTCCGTTCCATAAAAGGAGTTTCTGATGGTAGATTTTGATGCTACAAACCCAGGCGATTCCGATATAGTCAGTCAATTCCCGGCAAACGAACGGGCACAACGAGGTGCTGTTTCATCTGGTTTTAGTTTAGAACATGACGGTTCAGGCACTGGTAGACATAAGTTTCCGAGAGGCAACACCTCTGCGAGAAATGCTCTGACTTCTGCTTCGATTGTGAACGGCAGTATTTTTATAAATACTTCAGCTTCTTCTGCCATCCCAATTATTCAAGCCTATTCGTCTGTGGATGCGGCATGGCATGATACGGGGCGTTTTACTTCTGCTGATGAAGCTAAACTGGATGGCATTACTTCAGGTGCCGGTGTTGCGGCAACTACAGCAACGTCTTCTGAAGCTGCGGCAGCGACTGTATCGGCTATGCGGAGTTTCAGCCCATATCTGCTTGGTATTACAGCTAAAACTTTTTCAAGGACTGGGGTTGAATTTGGAGCAACGACTAGAGATTTAACGACGGCTTCCGGTTCTCAATCCGTCAGTACAACTAATACTGTTAAAGGTGTGATTATATTTGCTGGTGTTAACGCAAGCCAGAAAGTGAGTTTTGGCGGTAGTAATGGAACGGCGCATGGAAGTATTGGTCGCAGAGATTCTGGCACTCCAGGATGGTATACTGGGTCCAATATAATTATTCATATAGGCGGGGTTTCTTCTGATTTTCAAACTGCTACAGTATCAATTACTAGCAGTGGATTTGAGTTAAACTGGACGAAAAATGGCTCTCCAACTGGGACAGCTGATATTGAATATTTAGCCATCACTTCTATATAATGCCTAGAAATAATTCAGTCATAGGCCCAAACCGTGGCATTTATTTGGACAGGCCAGAAGTGGCTTTAGATAAGCGCATGTTATCTGATTGTTTGAATGTGCGCATTAAGAATGGGAAAATCATCAGGGACAATATGGGCTATTCATTGTTTATGAGTCAGAATTTGACTGACCCAGTGACAATGATAGACCAGTTTTTCCGTTCCGATGGTTCTGTCATCTTAATGTTTGCAACGACTGAGAATATGTATCAGTTCAATACTTCAACTTCAGGTGTGACCTACATAAATCCGCGTTATGAAATTGGGTCTGTTTCAATTGCCACGAGTGCTACGACTGCTATTGGTTCTGGAACAGCATGGACCAGTGTTGTGGCTGGTGATTTCGTTCATTTTGGTGCGACAAGTGCTGTGAGCATTGATGCGAGGTGGTATGAGATAAGTTCTGTGACTTCTGGAACTGAGGTGATTTTAACATCGGCCATTTCTGCTGGAGTGAGTGATTCGGCTTATACGATTCGCAGAACTTTTACTGGTGATGTATTTGATTATTGGGATTCGGATACAATTGCCAATGTGTCTTCACAGGATCTATGGTTTGGAACTAACGGTGTTGATTCAATTGTTAAATGGAATGGCACAGACACCCAAGTAACACTTGTAAGTGCGGTAGGATTTACATGCCAAACGGTAGCATTTTACAAGGAGATGTTGGTATGTGGAAATATAACTGAAGGTGGGACCAATAAGAAGACCACGATTAAGAATTCAGATGTTGGAGCGCCTGAAGATTTTACCAATGGGTTGGCTGGTGAATTTGTTGCTTATGATGGGATATCAGGGATTAATTTACTCCAACCTCTTGGTGACAACCTAGTTATTTATAGTGATAGAAGCATTGTATTAACGCAGTTTGTTGGGTCTCCGATTGTTTTTGTATTCCGCACAGCAATTTCAGGGATCGGGACTCAATCGGGTCGCGCACTGGCGGATTTTGGTGATTTTCATGAGTTCCTTGGTCCTGATGCTCAATATGAGTTTAATGGTATTGCCTTAGAGGAAATAGGGTCGCATGTCTGGCTGGAAGTTTTACGTGTGCATAACCCGAATAAGTTTGATTTTTTCCAAGGGCATGTTGATGAAGAAAACGGTGAAGTATTATGGATTGTTCCATTAAACACAGATACTGGAGATATTTCTACTGGTCAACCCAATAAGGCTTATTCTGAACATTATTTAGAGAACGTTGGAGATGATCCTGTCCCGTATACGATAAGAGAATTGCCAGCAACGGCTACTGGTTATTTTGAGCGCCAGTCAGTGGTGAAGTGGAGTGATATATCGGATACTTGGCAAAGTCAGAACAATCGGTTCGATGACAGATTTTTCCAAGCAGCATTTCCATTTAATTTGTTTGGTGATGAGAACGGGAATATTTTCATATTGAACGGAGCGGATTCGCAAAATGGTTCTGACATAGATTCATTTGCTCAATACGGGAAGGTTCCTGCGACTGATGGTAGGCGGAAAGGACTTATTAGGCGTATTTATTCATTTACCGAAAAGATTCCTGCCGCTTCGTATGATTTGAACGTGATTTTAAAAGTTGGCGACAGTGCCGACGACACTATGGTCGCCGTTACTACACTTGGACATGATTTGACCCATGCGGAAGATAAGGGCGGGTTCGTGAGTCCGTTTAAATCGGCTCGTTACTTTCAGTTGAGGTATGAAGTTTCAGGGCAAGGGACTCCTTTTTCATTAGCTGGATATGATGTGGACATTTCAAATGGCGGAAGTCGATAAAAAAAGATTAGCTATTGAAAGAAGGTTGCGTAGGTTGTCAGGAGCTTCAATGGAGCATCGGGAAATATTAAACGACTACAACCTTCAGCAAAGTGATTGGAGAACCACTTGTAGATTCTGTGGGGATACAATGAAAGGAACCATAGATAATATTAAGGAGCATTATGCGTCCTGTAAATGAATCGCCATTTTTACCGCAAGCGAAACCGTCTACCTTAGGTGGGGTGGTGAATTGGATTGGCGATATTACAAAGCAGTTATTTTCCATGTTTGCCGAGTATGGCAGAAGGCTTAATAATGTTTATCCGAAAGATGGTTCTGAAAATATGGAGTACGTTACATTGACTTCTTCAGTTTCGGCCCCAGCATCAGCGGCATCAAAAGCATTTATTTATGTAGATTCTTCAGACGGTGATTTAAAGGTGAAATTTAAAAACGGTGATATTCAAGTTATTGCCACTGTTTCAGTATAGGAGATAAAAATGGCTAAGACTATAAAGGCAACAGCATGGACCAGCACTGTTGTTACTGCGGCAGCTAATTGGTTAAGTTCTGACGTGAGTGTCGGCGGTGGAAGCCCTGTTAAACACACATTGATATATGCACAGGCATCCGCTGCAACTGTGGATTTAACAATGACAAGAGATGATGTAGTAACAGTTTTCCCATTGAATGGTGGGGCGGCTGTTTCCGCTAAAATGTATAAAGAAGATATCGTTGTATTGCCTGGCACTACTTATAATTTAGATCATGCCGCTGGATCTGGGGCGCATAAAGTATTTTTAATTGTCTTGGAAGATGAGGATGACTTAGGTGTGAATGCGAATATATGAAAGAAATCATAACTAGAAATACAGGAGTTAGCGTTGCTGTTTTAATTTGCATGATCACAGCTTCAGCTTGGGCTGTTATGCAAATTTATGAAATCAAACTTTTTATGAAAGATGGGTTTGGTGAAGTAGGCAAGGAGATGATTGAATACCATATCAGGTTGAATAATATAGAAAACAAAATTGATTATTACAGTGTTAATTTATCAGATCATTTAAAGGCAGGGGGCCATCAGAAGATGGAGGCTAGAATGGATAACGTGGAGAAGCGGATTGATGGAGGTTATTAAACGAGGCAATGTGCCTTATATTGCGCCTGTTGTTGTTTTCCCAAAGACTGGGGAGATGAAGGTGAGATGTGGGAAATGCGCTGGCTATGAGTTCACAGTTCATTTAAAGCCTGATGAGAAGATGCGGCATTATGGCCGGGTGACTGAAATTGTGTGTGTTAAGTGCAAGAAATGGCTTCCTCTCGATGATCAGGGGATGCTTCAGGGGCGAGGTAAAATAACTAAGGAGAAGGATAATGGCTGTTACAGTACAAAGATATAATGCCTTAGCTACCAAAATAGCTGATGGCACGATTCAAATTGGGACTACTGCCATTTATACGGCATTAATGAATTCAGCGCATAGTGTAACTTCCGCCAATTCGATATGGTCCCAAGTTTCAGCGAACCAAATTGCTGATGGAAATGGGTACACAGCCTTTACTACTGTTCCGGCAGGGCGTGCGCTTTCATCGGAATCGTTTACGGAGGCGGCTGGCGTTGCTACCTATGATGCGGGTGATACTTTATGGAGCGCCACTACTGGCGCGATTGGACCTGCCACTGATTGTGTGATTGTAGCTGGAACGACGGCTGGAGATTTAATGTTCAATGTAGATTTTGGCGAAGAAAAGACTGCTGATGCTTCTGCAACATTTAAAATTACCTGGAATGGTTCCGGTATTTTTACTATTTCATAAGAGGGCTATATGGAACTAACAGCAATTAAGGTGAAAATAGGCCTGAAATCTGATGGATCGGCAAAATATCCCGACTTCAATACTCTACCAGTTTTAAAGGGCATTGATTGGTCTATGTTTGTGGACAGGGAGGGGCTTGGCTGGCATTATGATAAAACCTCTGGCCACAAAGAAGAAACCATTGATTCCCCAAGGGGCCAGCAATGGGGAGTTTTGGTAGTCCCGGAGCAATTTGCGATTGAAGCGGTTGCGGCCTTCCCTGGTGAGTGTATACGGCTAACTGAAACGGAGTTATCAATGTTCTATGACAACAAGGCTCATTGGCATGAGCCTGATGAGGTCATAGACCAAAAAATAGTTGATGGTTTGCGTGACACTTTAGGTTTGATGGAAAAGGTGGGAGCGAATCAAACACAAATTGACAATATTAAGGTCAAGATCAGGAAGGCTATTGATCCTAATGATCCAGAGCCTGGGATTAAAAAAAACTTCCGCAAGAAATGGGCGGATATGAAATCGAGCGCAAATGTCACGATTAAAAATCCTGTGTAGCGTCCCGAATACGGGATGGATTCATAAATTGGTCTGCCGGGCAACGGACTATATTTTGCTGGATGGCAGGTATGAAGTGACGCTGATACGGCCAACTCACAGGCCGTATGAAAATAATCTGCACCATATTGTCAATGACTTTATGGACGGCGGTTATCATTTCTGGCTCAACATTGATGCGGATAACCCACCTATAAATAATCCGCTTGATCTGGTTGAGCTTGATTTAGACATCGTTGGCTTGCCAACTCCGGTATTCCACAATACTGGGAACGGCAATGGTGAGAGGCCAATTTACTGGAACGGATATAAATGGAACGAGGAGAAGAAGGGATTTAATGAGTGGTCGGTTAAGAAGGGGTTACAGGAAGTTGATGCGGTTGGAACGGGATGTTTCTTGATTAATCGAAGGGTGTTCAATCACCCAGAGATGAGGAAGGCACCGTTTCAACGCACATATTATGAGGATGGAAGAGTTGAATTTGGCAATGACATTGCATTCTGTCAACGGGCTAAAAAGTCCGGATTCCGCATTCATTGCCATTATAGTTACCCATGCAACCATTTTAACGAATTGGAGCTAAACGAGGTGGTTAAGGCGTTTTCGGAGATGAGTCATGGCTGATACTCCTTGGGTAGGATATACAGGCGATAAGCTCTATCTGACTTCAGGGCAATTCACATCAACACTTAAAGATAGTGAAGATGTTTCGGCCTCAAATCTTACCCCTGATGGTATTGAGTGGGACGGCACGAATACTCCTTGGGCTGGGAATAATGGCGATACCCTTTTCCTCACTTCCGGTCAATTCACCTCTACAATCAAAGCCACCAGCCCTAGCCTGTCTGCTATAGACACACAGTTAAATGGCGTTACATGGGATGGCACTAACACGCCTTGGGCAGGAGAGCAGGCAGACAAATTATATCTACAATCTGGTCAATTCACCTCTACTCTTAAAACCAGCCAAAGTGTTAGTTCAATTGACAGTGTTCTGGAAGACCTTTCCTATGACGGCACGAATACGCCTTGGGTTGGCAGCTTTGCGGACAAGTTGTATTTGCAGTCCGGTCAATTCACTTCTACGTTAAAAACAAGCGTTAGTGTAGGTGGTGTCGATGCCACACCAGAAGGTATCTCATGGGACGGCACCAATACTCCTTGGTGTGGGAACTCCGCAGATAAGCTATACCTACAATCTGGACAATTTACAACCACATTAAAAACCAGTGAAGATGTCAGTGCGGTTGAGTCAAGTGTTGGCGGGATTTCCACAAATGATGTAAATGGCAGGCTGGGTATTTCTGCGGCGTCTTCCACGGAAGTTTCCGCTGTTACTGCCGCTGTTTCTATTGGAGAGTTCGAGCCTGTCATTGGCGCGGGTGCGAATATCGCCGCCGTCATCGCCACCGTCAGTATCAACGAATTGGTTCCCCAAATTGGAACCGGCGCTATAGTTTTAGCGGAAACGGATTCTTTAGCATTTAATACATTCGCTCCAGTTGTGCAGATAGCTGTAAACGTTGACGTTGTAACTACAGATGCTATTAGCATCAATTCATTCGTTCCAATACTGGCTGTTGGCAAGAATGTAATAAGTGTGTTGGCGACTGTAAGTATTAACGAGTTTGAACCGGCAATTACTATCGCTTCACCGGATTCTTCTTCGACAGAAGTTCTTGTAAGTGCAACAGATTCAATTATATTCACGACGTTTTCACCGGCAATTCAGGCTAGCAAGAATGTTGTTGGTGAAGCCGGAACGCTTACATTTAATACATTTGTTCCTTCCGTTCAAATATCTCCGAATGTTACTGCCGCTACGGATGCTATTGCAATTTCTACTTTCGCACCTACTATTACAGTAGGCGCAAATATAAGCGCCGAGACCGGGGCGTTGGTATTTGGCACGTTCGTTCCATCTGTTGTAGCCAGAACAGAGGTTATAGTTCCACTTTCATTAATTTCTCTGGATACGTTTAATCCAGCCATAGGGACGGCAATTGCATTCTCCCTGCAACCTGGGATGTATGATATTGGACCGTTAGGCCGTTCTCAGGTTCCGGTTCTGCCTTACGGAGTATTGTTGAAGGATAGGGTCGATGGAAACACTTATCTAATTGACAGGGACAGCAACGGAGATACCAGGCTGGTTCAATTGAGTTATAGACCTGGATTGCGTGTGCTTGTCGGTACGGAACCCATTGTAAACGGTTACAGAATCTATTCAGAAAATGGTACAATCAACTCTGAGAAAGTAGTTGGGCACGATGTCAAAACTGATGGCGTGAACAATCTGATTGGCGCTGGCGGGGATGTATACGAACTGGAATTTGACGGATCGGAGTTTTCATGGACGGCGGTATAGAAGGCAATGGTAAGGCTGAAAAGCCTTCTGATATAAACATTATACAAGTCATTAATCCCTTTGTTTTCAGGATGATGGATGTATTGCAGCTTATGGACAAGGCCTTTAAGGATGATATGTTCGCACCCTTGGAAGATTTAGTTCCAATGCTTCAAAGCATTGCCTTGTCTGGGAATGCCATTATTTTCATCGCTCAGGAAGATATGGAATGGAAGGCATTGCTGGTTATTATAAGACCTAGCCTGTTATCGCAACCACAAGTGTTTCATTTTTACTGTGAAGGTTCATATAATTTGAGAAATGCCCTTATTGGCAAAGGTGTGGAATGGTTTAAGGATAATGGTTATAATGGATTCGTGACCAGTAACACAACATCACAGAAGGATGCGGTATTCAAGAGATTATTCAATGGAGCGGGGAAATCGAAAAGATTAGGAACTTTATTCAAGTTCGAGGTTTGATATGGGATTCGTAGCAGATGCTTTTGATAGCGTTACAGGGTTTATCGGGGACACATTGTTCGGATCTGATGGTTCACCTTCCCAGGTTATCGACACAACCGATCCGGCGTTTAAAGAATTAAGACCGGAAGTATCCAATCAGTTTGCGGATTTATTGAGATCGTTTGGTGCGGGGAACACATCGGCCCCGTTTCTGCAATCCCCTGAATTCCAGGCTGGGGGTCAGCTTGTAGCACCGCAGACGCAGGCTGAAAAGGATTTCCTGGCACGGTTGAACTCACTGGCTGGTGGGTCAACGCCGCTCCAGGGACAGGCGCGGGATGTATTGAGCAAGACATTGAGCGGTGATTTTCTGTCGCCTGACTCCAACCCGTTCCTTCAGGATGCGATTCAGGCAGCCACACGGCCTGTTGTCGAGAGGTTTAACGAAGTGACATTACCCGGTGTGATCAGCCAATTCAAACGTGCTGGTCAAACTTTGCGAAGCAACCCGGATAATTTTGATCGTCCGGGATCTAGTGCGTTCTTGAACCAAGTTAGGCTTGCTGATAAGGACATCGCTAGCCAGATTGGTGATATTGCCACGAATATCTCGTTCCAGAATTTCAACAACGAGCGTGCACGGCAGTTGCAGGCCACGGAATCTGCGGAACGGATCACGACACAGGATATTGACAACACGATCAAGACGTTGCAGGCCAATGAATTGCCAAGGTTGATTGATCAACTTGGCATTGATAAGGGATTGGCGGAGTTTAACCGTAGAGCGCAGTTGCTTCTTCAGATTCTCAATCAAGGTATCGGCGCTTCTCAAGGACAGATCACTCAGTTGCCTGGAACTCCTGCAACTGAAGGCATATTCGGCGATCTTGCCAAAATCGGAACTGCTGTTGCACTTAAATAATGGAGATTAGATATGGCTGAAGTCATTGCTACAGGAGGTAGGGCACAACCTTCCGCATTGGGTGGATTTGGTAGGAACTCGGATGCGATTACCCAGATTTTGTTGCAGAGCCAGGAAAGGAAGCGTTTAGAAGAAGAGCAGCGGCAGCAGGTGGAAGCTATTTTGTCTAATTTCGGCGGTGTGGGGAAAAACCAGAACACTTTTAATTTCGCTGGGTCAGATCCGTTTGCGCAGTCACCATTTGCACAGGCTTCGCCTCCTTCCGGGTTTCAGGCAAACGACCCTAGGACTGCGATTGATGCGGTAAGGGGTCTTTTATCTTCTCCAGCCGGTGTGAAAGCATTTATTAATAATCAGGCTGCTGTTTCCAAGGCATTTGAGTTATTACAGGAACCTGAAACCGCAGATGCCGGGATTCTTGCTGGCAGCGCAGCACAAATACAACCACAGCAGGCGCGAGGGTTCAGGGGAGAAGACCTGGCCCGGAGAGAAGAACTGCGTAAGGCGGTCGGGTTTGATGCGTTTACTGATGTGACGAATGAAGGGTTTGTCACTGATCGAGAGACAAGGGAAGGGCTGGAGGAGGACGATAGAAAGGGTGCGGAAGCTCTAAGAAAAGAAGCGGAAGAACTTCTAAGGCAACCGGAGCCTGCAACTGAAGGCAGAAGCAAAAAAAGCAAGCTCGAACGAGCAATTGAGGCATTGGACTCTACGCGGCTTTCTACTGAAAAAGAAGAGGTGAAAATTCAGGCTTTGGCTAAAGCTCGCCGTGAGATCAACGCTCTTCGTGCAACCAATCCTCGCAAGGCTGCAGCGACAGAGGCCGCGTTGCAAAATTCGCCTGTTTTCACAGAAGCGGCACGAGCGGAGAAAATCAAAGCGATCAAAGATGAGCGTAATGCCAAGCTCGATGACCAGATAGCAAATCTCCGTGCCGATGAAATTCTAAAAGATGATAAAACGGCAATTGACGTGTCTACCGCCGCGAAAGACATTCTTTTTTCTAATGGAGTGGCTTCAATGGAAGAGTTTACTGCCTTGCCTTTAGAGCAACAACGTAAAATCCGTAAAGATATTGGCAAGGCGGCAAGCAAAACAAACAAGATTGTCAATGTCTCAGCGGCAAAAGCATTGATTGACAAAAACGGTGACTCTGCCGGGACTGGGGTTTTCGTAACCGAATACGACCCGGAAACCGGAGAACTCACTGGTCGTGTGCACGTTATTGACGATGAGCGAGGGTTGATCCCAAGTAGTCTTGTTGCAAAAGATCAAGCCGGAGTTGGCCTTGAGCGGTCCTCTAAAGCCAAATTAGAACAGCAAGTTTTTCAGATTGGTTCAGCTGTCAATGCTCTGGAAGGGCTATTCCGCAACCAGTTGGAAAGCAGGACAGATCAGGAGATAAACCGCATATTGACTGTCCCTGGCGGATTTAGCCAAGCTCTTGGAACGACTCTTGGAGCCTTAGACGGGTTTGAGGGGCTGTTTTTTGACCGCGAAAGTTTCTTCTCTGAGTTTTCCAAGAACCCGTCTATTGCCAGAATTGTGGATAAGTTGGCCCCTGATTCGGCTTCGTTTTATGCTGAATATGCTTATACGATGTACAAAGTCGCAGTTGCGGCTTCCGAAGGTGGCGGAAGAGCCTTGTCGGATAAAGATCTTGAGCGTGTTAAGCCGATGATTAAGATTTCAGAAGCCAAACAACTGAGATCGACTATAAAAACAAGTCTTAATGTCCTGAGATCGGACAGGAAGTTTAAGGCTGACACTCTAGGCAAGCGCAGAAGCCGGGTGGGGGCAATGTCTGATTCTTCTTCATTGGTAATTGATGAGAAAGGCAACCCGATTTTACCTGAAGATATAAAAGAAAAAACAAAGCCAAAAGAATCGCAAACTCTTAACAATAGAGTGGAGGAATTATTTTAATGGCGGCCACCGGAACCAAAATAGAGAAGCCTCCAAAACGCACGATAAGTAAAGAGAACGCGCTGAAGATGCGCGACTTCTTTTTAAAGGCTCGTAGCGGTGAAGGACCAAAGCCGAATGAGCAACAGCTTCGATTTGCGAGAGACTTGGTTGACGACGGTATTGTTGAGGAGTCAGACATATTCCCGCCGCTAGGAACGGCTCAGGCTGTGGACGAAACGATAAAAACGACTGTTGGTGGTGCGATGGAAGCTGCTGGTGGTTTGATGGACATCTTGCCTGAAGGCCCATTCGGGAAATCTCTGATTGGTCAAGCCGGAGAAAAAGTTCAGGAAGCGGGGAGAAATCTGCAAATTAACCGCGACACACTTCCTGAAACACAAAAGAACCTTCTTGGCGGGGCCAACCTTGTTGGGGCAACACAGATCCCCGCCAACATCCTAATCAAGTCAGGTAAGATCATTTCTTCTAGCTTAAATCCTGTCCAGTTAAGACAACTTGGCTCATTTAAAAGAGCGCTGGTGGACGCTTCTAAAAATCCAAGAGCTTTTATTAAGCTTGAAAGCGCTATTGCGGCTCCGGCTGGCATTACCGGGGAGATGTTGGCGGAAGATTTTGGAGAGTTGGGGCGGGCTTTCGGTGAACTCGTCACGTCGTTTGGGCTGCCATTAGCAACCCGTTTTGTTAAAGGCATTGGCGGTATTGTTAAATTCAGGGCAGGTAGCGAAGAGGAGGCGAAGGATGTAATTGGCAGGTACTTGTCCAATGAGTTTGACCGCGATCCTCTTATCAGAGAAAACCTTAAGATCACAGAGGACGTGCAGAGAGATGTTCCAGGCACTCAATTTACGCTTGATCAGGCGACAAAGAACCCAGAGCTAGCGGCAACCGCACGTGAGGTTGGGTTGCGTGGTCAGACCGTGGCTATGGATGAGAAAACTAAAAAATCTATTATTGAGTTTTCAAACGCAATCAACCCTAAAACTACGATTCAAGGCAGACCGCAAGGCCAACAATTAGATAAGTACCAAGAAACAGTCCAGTCCGCCGTTGAGAAGATGGAGACAGAGCATTCTAATAACATAGAATCAATTCTCAGTCAGATGACGAAGAGCATTCTAAAGGCTGGTGGGCAAGATGAGGTACTGGACATTGCCGAAGACGCGAGAAACCTGCTTACCCGTTCAAAGACAGCCCTTCAAAATGCAATCCGCGACGGATATAACTCACTTGGTGACGTGCCAATTCGCCCGGAAGATGTTAGGGGGCTTTTAAGGTCTTTGTCAAAGGCAACGGCGACACAAGATCCGTTAAAGCCATTGCCGGATTCGGTAACTTCGATAGCGGCAAGATTAAGAAACTCGTTTAAGGGCAGGCGTGCAACTACGGTGCAGGAACCAAGGGGACTTGACCAAGCGCTT
Organism: Deltaproteobacteria bacterium; assembly: GCA_021772655.1. Classification (GTDB taxonomy): domain Bacteria; phylum UBA10199; class UBA10199; order 2-02-FULL-50-16; family JAJFLM01; genus JAJFLM01. Next base: position 18,040 of record JAJFLM010000057.1, read on the forward strand.
GGCGCTGCTCCAAAGACGCGACAGGTTCCTGAAAATCTCACACACAGCCGGTTCCTTGTGTTAAATGAGATTGACTCTTCTGTGTCGGAAGCGATGCGCGAAGCCGGGAAATCCGGGAAGATGGACGAAGTACGCCGTCTTGGGAAAATCAAGTCAGGGATTAACAGTGTTTATGAGACAATGTCGAGGCGAACGGACGTTTCTGCTGATAAGGCGGTCGCCTTAAAACAGCTCAAAAAAATGCGTATTACGATGGGTAAGTTGTATGAAAACGCCGAGATCGAAGTTCTGTTTAAGAAAGGGAGGCAAGGCGATTTTAAGATTGCGACTGAAGACATCATGGATACGTTCATCCGCACTGGCAAACGCGCATTCCGCGCCGCCGATTATTACGGTGAAATTTTTAAAGACATTCCAGAGGCACAGCAGCTGATCCGGCGTGAGTTCTCAAGGCGGTTAAGAGCTTCTGCTATGGACCCTGAAACTAGAAAGATTATTCCAAAGAAAGTTATCGCTTTCCAGAAAAAATACGATGATGCGATCAAGGCGTATGGGCTGGAAGAAGACTTTAAAGATATAAGAACTTCGATTAAATACGCCGAGGAAAGCATCGGCGATATTCACGAAGATATGGCGGATTTGAAGAGGCAGGCGTTTAAGTCTTTCGCCGACACGAACAATCCCGAGGGGTTTATTGATTCGATGGTGAACGAACCAGCTCAGATTCAGCGTTTCGTTCGCGGCCTTGAGAAAAACTCAATGGAATTCGAGGGGTTTAAAGATCTTGTCGTTGACCGGATCATTCAGAAAACAAGCGCTGGCGTGGCGTTCGGATCAAGCAATATCCCTGGCGAGCATCTATTCAATTTACCTTATTTTCAGCGGTTGATTGCCGACCCTAAAAGGATACTGACATCCGTTCTCGGCAAAAAGCACATGAAGAACCTCGAGGTGTTCGCAACAGCATTAGGCCGTGCCGCGCCAACTTCAGGGGCTGGAGCCAAGGCTTCTGAGTTTTCAAAAGAGATACAGTCGCCAAAAGTGCGTGAGCTGCTTTCAGGTGCAAGAGCGGCTTTACGCGGTTTTGTCAGGGCTGACTTTATCGTATTGCAGTCTTCATTTAAAACTGCCGAAGCCATTGCCAGCCAGACGAGAAGGCGCATTCTTGTGCAGGCGATGAAAGACCCGAAGTTTGCGCAGGACCTGGTGTTGGCTGTGCTTAACAAGCCGTTACGCGGATCGCTTAAATCTCTATTCAGCCCTGCGGCGGCTTCCGCTTTAAAGGGCGAGGATTTGGGAAACGACACCCAGCGGCTTCTCGATAAAGCTGGGTTTAAAGGGGAGGAGGTTGTTAAATGATAACTCGTCAGATTGCAGAGAGATGATCAATCCAGAACATTTCCGCAGACACATCATCCAGCCAACGTTAGAGCATATTGGCATGTATTCCAAGGTGGCTGAAGATTTGCTCATTGGCACAGCTGTGCAGGAATCCGGGTTAGCTTACCTAGTGCAATTATACGACGGTCCAGCCAAAGGGGTATACCAAGTAGAACCAGCTACACTTTATGATATTTACGAATCTTACCTGGAGTACCGTACTCCATTGCGTGATAAGGTAGACCAATTAAGAAGCTCGTTACCTATCGAACAGGATCTTATTTCCAACCTGTGCTACGCAACGGCTATCGCTAGATTGGTTTATTATAGAAGTCCAGAACCGTTGCCGGATAAGAATGATGTGCCCGGCATGGCGCATATGTGGAAAGTTGCGTATAATACTTTTAAGGGCAAAGGAACTGAGGTAGAATTTATAAAGCATTACAATGACTATATTATTAATTTTGAGTGAGGGACTGGAAGATGGATTGGTTAAAGGGTAAAAAGACTTACATAGTGGCAGCTTTAATGAGTATGGTTTCTATCGTAAATATGGTTACAGGGGATATGACGTTGGTTCAGTTTGTTGGTAGTGAACATCTGAATACATTACTTGAAGCTTTTGGAATCGGTTTCTTGCGTGCTGGCATTGCGAAAGGAATCGTTGTTAAATGACCACATTTGCTCTAATAGGCGGTGGCGTTGCTATCATTGCTTTGCTGATTTGGGCTTATGGTAAAACTAAAAAGAATCAAGGTCGCCTTGAAGAGATAGAACGCTCCGGCAAGGAAATGCATGAAGATATTGAGCTTAAAAACAGGATCAAAAAGGAAACTCGCAATATGTCTAGGCGTGATATTATTGACAGGTTGTAGTCACACATCATACCTTTCAAACTTTTGTGTATTGTACGAACCTGTGCAATTTGCTCCAGAAGCCAAGAAATGGTTGAATGAGAATGCTACAGAGGAAGTATTGAGCGGGTTGCGGAAAGTAGTTATCAACAATAGGATTTATGAAGAAAAATGTGAAAAATGAGTCTTGAAACGCTTGGTAAGGTGTTCTGGGTATTAATCGGCATTGCGCTCTGTGTATTCATTTGGTTGAGCCGAGCACATGCGGAGCGGGTTGTTCAGTTGCCAGTCCTTTACCCAAGCACTTGTGATGGTGCTATGTATCAAATCCACTATCAGGACTATTTGCAATTAATCGCATGGGATCAGGAGAATCAGCATGTGTTCGAACAGTACTGCGGAGATTGTTGATCACTTCTTATCTTTAGAATAACTAATCATATCCAGATATTCATCCCACCATATTTTAGAGTGGTTGCACTCTTTATAATCCGGGAAGCAGGGAGTTCCCAAAGTATAGTGATATAACTTTGCATTGTCGTTCTTTTCATACTCCCCTATTAACCAATTCCATTCTTTCGGTAACTCACCAATCAAATTGTCATCTTCCAACCATCTAAACTGGTGGAGATCAAGTCCCGACGCGATGTTGACATAGGATGGGGTAAGCCGCGTGCAAAGCGAATTTCGAAACACCATAACACTAGACCAGTTTTTCTTCTGATACACGCTTTGATGCTGGTTGAGGAATTTCCGCTCGGTCTTCGGTGTATAATCGTGCTTGACACACCATATAGCCTTTTTTTGGTTTGATTGTGCAAGTTTGAGTAACTCATATATATCGGCCATGCACACAACGTCACAGTCCATAAAGATAGAGATGCCTTCGAAATCAGAGAGATATGGGGTGAGAAATCGACTAAAAGAGAAATCGGTGCTCTGCAATGCATGGCGTTGTCTCCACATTTTGTCAATTAAGTTGTGCTTATAAAGCGGTATAATGCTGACAGGTTGAGATGCGCGCTTGAGAATACTGTGAGCCGCAACACTGTAAGCCACACGCTCATGCCTGTCATAACCGATGAAGATTTTGATCATATTTATTTCCAGTAATTAGCGATGCTGCTATTAATTTTATTTAGCTCAAGTTTACAATATTCAAGATCATCTCTATATTCGTTAAGCTTACCTTTTTGTTCAGCTGTCAAGGTATTGAGTTCTTCATAATAAGGAATCCATCTTTCAGCTGTTCTTATTCTTTTTTTAAGTTCGTGAGCTTCTTCCTTAATTTTTATTTTCATTTCATTCCCTTAATCCTTTTTACATTACCATTTTTAATGTTGTGATTTTTTTGAATATCATTTGTTTTATTTTCATATATTATTTCCAATATTTCATAAAGGGGAGATTCTATTATATGGGAAATATTTACACTGTAGATTAATTCAACTTGCTCTTTTATCTCGTCTAAATCTTTTTCGTAATCTTTAAGCGTAGTTTTATCTGTAGTAATTAAAGGTTCTACTTGAAGTATTTTATCGCAGAATTCGTTAAGTTCTTTTTCTAGTTTAGATATTTTTTCATCGGAAGCTGGAACAATTTTATCAAATTTCTTCATTTCCTCACCTCAATTCTCATGTCACGGAATGGCCTATGGAACTTCGGTTCGGCATAAACTACTACCTCATCAAACCCTACCGACTTAAGCAATTCAAACATCTCCAACGGTCTAAAGCACCACTTATGTTCCATTGCAGGATCTTTTGATTTCTGATCGCCGTACAATCCAGCCATACAATCTGAAAGTATATTGACAGTTCTTCCATCCGGTAATTTCTTATCGCAAGACCATGAATAACTATTAAAGCAATCAATTATCTTATTTAAATCAGGACATTCAATCACCAGCAATCCATTTTTATCCAGAACTCGATACCATTCTTTCAATGCCCATTCAGTTTTCCATCTGGGGATGTGTTCTATTACGTGAATACAAGTTACTTCTTGAACGAAATTATCAGGTATCCAATCCAGCTTCGTTATATCAGATTCGCACCAAAGATACCCTTCCTTGTGCGGAACCTTGATATCTACATTGATGAAATCTTTCCACAACCTGTCCCCGCATCCCAAATTTAATCGGATAGGGCGTTCTGCCACATCCTGCCAATCAATTCCGGTGCATGGTTCCTTTGTATATACTCCTGACATTTTGTTATTCGCTGGCATATTTCCTCACTTGTTTGAGTTTTGTACCAATGCAGTCCATCTCTTATATTGCCAACCCACATCCATTTCTTGAACGGTTCGTAGGCGGGCAAATGATCGGCGATAACGAACACGCCTCTGGCAACTGCGTTAATGAGTCGGTTCGGACTCTTGCATCGGTACCAGTTGTCATCTCTGGTGGGGATAATACAGACATCTGAATGGGACAGACCAGACAGTGTTCCCTCCTGCGTGTAAGGTTCACTCCAGTTGTACTGATCTGCCCCAATTCCCTTAAACTCATAAGTATCGTTACAAATATCAATCCAGAACTTATGATGCAAGTCTTCAATAATTCTTCCGGTTTCCAGCAGCGGCGGCACGCTCAGATTGTTGCCATGCCAGAAGATCGCCGGGTTCTTCATATCGTAGAATGGCTTGGATGGCACAATCTCAACTTCAAGAGGATCGTCAATCACTTTAGGAATAACCCCTAACTCATGCGTGATAACATCTGCCATTGCCTGGGTTGAGCAAGTGATCATGTCAGCCATGCACGCAGCCTTCATGTGGACATCCACATGCTCTGTGATGAAGTGGTTGTCACACATGTCCAGACAAATCTTACCCCATCCCCGCCATTGCAGTTCTCTAAGATCCAAGCCAACCGCCTTGTTGACAACGACCCAATCTGAATGCAGACGATTCCCCGTTAGGTTGACTTCATGACCCAGTTTCTGCAGTTCATGGCTCGGGATGATGATCCGGTATCGGCTCGATGCCCTGTTCGGGTCCGGTTTTGGAAGATAGCTTATTATCATGTTCTCTCTGTGCCTCTTGTGATTTACGTATCAATTCTGAAATAACAGCGCTCATGAAACTTTCGCCGTGTATTGACATGTTCACATCTTTCAGTTGTCTGAGTATCATCTGCATCTCTTCAGCCTGCTTCACCATCGCAGGAGTAGCATAATACGGCCCCTTTGTACCGGCGTACACCTCAATCATCTTCTCATGTGATATGTGACCACTGACTCCGGTATTGCCACAGGAATCGAAACCATAGAGATGGAACTGTCTGAAACCCAACATATACATGAGGTAGAGAGTTCTAAGGCCAGAAGTCGTTCCACCCAATACCAATGGTCGATTCTTGATAATCTCCTTCTCTCCGACATCGGCAAAGCAATGCCAGAGCAAGACCGGAACTTTCGGCTCATCATGCACGAAGTGGTCCAGGAAGTCTTTGTGGCACTGCGATGCCAACATGTAAGTCACACGCTTGTCCTTCTTATGGAAATAGCGCATCTGATTGTTCTGCGGATCAACCGCTGTGCAAGCGTTGGGAATGATGCCTTGTTCGATTAACCAGTCATGCGATCCCTTGATTGAAACAACAGGTTGCCCGTGTTCCTGATGCCGCTTGATGTCCTCAAGGTGGTTCTTGACAGTTGGGCCAGCGCCTACAAGCGCTACAGTTCCATCGTGTGCCAACGGTGCAGGGAAGATCTCTGGAAGTCTGAGAGACATCGCGTACTTGATGTTCTCAATGATCTCTGGACCAGCAGAGATGCAGCGAGCCTTTATTTTAAGCGGCCTAAGGACTTTCTTTTTGCTCACAACCACCCCGCATTTTTAAATTTCATTTGCGCTACCTCTAGTGAATTCGCCCAGATAGCAAGAGCACCAGCTTCCTGCCATTCCTTTAGACGTTTATATTGTAATTCCGTTGGAGCTTTCCCCACCACTTTAACCTCGATAACAAACATACGCCCGTTCATGCAACCATAAATATCCGGCATTCCTTTCTTTACGAACATACCGCCGTTGAACAATTTCTCAGCTTTGCAATATTGAAGAGAATTCAACCACTTTAAAATATTATTGGTTATTTTAGATTCATTCATTTTGTACATATCCACTGCCAATAGCAGTTCTGCCCACGATTATCACATACACAAACAGCTGTTAAATCCTGGCACCCAAGCGGAACCAATGGTTTCAGCGGGATAAGACCGCATCCGGTTATTAATATACTAAGAATTATTCCTTTCACGTTTCAGTTCCTCCAATTTCTCTCTTCGTTTTTTACAGGCTATCTTCTCTTTGGCCCTTTCTCTTACAGCGTTCTTCTTGTATTTTTCACGGTACTTTTTATTGGTAATAGCGTTACGGCATTTCTTGCAATTAACCACGCTATTGTATCTCGCTTCAAAATTATCTCCACATATAGTGCATTGTTTTGTTTCTCCACATATAGCGACAAGATTGGTACGAAACTTTGTTAAATTGTATGATTGATTTCTACCGTTAAAAACAAATTCACCTTGCAATAATAGTTCTGGATAATGTATCCGGTCTAAACGTAATTTTACACCTTCAATTACCATGGTAGCTTTACCGCTTTTGATCGGTTTATAAATCCTAACCTCTGAATTGTTGTTCCAGTTACGCATCAATTCAACTCCATATAGAGATTGCTTGACGGTTCGCACAGCACCAGCTCTTCCTTGGCTCTAGTGAAGCCAACATAGAATACTCTTCGCATTGCATCCTGTGCCCGTTGGTGCTCTCCCATTCCCTTACATGCTTTATAAGAGACATCTGGGAAGATGTATACACAGTCCGCTTCCCCGCCTTTCACTGAGTGAATCGTTCCAACTATCACTTGTGGTGTTTCAAACGGAACCTGTTCGCCATAAACTTGTGTTGCGTGTATAATCGGGCCAAGTGTTTTCTCATGCTTGCTTTGTAATGAATCTCTAAACCATTGCAAGTCCATGAACAATGCCCTGTGCCCATCTTCAGGATTATTGAACATACTGAGGAATGCACCGAGATTATTGGGATCGAATTTAGCGGTTATATCTTCAAGATTTGCCATAACTCCTCTTTTAAGAATATCATTCGCTCTTAGTGCTTTTATCCAATTTGTAATCTCTTGTCGGGACCACGGTATAACTGATTTTAGGCGTTTCCCCCATTTCGGATTTAAAAACGAAGCTACCCGATCCACCGGCATCACCGCTTTTGATTTTCTCTGCAAGGGATTCCAATAAGCTTGCTGCTTGCGATAAGGATTGTGATAAGGTATGCCTTCTTCCTTCAGAGCATGAATAATCGGTTTCAACATATACCCGCATGTGGTTAGTATCATGCATGATTTACCTCTATCCAATTGCATGTGAATATCATCCACAACCCGTTCAGGGTCTTGGTATCTGGCGCACATGGTTCGGATCAGACCTTTGCGTTCCATAGGATTGTAGTCCGCGTCTATGCGGTTCCTGATCTTGCGAATCCAGGTTTGTGAGAAGTCATGAACAAGTTTAGGCACACGGTAAGACTGGGACAGGACGTGAACCCGTTCCTGTGGGAGCCTTCGATCAATGAAGTACTCGGGGTCGGCACCTCTCCATTGGTACAAAGACTGATCTGCGTCCATCGCCAGTATCACCTTATCCGCGTATTTGCCCCAGTTCTCACAGAACAACTCAAACTCCAGCTTGGACCAGTCCTGCGCTTCATCACCAAGCATCAATGACGGGTCTCCTGGAGCCTTGTCAACGCTGTGGATCGCTTCTTCGATCAAGTCGGTGAAGTCCATATAGCCATTGCTCTGCTTCCACGGCCCCCAATAATCGTTAAAGTTCCTTACGTCATTGCTCCAATTATCGGTATCAACCATCGCCATTCTGTATTGACTGAGTTTCCCTAATAGGTCATCTCCTGTCATTTCACCCGCGTCGTCCATGCTGGCTTTGCCGCCGATTTTGAACTGCGGATATTCTTCATTCCATTCCTTGGATTTCGATTCCGCAATTGTCGGTTGACCGAGCGCGCGGTAAGCATGGGCGTGCAATGTACCGATCATTTCATCAGGGATCATATCAGCCCGATGTTGAATCTCATGCGCCGCCGCTTTTGTCAGGCTGCAGATCAGGACTCCCTTCGTTCCGTATTCCGCTGCTCCCTTGGCCGCTCGCTTCGTCAAAAATCTCGTCTTGCCAGTCCCTGGGGGTCCCAACACTTGGTATAAATTCTTCATTAAAGAAATGCTCCTGTCGAATACGCCAATATCTCTTGGTGGCGACTTTCTTACCACTTCTGATACAAACCCTGAATCCCTCAAATTTAACTTTAAGTAGTTGCTTCTTTGTCTCATCACGTTCTTGCTTGATATCGCACTGATTTAGCAGATACCGTCTATAATCATCCATGTTGAGGTACAGCCAATCCTCTCTTGAAAATGGCTTTTGATTGTTGGCCTGCTTCTTCCAATCCGAGTCATCCCCAGGTTCAATGCCGTTTTTTTCCCAATACCCAACAATGAGTTCTTTAATCCCTGAATCATGATCCAGATCCGAGTTTGGTTCATACTCCGTGATCGTATGGAACTTCCCTGTAATTGCATGCCATTCTGATCGTTTGAGTTGGTTCGCTGACTGATGCGCGTAATCGTAAATAATTTGCTGGAATAAGGTCTGGTTGAGTAGTTCCGATGATCCACCAATGTGAATTCTCTGGCCATTAATGACAAGGAAATAAGTCCCTGGAGCACGCCCCATCTTGACAATCTTGTCGATGAGGATGCCGGTCGCGTTCCTGATTTCCCCTTGTGCCACTTCAAATGTTTCATTCTTGGGGGTCTTGTTCTTCTCATGCCATGCCATTGCGTTGGCATAGACACGTTTGAACAGGTAATCTTCGCGGGGTAGGAACTTAGGTGTGAGTTCACCGTGTTTGCGCCGCCATGAGCATATGAGGGCGAAACATTCCAGAGGTGTCCATCCCGCTCTGATTGCGAAGCTGACAAGCTGGTAGTCATACCCGGAAGCTGACTTGTCTTCAAGTTCCCGGTCCCGTTTACGGTCCCAGGTGCGCTGGAAGATATTGTCATTGGCATACGCTGCCTCAAACTTGTCTTCTGGGGGTTGTAGTGACTCATCATACTTGAACTCACCTTCCACCGTGATACGCTTACTCTCCTCCTTAGTGGGCTGTAAGTACTTGGAGGCGAACTCATTGAGTTGTTGCTGCCGGTCTTCGACGGTTTGCGGCGTGCCTTCATGGTGCATCCCTGTGATGGTGAAGAATCGTAGATTGTCGTAGATTTCCATGAACCCAGATCGGCACTTGGAACCTTGCGGTTTCTTAGCTTTGATGATGATGTGAAGGCCAGTTTGGGATGGTGAGACTTCGGTGTATGAGTTGAAGAAATCAACTTGTTCTTTGGCGGCTTTACTGAGGATGCCTGTATTGGGGTCGCGGATCTTGTCAAGGTCGATACCGCAGAATTCACTTTCTTCCGTGAAAACGAATCCTGCACCGCCGCCGCTTTTAAAATCGCCATTGAGCAGAGCTTGACAAACATCGTCATAAGTTGACAGGTTCTCCGGTTTCTTGATGGAAATTTTGTACTTGCCAGTAAGATCATAGGGGACTTTCTCGATTCTTCCATTTTCCCCTTTGATTAGTTTCCAGCAAATCCAAGCTTTAACTTCTGCAAGAGTTTCAACGGCAGAGGTATTTTGCGGAATAATAACGCTCACAGAGCCTCCACTTTGCTATGAGGTTATTTTAGATCGGTCTGCATTCCATTGAATGATTTCACATACTTACTAATGAATTCGTTTTCATCTGAATTTAACCTGCGTACCATTTTAGGGACCACAACATAATATGCTGTATTGTCTGGATTTGCAGTCTTTTGAAGACCGAAGGAAACGATAGCGGAATAATAGCTAATCCCCTCAGATAGCATATTGAGAAAAAACTTCTTTATTTCGTTGTAAGATCCAGTCGGGATTTGTAAAACCATCGGCAGAAACTTATCAGGCGTGACAATATACAGAACACGTTGAAGTTTACATGCTTGCCCCCGGCCTTTTTTACCAGACCCCCACTGGGCCAGAGGACATTTCGCGCAATCGAATGTTTTAATATTGCCTGATCCAGTGGGGTCTCCGTATCCTTGAACGCCATCATCAGAAGCGCAGTCTGGGGGCTCTCCTGAACTGCCTTCATTCATCGACTTGATGTAATACTGTCTAGCATCATGCCATTTGACTATTATTGCCTCAATATCTTTGACTGACTTCTCACCTTCAGCCCCCGCCACAGACCAAAACGAACCACTTGTGCCGGAAGGAACCAATATCTTTTGCAGATCGAATCTTCCGATAGCGACGTTACCCATGTTTTCATGGATCGCCGCTGACATTTCATCTGGGTCTTGTTTGAATAATGCAAATTCTGATTTAACTAAGGCTGTCTTTTCGTTCATCACACACTCCTAGCTACAGGTTTAAAATATTTGTTTAAGTCAATCTTGCCTTTGAGAAACTCCGGGTATCGTGTCTCGTCATCTCTGAAATAAGCACTAAGCCCTTGGTAGTTTATCGAAGGCTTAGTATAAGAGTCCAAGTGGACTTCTTCAAGGGCTTTTATCGCTTCCTCAATAGGGCAATCTGGACTTTTGCGTGCCCATATCTCGCTTTTCAAGGAAACGGTCATCCCTTCCAACCGTACTTTATCCAGATTCTGCTCTTGAAAATACTTGAGAACAGATTCCTCCAAGCTTGCGATTTCCTTATTGATTTCTTTGACACGATCCTCTAGTTTTCGTTTTTCTTTCGTCAGGGCTACGAACTGTTGTATGGGCTTCATTTGCCATCCTCAAAGTTAAAACACAATTGTAATTCATTATTACGCCGATGTCAAGGTGTTTTTACTTTTCATAATAAAATCAATCACTTCCTTCCTTGCCATCAATGCGTTATAAACCTTCTCGTCTACTGTGTCCTTAGCTAAAAGGTGGATAAACGTGACTTTATTCTTCTGCCCAGGCCGATGCAACCGTGACCGGCTTTGCAGATAATCTCCCAAGCTATATCCAAGAGAAAAATAAACAGCAAGAGAAGAACGAGAAAGATCAATCCCAACGCCTCCAGACTGGATTTGTACGCATAGCAAATCAATATTCTCAGGCATTGTAGCCTCGTCCGTAAGGTCGTTCCTGGAGCCAGAAACTTCGCCCATACGTAATCCGGTTCTATCCGCAAGTTTCCTCACCTCCCTTAAGTCGTTTTTGAATCGGCAAAATACAACCACCGGCTTGGCGCAATCATCTAAAATATCATGCAAAGCATCAATCTTGCACGACGACACGAACACATCCTCACCGCTCTCAGTCCTGCCAAATCCAGATGTAATCTGCTGCAATCTTAATAATACCACCATTGCATTTGCAGCCGTCATCTCACCTTCTTCTAGGTCAACATAGAAATCTTTCTCCAGCTTCTTGTAGATCTTCATACACGCCGCGTCCAGTTCGACCGGGATCATCTCATCAACTTCTGGCGGCAGTTCAAGCGCCTCTTCCTTCTTTACCTGATACGCCAGCATATTGAACCGATCCGTGAACTCGTCCATATTCTGATAGGAGATCACCTGATAACCGCCATATCCACCCTTTACAGCATATCTGGACTCGAACTTGCCATAATACGATCCGAAGATGCCAACATCGAGGGCACGAAACTGACCGAACAGATCCATAGGAGAATGGGGCATCGGGTAGCCAGACAGAGCTATCTTACGGGGAATGTCATATAGCTCAATACCAATGAATCGACTGGCCGACCCTTTGCCCCTACTACCCTTAATTCGCTGTGACTCGTCAAGGATTAACAAATCCCATTGACTCTTGAGCAGGGCTGTCTTGAGAGGCTCGCGCCAACAGGAATCGTAATTGAGTACAGCAACCAAAGGCTCTCCCTTAGTCTGTGAAATGTCCAACTGTTGTTCTAACTGCCTAGCACGTTTGGCAATACTGCCTTTCGCCAATGGCACAACATTCCATTCCAGATTGGAATGAATACGGAATTGTTTAGGCCATACGTTTACGACTGATTTCGGGCAGATGATCAGTGTGCGCTTGGCTTGGGTTTCGCCGGCAACGGCAACGGCGCAGAGGGATTTACCAGTATTCCCTGAAATGAAAATACAGTTATTCCTTCTTAATACAAGAAAGCCATCAGGCACTGAGAAACAATATTTCCATCCATCTTCATTCGGGACAATAGAAATATTGTTATGAGAGTTCTTGCCGCCGATCCCAATTGCTTTATGGCGACTGTTTTTCCTAACATTAACAATGTATTCAGTTTTATGACTTCTTTTACTTCTTACAGTGATTGATGCTGGATACCCAATCCCTGAAAAACAATATTGGATAAAATCCGCCGATTCTTTTTCTGAAGAATAAAAGTAATTTGGTAAATTGTCGCTACGCCTTTGCCCATCCCAATTCAAACATTCATCCGCAATAATTCTCATTTGCTCAAAAGAACATTTCCAAAATTGTTTGAATGATTTTGTTAAAATTGGAGGTCTAAAATAAAAACATTTACAACTACCAGCATCTTTATGAATTTTGAAATCTATGTGACATTTTTTTAATAAAAATTCAATTCTTCGTTTTTTCCTTTCTTTTGAAACGCTGATTTTACCTTTCTCGGCAGAGCTTTTGACAATGCTACCATCTGCAATAAAAGCAACCATTAACCTGATTTCATATTCAGATAAATCAATCCCGCCCCCTAGATTTGAAATAAATGTAGTAGGGATTTTCAGCTTTGTACCGTATTTTAAACGTTTATTATCGTTATAAAAATCAATTGCCTTAAGCCTTTTAAGACTTCCCTTTGTGTCTACAACCAACATGGTATGTTCTTCGCTTATCATTTGATCTACACCAAATCTTGTTTTGATATGGATCATTTGCTCGCTTGGCTTTTTAATATAATCAGTTGGCTGAGTAAAATTAGAACTCTGAGAATGGATATTATATTGCGCTACCAGACCACCATCATATCGGTCTATTCTGCGCCATCCATCAGGGGATAAATACTCTGTATCTCCTGAAAGTGGCCCCATTTCCATTGCCAACATAGAGGCTTTATGCTTTAAAGCCCATAAAATCCCTATTTCCTGATGTCTCCATGGAGTTGTTTTGAGACACCATTCGTCGCCACACCTGAGTGCGTCAAGACTCACATCGTTCTTGCTGTTAATCCAGATAAAGTTTTCGTTGGTCTGGAGTTTATCCCCAAGCGCCTGCTCTATCAGCTTTGCCGTGTGCGGACTCGCCGGGACCACATACTGCTTGCCAATCATGTCCCAACGCTTGGACAGAATCGGTTCCATCTCTTTCTTAATCACACGATCTGGCTTGATTAAGAAGTGCCCGTTATGGGTATTTATTTTGATCATAAACTTATATTTCAGTTAAAACACCACCTACAAAAACGTAAGTCGCTTTTGTTCTTGCCGGCGGCGGCTCGGAAGGCGGCTCAAAATCATCGGCAACCTTAGCCTCGATAATATTCTGCCAATTGCCGTCGAGATTTGCTAACCATGTCAGAAAATCGGCGTGATCCATGTTCGGGTCTTTCTCAATCGTGAATGTGAGTTTCGGTTCCATTACTGGATCTCCTGGTTCGGGTTGTGGTTCCGGTTGCGGCTCTTTGCCTACTACCAGTTCCGGATCGTAAAAAACATTTACAGGTTCGTTCATCACAAGGCTTGAATGTTGCTCAATGGCTTCCTCAATGCGGAGTTTACCGTTAGACAAAACATCCCAAGGGTTGTCGGGAATTGAGAAAACTGGCTCTAATGCTTCAGGGGATAAATCCGGCCAGTCCACTTGATGCGATAAGGAACCTGTATTATCTTCCACATTGCCCACCACCACCTCATCTGCATCATTTTCATAAAGTCGTTTCACACCTGCATTATTCAATACATGGTCGTAAACGTCGAGGGCGATTACAGGATTAAATCCAGGCACCCAAATTGGCGGTACATCTGACCGAACGCGGGGGATCAAAGTGACTTTTGATTCACCATAAGTGCCGACTAACTCAGAGTTCCATTGGTCGGCAGGGTTTTCATACTCCAAGCCTCTAATCATGTCGTTGCCCTGCAAATACACCTGCGAATCTGATTTCATACTCCTGTGCATCCAGATAGGTGTCCAATCCCCCGGCGCACCAACACGCGGACCTTTCTTGTAAACGTTGTTCACGATAGAAAGGATATGAGGGCCGTTGCTATAACCTGTATTTAGCATCAACTCCGTGTTGCCGCCGCCAGCATCTGGGAAGTTCGCCCCTGACCCGCCTACGTTGTAAATCAAGTTATTGGCAAGCACTACTTCACTGATGCCGTGAATGAACGGTGCGCGTTGGTGGATATTGGCCAGCAGGTTGCCGATCACCGAAAGGTTCTCTACGTGATGACCTATAATCAGGCCATGACGCGCCCCAACTGGTTCTGTGATGATGCTGTTCAGGATCGACGCATTGCGGAAATACTTCCAAGCCGAGATATTCTCCCCCGGCCCGTAACGAAAAGAGCAATGGTTGAAAACCACGTTTTCAATATACTTGCTGGAACTCCCCTGAATTGTCATGGCATCAATATTGGCGGTTCCACCTGGGGCCATATTCAAATGCTCAACCAACTGGTTGCTGGTATAAGCCGAGAACTGACTTCGACGTACACCTACTTGCCCGGGGGAAGTTTGCCCGGCAATCCATTTCGGTGATGGGCCAGTCGTTAGACCGCCGTCAAACCACCCGAATGTTTTAAACACGACCATTCCCGGCCTTTCATCCGCCATTATTCCCGGCAACTCTGACAAGTTATTGATGATGAATACCTGCTTGTTTGGCGCGTTCCGCCACGCCTCGGTGAAACCTTTGACTCCGAATCCTTTTTGATTAATCATCTATTTCTCCTTTTGTTTTTTGCCTTCTGCGATCATGGCATCTGCAATTTCATAGCAACGGTTAACCAAAATTTTGTATCCATCTTTACTGGTATAGTAACCAACTTCATCATTCTGGGTTCCCAACTCTGCATTCATAACCTCCTTCGCCAACTCATGCCGCCATTGCTCCTCGGTCATGTCGTGAGGATACGGGGCATCCCTAAACGTAACCGTTGTTTCATGGTATTCGTCTTTGTTAAAGTACATCGTTTTTCTCCTTCCAGTGGATGCAACCATCATTAGGCGGTGGGCATTTATTTTCCATTAATGATTTTGGATTTTCGCAGACATTATAAGGATTCAATGACTTTCCTTGCTTAGTGATATAAAACTGACAATCCCCGCAAGTTCCGATGAGGGTTTTTGTTTTAATATCTGATAATATTTTTGAATATTTTTCTGTTAAGCATTTCTGGCAAATATCTTCTATAACTGCTTTATCCTTAGAGGGGCATTTGCACTGTTCAGTAATATTCTGGCAATAGATACACTTTTTCATATAATGAGTCATCACTCCTCCTCCAATAGTTCGCTCCGAATTTTCGGGACATCTGTGCCGTCCGTAGTCGTCTTTACCGCAATGTCTACAGGTTATCGGTGTCATAACTCCCATCCCTCCATCTTTAAGAACTCTTTGCATAGGTAGGTGGCGGGGGTTTTAAATTCCATCGATAGGCCAATCAAATGGCGCATTTGATTTAACCGACATTCAATTATTTTGTTCTTTAAATTCCGTGTTATAAATCGTTCTCTGAATGATGGCACCACCCACTTAAAACAAGCATTCAAGTCCTCGGCTACGTTGGGAGTACGCGCTGGCGCATTGCTTGCTGGGTCAGCACCTGGAATTAGCCAGCGGCCACTTATTGGGTTTAGTTTCCACCCCAACGCCTCAAAAACAGCCGCGTTCAATTCTTCTGGTGTGGTGGGGATTTTATATTTTATACTGTCATATTCTTCCCACCTTTTCATATACGCCAGTTCGCTCTTTGATTTATTTTTCATATAGTCACGTCCATTCTGTTTCCTGCGCCACAATGCGGGCATGTCATGGTTGGCATTGGGCATATTGGGATACGGTCTTTAAATGTTAGACGACAATTGCCGCAGACGACGGTAAAATTTGGCCCCTTACCAAAAAGCATCATGGGGCTGAAACTCCATCCGTGATAACTGTCTGGGGTAACAATTGTGGGTTGTGATTTAGGTTTCATAGCATTTCCCTCTGCGTTTTATTACACAGTGCACATTTGCGGTCGATGTAGAGTATCCAACTTTCTTCACGCACTTTGAAAGGCTCACTCCACGCTGACCACTTATGAAAGAAGAACAAACATCTAATTTTCATTCACCACCTCCAGGCAAGCACGTTGAATACTATCGAATTCCGCGAATACCTCATACATTCGATTCTTCTCCCCGTAACATAGCTTTATCGAGTCACCATCAATGATAACTGCCTGATGAATTTGTTTTAATTTACGAATCAAAGCCCTCTCACCCTCTGCGGAGTTGAGCCATTCTCCATTCGTTTCTTTAATGTTATTAGCTTTGGTTCCTTTTCCTCAACATTTCTTCAGCATAGAATCCAGGCTTTGGTGGATGATATGGAAAATCAGCATCGCCTTCAATAGCCACACGAATTGCCATGCAAATAACCTGTATCGCTTCTTTGTATATTTCCTTGTTTCTTTTAGCATCCTTGTCGTGGTATTGATTAAGCATTTCCTGCCAAAGTTCACCAACTTCCTCATTTAGGGCATGGACCATCATTTTATTTGCGGGAAATTTTTCCCTGGCGTTCAACAACTCCATTTGAACATCATCCAGTAAATCAGCTAATTGTGGAATTCTTAAAGTTACTACATTCACATCAACCTCCATTCGTTAAGGCATTGAGTAAAATGTCATACCAAAATAAATACAGGCCTGTAATTAGCCCAATTAAACTACAAAGCATCGGCACAACCCAATTCACCAATTTATTGGTTAATTGCATGCAAACCTCCATTCGTTAAAGGGGTGCGGTGGGATTTACCGACGTTACCCACAAGCTTAAATTAGAATCGGTACGCTATAACACACCCCATCAATTCAAAGAACGCCGCCCCTCCACTATTTAGGAGTACCAAAGGGGCGCGCTGTGGCTAGTCATCCACGGCTGGCGTTCGGTTCAGTCAACTTCCTAACCGTAAGTTCATTAACAAGGTGCGTGTATAACTCAATGCCTTCTTCATCTTTTCGCCTGAGCATTTTGATTGTGTTTATTAAATGCGAATCCTCCATATCTTTTATACGAACCAGATCACCTCCCCGCGTTTCCCACATAGGCTCATCAGGGGGATCAAAGCAATCAAACTCTTCATTATACGCATTTAACACTCTGTCAGTCAGGTCGTCTGCCATATCACCCATAACTCTCTCCTTTCATATCTCATTCAGCCAGAAAATCACCCTGGCCAGCACGAAAACGATTGCAATTGCTATTAAGTGGTGTTCGGTCACGGTTTCTCCTTTACAACTGGCGTTCGGTTTATTAAAAAGGCCCGTACTCAATTCTTAAATTTTCAGGCAACATAGCTTTTTGCACTCTTTCATCGATAGAAACAAAATCTACAGCTTCTTGTGCAATTTTCATCTTTAGCCACTTCTGGAATGTCTCTGAATTAACCAACCGAGAAAAAGCCTTCTTGATATTCTGGTCTCTACTTTTCCCATCCTGTCCCGTTGAACTTGCACCAGATTCAGGATGTCTCATACGGACGCAATTTTGATGCTTATTTCTGTGTTGGCCCCCAGCACCAGAACCTGAAAAGAAGGAGATATCGAAATCTTTTTTTGTTATCGAGAACATTAATTCTCCCATCCCACTCTCCCTTCAATTTAGTTAGGCTCCCTGCCTTTTTCGAGAACCACTGACTCGCAGAGATTTTTACAAGTGGTAAGACAGGGAACCCGTTCCCAGCACGTGGTTGGTACGCTCCCTGTCGGGGATTCCACCCGCATTTTGCAAGGTCAACCACACCGAAACCTCCTGCTCCCGGTAGCAACTCCGGGTCGATGGATAGCGGTTTGCCGGGATTCATTTCTCACTCAATTTAATCCTGCACATGCTTTCTTCAGTTTGAATCCCTTCAACCTTAAGTCCTCTTCAGGTTCGCACCCACACTGTGGGCATGGTTAATCAGGTTTCAATTAAAGGAGAATATTTTTCGGGATTTTCGTTAAACGTCCAGGCGACCGCCTCTCTTGCCGTTTGAATATCTGGCGGAACCCGTAAAAAATAATTTGCGAATGCTTTTGGGTTTTCCTTTAAAGCAATCTGTTTTTCATGAACAGTCATTCCCTTACCTAAACCCTCATATTTAGGCGTACTGTCGATCACCTTAACCATCACCAAAGGCTCATCATTTGCAATGTCCTTGCGGTACAATTCCCCAAATTTATCAGACTGAATTTTCTTCGCGCCCGACTGGATCAAATATTTATCCCAACCAAAACGATCCAACATTACACGCTTAATTTCAGTGTTATTTTCAGAGTCAATATTTTTACAACTAATTTCATTAGGCTCCTCAATGATCCAAGCTGGAACCCTAACCCCATGAACGGCATAGATAGCCCATCCGTCAGGGTAAGCAACGGCGGGGCCACTTAAATTATGGATACGGCCTTCCTCGTCACGCTCAAGAATATTATGCCGTTCAGAAACCCAGCATATATTTTCATGTGGCAACCACCACCCTGCATTTTTTGCCTGTAACCAAAATCCTGATAATTTCTCAGTTTCATTTTTTAACAAACACACCTCGTTAAAATATTCGTAAAAGGCTAACCAACTAGCATCGTGCTGACCATAATTTGAATTACTGACGCTGGCCCCCACGCTGGCCCTCACGCTGTCCCACACGCTGGACCACCTCACGCTGTCCCACACACTGTCCCACACGCTGTCCCTCACGATGGAGTCCACGCTGGCCCCCACGCTGGCCCCCACGCTGTCCCACACGCTGGACCTCACGCTGGCCCCCACGCTGGCCCCCACGCTGGCCCCCACGCTGGAGTCCACGCTGGCCCACACGCTGGCCCACACGCTGGACCTCACGCTGGACCTCACGCTGGACTTCACGTTGTCTTTAATTAATTTTTTGTCGGAAATAATTGCCCTGGTCAAGCATTGCGAATAAGGAGAACCGCACCAAACGATTTTATTTGGAGGTTTTAGTCCAACTCTTTTATAAGCCTCAATAATTCCCAGCTCTGCCTCTTTTCGGTTTGCTGGCGCAGTGGACAATCCGATATCCGTCCATTTTTTTACAAATTCGGGGAACCGATCTCGCTGTGCTTGCGTTAACGATTTTATTTTGGCCATTAGTCCACCACCTTTCTTATCCGCTCAGGGCTGTACTCTCGTTGCTGTATAACCTCGTAGAACCCTGGCTCAAGAGCAATACTGTCATGCTCTTCATGATCCAACGTCAAAGGCTTTACTATTTCTAAAAAACGCTGGTTCTCTGTTTCGGTCAATATAGCCCCTTCGTCATAAATAGCATGTGCATGACCAGTGACTTCCCCGTATGCCAAGACAATACGATTCTCTTTACTAGATTTAGTTTTTTTGCCGTTATACTCACCACCATCAATCTTTTTAAGTAATACATCACCTTGCCTGTATAATTTCATCTGATTATTCCTCCTGATTGATAAGTCCCTGTTATTAAGAGGTTCCTATAGTTTAAAACCTTTGATTTCCTTGGCGAGTAAACTTCTTATTAGGCTTGGTATACTAATAGTGCAGCCTATTGGTAATTTTGCCCTTTTCTCCTTCATGTATTCCTCAACTGCAGACTTGTTTTGTTTACTCACATAGACAGTATAATACCCACCTCCATGTTCCTTGTTATCTTTAGTTTTCTTCATATCTCTTCCCTAAGTTAAAGTTAAAGTTAAAGTTAATATCAAAACCCCACCCCCGGCCTGTTAATCTTCTCCAAATCACCAATGAATTGTAGTTTCCCTGATCGTCAGATCACTCCTTTCGGTTGAGTATGAATAATACCGAGGGTGGAGATTCTGCTATTCGCCTGTGCACTTATGCTCACTATATTCATCAACTTTGCTACGAACCATCTCCTTTTCACCACAAATATCGCAAGTTGGGTTTTCCAACTCATCCTCTATCTGCCTCTGTAACGCTCTCAGATCGTCTACAAGCTCTCCAAGTTCACAGTTGGCTTCCTCTATGGCATTTATGGAAATAGCCAAGGAATCGGCCTCACAGGGCTTCTGGTGTGAGATTGTCAGGTATTCGATGTTATTGACATGCTTGTTGATGGTTCTGATAAGCGTTGTCACGCTGGAAGTTTTGGTCGTCAGTGCTTCTAAAAGGCTGTCGAGGCTCATGATTTTGAGTCCTATGTTTAGTTGTAAAGACTCCCAAGCCAAGGGAAAGGGGAGGAAACCATTGGCCTGGGAGCCGCCGATTGCCCCGGTGGAGGAATGCCGGGACATGATTTGGTAATTTAAAGGTGGAGCCGAGGGCTAGCCTGCCCCCGACTCCGGATGGAACCCCAAGTTCCACGTCTAAGCAGGAATTGAACCTGCGACAAACGGTTTATCAATCCGTTGCTCTAACCTCTGAGCTATTAGACAATGAGGTTGGTATTATTCAGAATTTTCATTACCAGCAAATTGAGTTTGATATTTACCAATGCTCTACCTCTGAGCTACTGCCCCATCATAAACCATCGACTTATCAATAGCTTATGGCGAGGCAGGTGGGACTCGAACCCACGACCTTTGGTTAAATTACCCTGGAATTACTTATCTGATTTCCAATATAAACTTATGGGTTAAGACAGCAAATACTACTGTTGACACGGACAACAACACTAAGTTTAACCCATCAAATACTCCGTGATTTCCTTCCCAATAGATGCGTCTACTGCATCAATATTATTGGCTCGCATCCTGGCTTTTTTGACCGCTCTGGATAGCTTATCCAAACGTGATAAAATTGCCATTTTCTCAGCCGGATGAATCATCCCGCACCATTTAGTAGTGATAAATCTACCTACATTCATATCCTCATTCCACTTTTCCACTTGTGCAGGATGTTTATCTGTCGGTTGAACTAAAATTTTATGCTGGATCTGTTTTTTAGTGCGGTATTTTATTTCATCATGCGTTGCTTTCCATGCGTATTCTTTATAATCAAATGCTGTTTCCCAAGCTGTTTGTGGATTAAGCGTTGGGATCATAGATAATCCTTCTTTCCATAATTTTAATTTATTTTCTAAAGCCAGTAAAAAACAAACTGGAACATCTTTCGCTATCACAGTCCCATCAATTTCAATGTCACCTTTGGCTATTTGATTTGTTTTTTCCTTTTTCAACACATTGTCGAGGTAAGCTTCCGCAGAATTCAAAGTATATTTTAAACGCTCAGGAACTGTAGTTGCCATTTCCAAAAATTCGTCAGGGAATTCATTTTCACCTGTTTCCATAAATGACTCATAAGTCTTTTTTGCGCCTATAAATAAATTGTGTTTCTCTTTAAAGTTAATCTTTGTTTCCTGCCAAATGCGCGTATATGCGCCTTCTAATTCTCCTTCAACTGCTAATATTTCATGTAATTTAGGCATGGGCTGTCTCTCTTTAAATAAAACGGTTTAAGATAAATTTGACACATTCTTAATATTATCTTACTATGAGAATTGCGAATTGTCAATATAAATTACAGCGAATGGTGAATATGGAATACACAGCAATGCGGATCGCCAAGTCCTGCCAGTCGGAAGCTGAACGCGAGTGGACACGACTGGTCAGCAAGCACGGAATCAGCGATATTTACAAGGCTATTGTCAAACATGGCTATGCTAATAGCCGGGAATCCCTGTATCAGTGGAAACGTGTGCCTCTGAAGCATCTAGTGCTAGTATCTCAGGCCATGCGCGTTCCAGTTCCGTCCCTATTACCGGAAGCTGGTGTTGAATGACGGTCAATTGACCATGTTTGTCATAGGTGCGGATCTCGGCACAGCTTGTTAAGATTGGTTTAGGTTGCAAGATTGGCATGGTCCACCTCCTCGAATTTTATTCTAATGGTTTTATCACGATAACATACAATTGCTCCGTCCATGTTGGCATTACACAAAAACGCCCCCCGCAAGTCCGCTCCCTCCAAGTTCGCTCCCCGCAAGTCCGCTTCCCACAAGTCCGCTTCCCGCAAGTTCGCTCGCCGCAAGTCCGCTCCCTGCAAGTCAGCTCCCCGCAAGTCAGCCTCTGGCCCTATCAAATAACCGTTGATTTTCATTACTTGCCTCCATAAGCTAAAATAAACCCGATAATCAATGCGTACACACAGCCCAAGGTAAGGATCGCTCCTATAGTTTCTTTTATCATTGTCTTAATCTCCCTTTTAATAACGATGATCGCAAGCACACAACACCGCACATACAAACAGAACCATGAGCCATGCGAGTATGAAGTTAGCCAACCTTTGGTATCCTCTTTTTAATTAATATTCTTCATACCTAACCAAGTGTTTTTGATAAGGCTTTCTTTGTTGATCGAAAATAAATTGATACAAACGGTAGGTAGCTTCAAACAGCATATCCATTCCGCAACCATTGATCCTGACTTCCCCATTCTTGATTGAATCACCATAGACACGTGCAAACGCTGTATTGTCCAAGGTAACAATCTTACCCTTATGCACAACCGCAAGTGAGATAGTGCGGCTCATTCCCGACTTGGACACATGGTTAACTCTTGCATAAATCTGGCCCTTACCACCCACTGCATTCTTGACCGTTGACAGTAAATCCAATGCCCTTTCATATTGCCAGTCATGGTCAACACAGACTTCTTTCAGCCGTTCTTTGATTGGTTTTCTTCTTTTTCTATTCTTGTCCGCTGTTTTATCCCCAGGTTTAAGTTAAATCATCGATAATGGTATAGGTTTATCTTCACAATGCTTCCGCTCAAACTCTGAAATAATTGCATTAACAGCTTGTTTTTTAGTTTTAAAGTAGCCAAGATTAATTGGACCACGTTCGGCTAAATAAACCTTATTTGCACCGATAATAAAGCCTATGCGCCGTGTTCTTTGAGGTAAAATATCGCTGGAATAATAAACTTCATAACGACCTGTTGCCTGTGTTTCTATTTTATAATTTTTCATAACTATTCCCCTTTAATAAAAGTGTAGTGATACCGGCCTTGCACACTGGCCCTGGACAGAACCCGCCACCCAAACGCCTCCATAGATCCAATGAGGGCATAGCGTTCATGCCAGAGACAGGTGCGGTTAATGGTTTTCATGTCAAATATTTATCAGCAAACCATTTCGTTTCCCGATATATAATTTCATCGTCATCAGTTTTCAGCGTTTTCAGATATGCCTCTAAGAGTTCATTATACTTGTCCAGCTCTGCTTGAGTGTAACCAGTAGTGTTTTCTAAAGTTGCTTTGTGCATCATATCCCCCTTGTGAGAATTAATTGATTAATAAACTTCCGCCAGAATAATAATAAGCATCGTTATACGTTTTAAACACGGCCAAAATTGTCAATTCTTTCCCCTGGGTAAAGCATACTTGGTATCCACCGTTTATTTTTCTTATAAATTTCATCATTCCCCCTTGTGGTTGGATTATTATCTTTCTCTAATATAATGTTACAGCCCCAGTATGTCAAGCTTTTTTTTAAAAAAACTTACAGAAAGTTTGTAAGTCCTTATAAATAAAGGCTGATGCCGCTGATGTACGTCTGTAGGCCGCCTGATGTACGTCGTCGCCCTATATGTGTCTATAAACCTTTAAACGTAAGAGTTTACAGACTCTGTAGGCCATGTAGGCCATCAGTTTGAAATTTCTCCCCCCTTATTAGCAAAGTAATCACTTACTAAACTTGCCTAAATGACGGCCTTCACTACCTTCACTGTGCCTAATAGAGGGGGGAGGGGATTGTTTCCGTGGGTCTTACTGGGGTTTTTTGTTTGCTGTGTTAACTACCTTCATGACGGCCTACAGACGCACATCATGGCCTTCACTCCACTGACAATTTTTGTCACCAATGATATTTTGTATACACTTTTCTATCGTCACTTAACAATTTTCATACACTCACTGACAATTTTTGTCATGATAAAGAGATTGAGAATCATCATCAAATTAGCTTTGTCTCAAAATGGGATTTTCTTAAGGTTTTACTTTAAGTAGGTGGCTAAAATTAGCCGGTTGCCGATGTCGCCTGGTTAGGCGCATATAAAACAAGGGGGGAGTGGGGCCGGGAATGGTTTTTGGTACCATCGGGACGGTGGTTGTGGGGCCCCACGTCCATCTCGCCTGGCCTCCCATCACATTTCCTTAGATATACAGTAACAACAGAAGTTAATTATTGACATAATTATCGAGATTACTTATTCTGCGGCCATGACATTTTCTGTGACAGCTGTACGAGATGCGTTGGCCCGTAATGCGGGTGGCACGCCGTTGGTGGGGTATGACGAACAGGTGGCGAGCGACATTCTGGAGTTTATGTCTGAGGGGAAGTTGCTCATGGAGATTTGTTCTGAGGCTGGTTATCCGATGCCGCACACTGTGAGGAAGTGGGCGATAGAGTCGCCGGAATTCAGGAAGCGGTTTGAGTCGGCGCTGGAGATGCAGGCGCACATGTTGTTTGAGGAGGCGATCATGACGGCGCGTACGGCGACGAAGGATGACACGAATCAGGCGCGGATGTTGACGGACAATTTACTGAAGGCGGCAGGTAAATTACTTCCAAAGATCTACGGAGACAAGAGTGAGCAGTCCACGATTGTGCCTATCCAGATCATTACGAACTTAGGGGACGGTGGTGCTGTGACGGGAGTAGCGAGAGGGGAATATACTGTGGAGGTGAAAGATTGTGATTCATCTACCTGAAAAATGTCCTCGTGGTTTATCTACTTGTCAACCGCTTGCCAATTTAGTAGATGATGAAAAGAATGGTTTCATTTGTTGTGGTTTGAATGATGTCTCTGACCGCGTTCATGAGCAAGATGAGTTTGCACATTGTTGGAAGAATGAGCATGTGGATTATCGAGATCATTGGGACAACCGAGATATTATTGATACTGTTTCGGTTTTAATGCGAGCTTTGAGTATAAAGGCGAATATAGATTACAATGCAAAAGAAAAGATCTGAATACGAAAGAGTATTTATGTGACATGAAAATTATTGGGAGAGTCAATGCCTGAAAGTATTTTTATTGCAAATCCCGTACAAAAGGCGTTCATTGAATCACATTGTGAAGCCGACTTGTTCTCATCCCGTATGGGAGAGGGTAAGTCGGCTGCTTTGTGTTGGGCGACTTGGTATCACACGAAGAACAACCCTGGGGCGGATTGGATAATCGTCCGTGACACCTGGGTGAACCTGGAAGGAACGACGCAGAAGGAGTTCTTTGAGTGGTTCTGGGATTATGGGACATACAAGGCGAGTACGAAGACATTCACCTGGCGTGCCGAGGGCATGAACAACGGGAAGAAGTGGGGGACTGTGAGGTTCATGGGGTTGGATGATGCGAAGGACGCGCACAGTCTTCAATCTTTACCGATCGCCGGGTTTGGCATGGACGAGCCTGCGCCTGCCGCTGAGAGTGGCGGCATTGCAGAGGAGATATTTGACGTGGCGCTGAGTCGTTTGCGCCAGAAGAACATGAACTACTACGCGGCGAAGTTGGCGCAGAACAACCCGGACGAGAATCATTGGTCGTACAGGCGGTTCGTAGACCCCGGAACACCTCCCACCCCCAAGGAGTTACTGCCGCAGCAGCAGGACTCAGGCTTCACGCTTTGGCATACGGACATCCCCGAGAATCTGCAGAACCTCCCTCCAGGCTACTACGAATCGCTTCGTACGAAGTGGGCGCACCGACCGGACTTTGTGAAACGATTCGTTGACGGCCAGTTCGGATTCATCGGCAAAGGCACCAAGGTCACGCCGGAATGGAACGACTCTATTCACTTGGCGACAGGACTGGCACCTGTGCCCGGTGTGGAGTTGGTATTGTTGTGGGACTTCGGGTTGAACCCGACGTGCATCATCACGCAAGTGACGCCGATGGGGTACTGGAACTTCATTGAAAGTCATGTAGGCGACGGCATCGGAGTCGAGGAGTTGATTGAGGATCGGGTGAAGCCGACGCTACGAGCCAACTACCCGAGGAAGGTGAAGCTCCGTCACATTGGTGATCCTGCAGGTAAGAATCGGGAGCAGTCGTCGTCACAGCGGACTGCGGTGAAGCACTTGACGAAGGAGTTGGGCGGCAGGTGGTATGACGGACCTATCCAGATCCATGAACGCATTGATCCTTTGCGTGCCGTGTTGAGGAAGACGCATGGCGGGCGCGGTGTCGTGCAGGTGGACAGGCACAAGGCGAAAGAGGTGTATCTTGCATTGCGTGGTGGTTGGCATTATCATGTTGCCAGAACAGGGATGGTGTCACAGAACCCAGAGAAGGACGAGCACAGCCATCCTGGAGATGCAGCAGGGTACGGAGCAGCTATATTATTTCCTTTAGGACGCTTAACAAATTCTCGACATTCCCGGCAAGCACAGAGTGCGTCATTTTTCGGGAGGCAGGAAAGAAGGCGTAAGCGCTTGATAAATGTCAAAAAAGACATTAAGATGCTATCCAATTGGGATTAATTTTGGAATATTATGCCTCAAAAGAAAATTGAAGAAAGAATTTGTTTAAAACGGGCAATACACTCGGGGGAGAGGGAGT
>JAJFLM010000058.1 GCA_021772655.1 Deltaproteobacteria bacterium
TTGATCTTTCGCCAGCTTCACACCGCCACCTTTACCACGACCACCGGCATGAATTTGCGCCTTTACGACCACGGGATAGCCAAGTTCATCGGCAATGGCGACAGCCTCGGCAACCGAAGTCGCCACGCGCCCCGCAGGGACGGGCACATCATATTTACGTAAAATGTCTTTTCCTTGATATTCATGTATTTTCATAGTGGGGCTGGGTCTAACAGGTCCTAACGGGGCGTGCAATGCCTTTTTGAGGGGAAACTTTATGAAAAACTGAGAAAGCGTCTGGTTTATTTACCGAGTAATTTTCGCAGCCAACGCTTAGTCGCCTCCCGCTCCATTTCAGCAATAGAATAGGTCAACGGGATCTCTTTAGGGCATACTTCCACACAGTTTTGTGCATTTCCGCAACTTTCCAAGCCCCCTTCGCCCATCAGGGCATCCAGACGGGCATCAGCCTGCATTTGGCCACTGGGGTGCATGTTGAAGAGACGCGCCTGCGAAATGGCCGCGGCGCCGATAAACTCACTGTTTTCATTAATTTGCGGGCAGGCCTCCAAACAACACCCGCAGGTCATGCAGCGGGAGAGCTCATAGGCGGCCTGCTGGATCTCAGGAGATACTCGTGGGCCCGGACCCAAATCATGGGTGCCATCAATGGGAATCCAGGCTTGAACCTGCTTTAAAGCCGCGAACATCCGGCTCCGGTCCACTCGTAAATCACGGACAGTCGGAAACTTGCTCATGGGCTCCAATACAACTGGTTTTTCCAATTTATCGACTAAAGCCGAACAGCCCTGCCGCACTTTGCCATTAACCAATATCGTACACGCACCACAAACCTCTTCATGACAGGAACTTTCCCACACCACCGGACGCGTGCTCTTTCCTTGAGCATTTACCGGATTTCGTTGAATCTCCATCAAGGCCGAGATGACATTCATCGCCGGATGATAGGGCACCTCAAACTCTTCCCAATAAGGATCCGTGTCTGGAGTATCCTGACGCTTGATGCGAAAAGGAATGGTTTTTTGCGCTTCGGTAGCCATCTTAATTATCATACCTTCTGGGTCGCGGCTTAATATACTGAATATCTACCGGCTCATAACTAAACTCAGGCGCTTTCTCTTTAAACTTGGCCTTAGTTGTTTTCAACCAACTCTCATCATCGCGCTCAGGGAACTCGGGCTTATAATGTGCGCCACGACTTTCATTGCGGCGAAAGGCTCCTAACACCACGACGCGCGATAACTGCAACATGTTTGCCAGCTGACGAGCAAATAATAATTCTTCGTTGGCCCAGTTTCCGGTATCGCTGATTTGAATATTTTCATAGCGCTTGATCAACGCTTGGATTCTTTCATCCGCCACCGAAAGATCTTTGTTGTGACGAATCACTGTACAATGTTCCGTCATCAACTCGCCTAACTCGCGATGGATATCATGGGGATTTTCAGCCCCCTGAGAACACAGCACTTGGTCGTTGAGATCTGACTGACGTCTGACTTCTTCCGCATAAAAAGCCGGGTTCACTGCCTCATGTGATTTTTCCAAGTTTTGAGAATAGCTCACCGCTTGCGCACCAGAAGTCAACCCACCATAAATACAACTCATCAATGAATTAGCCCCTAAACGGTTGGCCCCGTGATATTGATATTCACATTCGCCGGCCGCAAATAAGCCTTCGATATTACTCATCTGCTGGTTGTCGACCCACAAACCACCCATCGAATAATGCATTGACGGGAAAACTCTCATCGGAACTTTTTTAGGATCCTCACCCACAAACTTCTCGTAAATCTCCAGCACGCCTCCAAGCTTCTGTTGCAACATGGCCGCATCTAAATGAGACACATCTAAATAAACCTGGGGCTGCCCTTCTACTCCCAAACCTAATTCATAGACGACTTTAAAAATGGCTCGAGTCGCCACATCGCGAGGCACCAAGTTGCCGTATTTAGGATACCATTCTTCTAAGAAGTACCAAGGTTTCCCATCACGATAGACCCAAACGCGTCCGCCTTCACCGCGCACAGATTCAGAAATCAAACGGTTCTTATCCATCCCTGGAATAGCCGTTGGATGCACTTGGATAAACTCGCCATTAGCATAATAGGCCCCTTGTGAATAAGCCGCCGCCGTCGCACTGCCAGTACAAATAGCTGACATAGTAGAGCGGCCATAAATACTCCCGGGACCTCCAGTGGCTAAAATCACGGCATCAGCTTTTAGCGACACCACTTCCATATTGGAACGATTCATCGCCACCACACCGCGGCACACACGTGCATTATCTAAAACGAGCGAAAGGAATTCCCAGCCTTCATACTTGGTCACCTGACCGGCTGATTCAAAGCGACGTACTTGTTCATCTAAACCATAAAGAATTTGTTGTCCGGTCGTCGCTCCTGCAAAGGCGGTTCGATGATAAAGGGTGCCGCCAAAGCGTCTGAAATCAAGCAGACCTTCAGGCGTACGATTGAACATCACACCCATGCGATCCAACATATAAATAATGGATGGCGCCCGCTCACACATATTTTTAACGGGGGTTTGATTGGCTAAGAAATCGCCACCATAAATCGTATCATCAAAATGCTGCCAGGGGCTGTCGCCCTCACCCTTAGTATTGACCGCAGCATTGATACCCCCTTGAGCACATACTGAATGCGACCGTCGTACCGGCACGACACTCAACAAGTCCACTTGCGCACCCTTTTCGGCCACACTCATGGCGGCCGATAAACCCGCTAAACCTCCGCCAATAATGATGACTCTTGGCTGACCCATATCAGATAAACTTCCCTAGTATCGCTATGCTTAAGGCACTTAAGCCCACAAATATCACCCAGGTCCAAGCCGCAATAATTTGCTGCGCTTTCCGCCCGACGATAATTCCCCACGTAATTAAAAAACTCCAAATGCCATTCGCAAAATGGAAACACACCGCCACGACACCGACAACATAAAACCAAAACCAAGCCGGCTGCTGTAGAATCTGCTGCATGGCTTCAAAGGTGAACTCTTGACCCTCTAAAAAGGATTGAATTCGCGTGGTATATGTATGCACCGCAATAAAAATGAGTGCGATACCACCGGTAAAGCGTTGCGCAAAATAAAGCCAATTGCGGGAATAGCCATAATCGACGAAATTATTCTCGCCACGATAGATAATGCTTAAGCCAATCACGGCATGAAAAATGATTGGTAGATAGATAAAGGCAATTTCAATAAAGACAACTAAAGGCAAGCCGGTCAGAAACTTTACGTGTTCATCATAGGCCTGAGGAGAAATGAACACATAGGCATTAGAAAATAAATGCTGCAGCAAAAAAACGCCAATGGGCATTATCCCAGCGAGGGAAAAGAGACGCTTTAGAATAAAGGCGTTTTGTTTGGGCATATTGTGTCGGCATCCCCCCGCAGAAGCCGGTAGGGGCGAATCTTGCATTCGCCCACTATTGACGCAATTTACAGGCGATCACAAGGATCGCCCCTACAACTCAATCTTATCTACTAAACTCTTCACGTGGGCAATACTTTCTTCAAACAAACCGCGTTCATCGTCAGTCAGTTTGATTTCCAGGACTTTCTCGACACCGCCAGCACCGATGATTGCTGGAACTCCCATATAATAGCCATTGACGCCATATTCACCTTGCAACATCGCAGCACAAGGTAAGACGCGCTTTTGATCTTTCACAAAACTCTCAGCCATTTCGATAGCAGAGGCCGCTGGTGAGAAGAAAGCACTCCCATTTTTAAGCAGCTCAACAATTTCACCACCTGCAAAACGTGTCCGCTTGACGATCTCAGCAATCTTTTCACCGGAAAGCAATTCGGTTAAAGGCACCCCGCCAACTGTACTTAAACGTGGCAAAGGCACCATGGTGTCACCATGACCGCCTAATACTACTGCCGCCACATCTCTGACACTCACACCTAATTCCATGGCCACAAAAGAACGGAAGCGTGAGGAATCTAATACCCCGGCCATCCCTACAACACGATTGTGTGGGAAACCCGTCACTTCTTTCATGGTATAAACCATGGCATCTAAAGGATTGCTCACGACAATGACAAAAGCTTCTGGAGCATTGGCTTTAATATTGCTGGCCACGTCCTTCATAATTTTAAGATTGGTAGCTAACAGGTCATCACGACTCATACCTGGTTTACGTGGCAAACCGGCTGTTACAATCACAACATCCGAACCCGCAATATCCTGATAATTACTAGTCCCTGACAAAGAACCGCTAAATCCACTGATGGGACCGCTCTCTAATAAATCCAAGGCTTTCCCTTGCGGCATCCCATCAACGATATCAAACAACACAACATCGCCTAATTCTTTGATGGCAGCTTGTTGTGCTAAAATGCCGCCGATTTGTCCGGACCCAATTAATGAAATCTTCTTTCTTGCCATGATACTTTTAACCTTTCTTAAATAAGCTAACTCTTTACATATTTTCGACAATTGCGCGGGCAAACTCAGAACACTTAACCAGGTTAGCCCCTTCCATTTGGCGGGCTAAATCATAAGTTACGGTCTTTTGGGCAATGGCCCCTTCAACCCCGCGCACAACGGCTTGAGCCGCTTCGTGCCAACCAAGATAATCCAACATTTGCGAGCCCGATAAGATTAAGGAACAAGGGTTCACCTTATCTTGCCCGGCATATTTAGGAGCCGTCCCATGAGTCGCTTCAAACACAGCCACGCCGTCACCAATATTCGCTCCCGGCGCCATCCCTAAACCACCAACTTGAGCCGCACAAGCATCAGAAATATAATCACCGTTTAGGTTAGGCAGCGCTAACACCGAATACTCATCAGGACGCAGTAAGATTTGCTGAAACATCGCATCGGCAATACGATCCTGAATCATAATCTTGCCTGCAGGCAGTTTGCCATCATGCTTATCCCAAACTTCTTGTTCCGTAATAGTTTGCTCAGGGAACTCGTCGCGGGCCACTTCATAACCCCATTCACGGAAAGCACCTTCGGTGAATTTCATAATATTACCCTTATGAACTAAGGTGACCTTATCGCGGCCTTGCTCGATGGCATATTGAATAGCCATCCGAACCAAACGCTTGGTACCAAAAGCCGAAATAGGTTTGACACCAATACCGGATTTTTCCCGAATGTTCATGCCCATTTCGTTATTACAAAAATCAATGACCCGATTGGCTTCAGGGCTTTCGGCTTCCCATTCAATACCCGCATAAACATCTTCAGTATTTTCACGGAAAATAACGGCATCCAATTTTTCAGGATGTTTTACCGGAGCGGGAACCCCTGTAAAATAACGCGAAGGACGCACACAGGCATACAGATCTAAGACTTGACGTAAGCGCACATT
>JAJFLM010000059.1 GCA_021772655.1 Deltaproteobacteria bacterium
CTGTCTTCGACCATACGGTCACGGTGTGGAGGTACACCGAGGGGCGGGGCGGGGCGTTCCGCGAGGTCACGAAACGGTGGTCGCAAGTCTTCGGGGCCGACGGCGCTCGCATCTCGCTGCAGACGAAGCGTGAGGGACGCACAGGCTCTGGCCCGGGCACGATCGTCGACGGCGAGTACTCGGGCATGGGGCCTGTCGCTCTCGACGTCTGTGAAGGGGATGTTCTTGAGGTTACCGAAGGCCCAGACGCACCTCTCGTAATCGAGGTCACGGCTGCACGGCGGCCGATGGGCCACCATTTGGAGCTTGGCCTGAAGACCTGGTCGGGGACGCTCTAATGATCGGCCTACGTGTGCGTTCCGAAGGGCTGTTCGGACTCTCTGCCGAGCTGCTTAAGGAAACTGCGGCCGACGTTCGCCCGCTCATTGCGCGTGCTGCGGAGCGGCTCGAGCGTCGGATGCGAGGCAAGCTCTCTGTACCGAATGGTCCGTCCCAGCCCGGCGACCCACCCGCAGTCGACCAAGGTGCCCTACGGGACTCGATCGGGCGGACAGGACCATTCACGCGACCCGGCAGCGTGGCAGCTGCGGTTGGTGTGGGTGTGGGCGATGAGGCGACCCGCCGCGTCGCGGAGTGGAAGAGCCGAGGCGTGAACGTCTTCGAGTACGCCGACCTTCACGAGAACGGTGGCATGGGCGGTGTCGGCGGCAGTGTGCGCTATCCGGCTCGCTCCTACGCGCGCTCTGCGGAAGCTGAGCTCGAGGCGTCCATCGTATCAGACTGGGAGCGCGGGCTGTGAGGTGGGACGTGATCGTGCCCGATTGGCTGACGCTCGTCGAAGGAGACACCGAAGTGGTGAGGGTGCTGGGTAGGCCCCCCGCCCTGTTCATGTCGGGCCAGCGAGACCGGAAGGTAAACAGCCTGGAATGGACGTTGATCGTGCCCGGCCTGGAGACCGAGCTCTATGAGACATCGCTGGTCCAGCTCGATTTCTGGACAACCACGATGGAGCAACTCGCAGGCCTTTCGAAGGCCCTACGCCGACTCCTGCACCACGATCTCCCGATCACCGTCGGCTCGCACAAGATGTGGTCGCAGCTCGTCGGCGGCCGACCCCTGGCTGGTCCCGACAACGACGGTGCGCTGAGCCATTCCTTGGACTTCAGACTCCAGTATCTACGAGGCAAATACTCATGAGCCAATCAAAGACCGTAGCCCGTCGTCACGCACTCGCGATGGTACGCCGGGCTGTAGCGGCAGGTACCGCCACCGCGGAGCAACTCGCGCGCTGGGAGGACGAGCTGGGCTCCGAGGTACGCGCGATTGCTAAGGCCGCGGGCACCAAGAAGAGCACGAAGAAGACCGCCACCAAGAAGGCGCCCACCGACAAGGGTGCCGGGACCTCTGAGGAGTAACGACCCATGTCGAACTATGACCTTCTAGACCTGACGGCACAGATCCGGTCGATCGGGCGCGCGTCCGTGTTCTACGCGAGCGGCGCGTTCGCAGGCTCGGGGACAGACCTCGCGATGACTCATCTCGGTGACACCGAGGGCGAGATCAGTGTCGAGGCGAATCCGGAGTACTCCGGGCTCACACTGCCCGAGCTCACCGGTCCGGCCGAGCACGAGAAGTACGTGACGGGCATGGCGCCGACGGTCTCGATCCCGATCTACGCAGCGGATCCGGCACTCCGCGCGATCCTGTCCCCGACGGGCTCAGGCTCGGGTGGGTACCAGAGACGGCGCGCGGTCACCGAGTACACGCTGGTGCTCTTCCCCGAGCAGGTGTTCATCGAGGCCGATGCCCAGGTCACGCTTGGGTACACGACCGCGGGTGATTGGACGGTTGGAGGCGACGCCGCTTCTGCTGCCCAGCTCGCGCTCCTTGATCTCGCCATCTTCTTCTGGCGCGGCCACTTCGAGCCCGCGATGCCGGTGTATCGGCACGAGGACGGCGGAAAGGTCGTCCAGGAAGTGGCCTTCAACACGATGCACAACTCGGCCATGCCGGACGGGCATCACTTGTTCACGATCGGGCGGCCGGACCAGGCTACGCCCGCGATCGAGATCGCAGCGGCCTGATGCCCGAGTTCGTCAGGGTCCCGAAGAACCGGATCCAGGAGATCGCTCGTGAGGCGTATGCCAACGAGTTCGACTCCGATCGGCCGAGGCCCACGGTCCGGAACCTCCACCCGACCATGCTTGTCGTGGGTGAGGGCCGGATCGAGATCCCGTACCGCGGGCTGATGTACGAGTTGCGCCCCGTCAGTTTCGAGGACGGGGTGCGGCTCATGCAGGTCCAGCGGATCGTCGATGAGGTCGCGGCTGGAGCCAACTCGGCCGAAGACGCGCGAGCGTATCGGGACGCACTCAAGGTGGTGGCGCGGATGGCTCGTCTCTACCTGCTGCCTCGTGGTTGGCTACGTCGAGCACTGTGGCGGC
Source organism: Deltaproteobacteria bacterium (assembly GCA_021772655.1). Lineage (GTDB taxonomy): Bacteria > UBA10199 > UBA10199 > 2-02-FULL-50-16 > JAJFLM01 > JAJFLM01. Next base: position 2,445 of record JAJFLM010000059.1, read on the forward strand.
TGCGCCTTCTGCCGAATCCGTTCAAGAAGGCGACTGAACGAGAGCTAGGCGTCCTCCTGGGTTTTTTCTGG
>JAJFLM010000060.1 GCA_021772655.1 Deltaproteobacteria bacterium
CCGGAGGCCCTGAATAATTTGGCGCGCTCCTTGCACGATCAGGGTCGACTGGAGGAGGCCTTGAGCATTTTTCATTGGGCCTGCACCATTGCCCCCGACTACTTTGTCGCGTTGACGAATATGGCGCGGGTATTATTGGATCTGGGCCGCTATGACGACGCTTTGTCGGGACTAAGAAGGGCCCTGGAAATTGATTCGTCTTATGCATTGGCCCACTTAAACATGGGCAACACTTTTCGCCACCTTGAGCGTTTTCGCGAAGCAATTGCCAGCTATGATCGGGCTCTAACCCTCGACCCAGAAGATCACGAAGCCCTAAATTGCAAAGGTTGTGTTTTCATGGACCTGGGTGATTCTGGCATGGCGATTAATTATTTTGACCAATCCTTGAACCTTAAAGCCGATTATGAAACTGCCCATTACAACCGTGGTTTGATGTTTTTAAACGACGGCGACCTAAATCAAGCCGTCACCTGTTTTGATATAGCGCTTTCCTTTGACGCCACCTTCACACCTGCCATTAGAAGAAAAGGCGTCGCCTTGAATGCTTTGGGGCGGCGCCAAGATGCGCTCAATTGTTTTAAGGAAAGTCTTGAACTTGTACGCGGGGAGTTATGCACAAACCCAAATCTACGTTCATTTCGGATCATAACCAAACCGAAGATTGACCACGATATTGAACAATTCCGGTATTTGGCGGAACGGGGTATAAATCGGAACCTGTTCCTAAAACTAGCGAAAACCTTTGAAAAACTGAGAGGGCAGATACAATGGGAGTCAAACGGCGATTTTTTTGTCGCCTTGTCCGACGAACAACATCAATGTCTTGCAAACAGCTATAACCGTCCTTTGCACTTCGCCGATGCGCCGGCGACGGACGGATCTACACTGAACAGCGAGCTGAGCGGGATCGAGATAACAAACCAATTTAATAACGGTTCTCATGGCATCGCCTGTGTTGATAACCTGTTAACTGTAGGTGCCTTGGCCACCCTGCGACGTTACTTGCTTGAAAGCACCATTTGGTACGACTTCGAACACGCCGGGGGATATCTGGGTGCCTATCTTGGAGACGGATTGGCTTGTCCCCTCCTGCTCCAGATTGCCGATGATTTGCGGCGGACATTGCCCGAAATCATCAAAGATCATAAACTTCTCGAACTGTGGGCTTATAAGTATGACAGTCAACTGAATGGTATTGGCATGCATGCTGATTTTGCGGCAGTTAATATTAATTTTTGGATAACTCCTGATCGGGCAAATAGAGACCCGGACCACGGGGGACTGGTCATCGAAAAAATCAAAGCACCGCTCGACTGGGGATTTAAGGCTTACAATTCAAGCTCGGCGACGGCACGAAACCGAAAAAAACAATTTGTCGAACGCCATTCCGCTGGAGAAATTGTCTTCGCGCACCGGGAGAACCGAATGGTGATTTTTGATTCCCGGTTATTTCACAAAACCGATACCATCAACTTCGAGCCCGGTTATGAAAATCGTCGGATCAACATTACCATGCTGTTCGGCAATGGTGTCCAAAACCGCGAGCAAATTTCTTGACGGTTTTTCGCAAGGTCGGCGGCGACGGGAGTATCAAGCTCCCCTTGGGCGCAATCATGAAGCCTCCTCATTGGCCCTGGAGACTTTGGAGTTTGGACTAAAATTATTTTGTTATCTGCGCAACACTTTTCAGCCGCCTCTTTGCGTGGTTTCCCCATAGTGTAACGTAGGTGATGGTTATTGAGGACATTCAATGACTTGAAGTATTAAATTATGTAAAATCGAAATTGTCATTTTGACATCTTCCAACCACGTGTTTAGGCTCGCAGAGCAATCAGTGATTCGTCAATAACAATTATTTATAAAGCCGTGCTTCTTATTCTGACAAGTCTGAATTAACCCGCAATGAATGAACAGGTCGACGCCACCAACCAACCCAAACTTACTATTGATCAAGCGATTGACCTTGGCCTCCAGCATCAAAAAGCGGGGCAGTTGCCAGAAGCCGAAGACATATATACACAGGTTTTAGGAGCCGAACCCAATCAACCAACCGCCTTATATTTGCTGGGTGTAATTGCCCATGATGTGGGAAAATACGATGTCGCCATTGATCTATTTAAAAAAGCACTTACCGCAAATCCAGAATTTGCCGATGCCCACAACAGCCTTGGCAATTCGTTCAAATTTTTAGGTAAATTAGCAGAGGCGGTCGCGAGTTACCAGAATGCTGTCGAGGCGGATCACAATTACGCCGTCGCATACTATAACATTGGTATCGTTTTGCGGGAACAGGGACAACCAGACAAAGCAGCCGAAAGTTACCGAAAAGCGATAACCATCAATCCCGATTTCGCCGCTGCCCATAACAACCTTGGTGATGTTCTTGTCGGTCTGGGTGACTATGAAGGGGCCGTTGCGGCCTGCCAAAAGGCGCTGGTTATCAATCCAAATTTCGCCGAAGCCCATAACAATCTTGGCCTTGCATTTCGCGAGATCAATAAATTGGGTAAAGCTGAAAAAAGTTTCCAAAAAGCTCTCACTCTTAACCCGAATTTCTTCGTGGCTCACAATAACCTCGGACTTGTATTTATGGATCAGGGGCGGGATTGGGATGCCTTCTTAAGTCATCGCCGGGCTGTAACCCTCAATCCGCAAATTGAAGTGCTCTGGACAGGTTTAGCGGAGGCTTTAATAGGTCTCACTTTACTTCTGTTGACAGCCGCCTATACCGAGACTTAAAACAACTTCTTGAACGGCCCTCGGTTCGTCCTTCGAAACTGGTCAAGCCCGTTATTAGTTCCCTGGGTCACCACCCTAGTTTCATGGATGTTATTAATCGAATAAACTTTGGCACCTCGAAATTAAACATCAAAT
>JAJFLM010000007.1 GCA_021772655.1 Deltaproteobacteria bacterium
GGCGGCTGCTGCGGCACGACTCCTGAATATATTAAAGCCCTACGCGAAGTCGCTGACCAAAATAAACCTCGTGTGATTGAACCCGTTAAAGGATCCTACCTCTCGGGGATTGATTCCTTAGAAGTTTCCGATGAAAAACGCCCTCTACTAGTCGGCGAACGCACCAATGTCATTGGCAGTCGCAAGTTTAAACGCCTCATCGTTGAAGGGAAATTCGAAGAAGCCAGTGAAATTGCCCGTCGGCAAGTTAAAGGGGGTGCTGCAATCATCGATGTCTGCCTCGCCAATCCAGACCGCGATGAGCACCAAGACATTGTGACTTTTCTAGAATTTCTCATTCAAAAAGTCCGTGTTCCGCTGATGATTGATTCGACTGATGAGGCCGTCATTGAAACCGCGCTGAGCTATTGCCAAGGTAAAGCCATCATCAATTCTATCAATCTCGAAGATGGTGAAGAGCGCTTTGAAAAAGTGGTCCCCCTCGCCAAAAAGTTTGGCGCCGCTTTAGTGGTCGGTACTATTGATGAGGACCCCATTCAAGGCATGGGTGTCAGTCAAGAACGCAAATTAGCTATCGCCGCACGCTCTTATGATTTATTAGTCAAAAAATACGGTATTCCTGCAACCGATATCTATTTTGATCCCTTGGTTTTCCCCTGCGGCACGGGTGATGAACAATACAAAGGTTCTGCCGTAGAAACCATTGAAGGTGTTCGCCTCATCAAAGAAAAGTTTCCCGAATGCAAAACCGTCCTCGGAATCTCTAATGTCTCCTTTGGCTTACCCACTGCAGGTCGCGAAGTATTAAATTCTGTTTTTATGCATCGTTGCGTTGAGGCCGGTCTAGATTTAGCGATTGTTAATACCGAATTATTACAACGCTATTCTAGCATCTCCGAAGCAGAAATCGCACTCTGCGAGGATTTAATGCATAACCGTGGTGATGATCCTATTGCTGATTTTGCTAATTATTTTCGTACTAAAAAGGTCATCCCTAAAGAAGAACAGGCTAAACTTCCCCTCGATAAAAGACTCGCTAATTATATTTTAGAAGGCAGTAAAGATGGATTGACTGAAGACTTAGATGAGGCCCTCACCAATCTAAAACCCTTAGAAATCATTAACGGACCATTGATGGATGGTATGGATGAAGTTGGCCGGCTATTCAATAATAACGAATTGATTGTCGCTGAAGTCTTGCAAAGTGCGGAAGCCATGAAAGCCGCTGTCGCCCATCTAGAACCTCACATGGACAAAACCGATAACGCCAATAAAGGGACGGTTCTTCTGGCAACTGTTAAAGGGGATGTGCACGACATTGGTAAAAACTTAGTGGATATTATCCTCAGCAATAATGCTTTTAAAGTAGTCAACTTGGGGATTAAAATTCCACCCGAACAAATTATTCAAGCCGTCAAAGAACACAAGCCCGACATCATTGGTTTATCAGGTCTGTTGGTTAAATCCGCACAGCAAATGATTACCACGGCCGCAGATTTAACTAAGGCTGGTATTAATTTACCCATGCTGGTCGGTGGTGCCGCCCTATCGCGTAAATTTACCAATACCCGGATTGCCAAGGTCTATGAAGGCGTCGCCCTGTATGCCCAAGATGCCATGAGCGGTCTGGATCTCGCTAAAAAAATCCGTGACACTAAAAGTTTTGCAGAACTAAGAAATAAACTCCTAGCAGAACAAGCCGCAGAACAAGCTGACAGTATAGAGACCGCTAAGCAAGCCGTCGCGCCCCAAAGCATGGAACGTTCAAGCCATATTGAAATCTTATCAGAACTACCCCGCATTCCTGATACCGAGCAACACGCCTTAGAGCATACGCCTATCGAAGAAATTTGGGCTTATATCAATCCTAAGATGCTTTACGGCCGTCATCTCGGCATTAAAAATCCGGTCATTAATCAATGGCTGCAAGACGGTGAAGCGGCCCTCGAAGGGTCAGCTGCCGGTCAGAAATTGCTTGAACTCATGGAAGCCGTCGAAGCTGTTAAAAAGAGTTATGCGGCGGCTCATTTTAAACCTAAGGCCGTCTATCAATTTTTCAATGCCCACAGTGAAGGCAATACAATTATCTTGTCACAAGATAATAAAGCCGTAGGCCAATGGACTTTTCAACGACAAAATAAACCTGGTGGCTTATGTCTCAGTGATTTTGTCAGCCCCGATGCCAAGCAACAAGACAGCCTCTGCCTTTTTGTCACCACCGCTGCAGCAAACGCGCAGGAACAAGCTGATAAGTGGAAAAATAGCGGCGATTATTTAAAATCTCATATTCTTCATGCCCTCGCTCTGGAAACAGCCGAGGCCTATGCCGAATGGTTGCACACTAAAATCCGCGGAATCTGGGGCTATGCGGACCCAGCGGGTATGACCATGGAACAACGTTTTCAGGCTAAATACCAAGGCAACCGCTATTCCTTTGGCTACCCTGCCTGCCCTGAATTATCGGATCAACAGCTGCTATTTCAGCTGCTTAAACCAGAAATCATTGGCGTAGAACTCACTGAAGGTTTTGTGATGGAACCTGGGTCAAGCGTTTCTGCCGTGGCCTTCCACCATCCGCAATGCAGTTATTTCAGCGTTTAAACCGGCTTTTTGCTAAAAGCTGAAAGAAAAAAGGGGCTTAGCACCACAACTGGAAGCCAAACATTGTCCGATACCCTAAGTAATGGCACTAGCAGGTATAAACAGTCTGATGCGCGATATGCCCCAATTACGGCCTCAGTCCGCTCAGGCTAAAAGTGACTCTCCTCGCGGTCATGCGGCTCCCGCTGACAGCCTACCTAGTAATCCTACGGCCCACACCGTCAATGCCCAGCACCGGGTAGAATTTAGCCAAACAGAACCCACAGGACGACATGCCTCAACACTGCTCGCTCAAATCATTTCTGGGCGATAATCCTAAATAATTTCAATAAGTTATTTTTTTCACCGATATTCGCAACCCAATCCCCTCATAAGTACGATAATATGAGTTAAGGATAGGTTATGAGCATTGATACCAACACACCAGCAATTCAACCCCAGTTAACTGAGACCCCTCAGGTTCCTGAACGCCGCCGCATTGGCGATGTGGTTAGGGAAGCCAATGCTGATTTTGAAGCCGCTACTGAGCAAGCCTTAGATGCCGGTGCTTCAAATTATGAAATTGTTTCTCACCGTGACGTCGGTGTCCGTCAAGATATCACTGAAAATACCGCCGCTCGACTGAGCAGCAATCCTCGCGATCTCTTACGCAAACATGGCTTTAATATTTAATTAGATTTAAGAGTATTACTTTTCAGTTTGCAGCGAGACCTTACGCAAACCCACCTTCTGCACTAAATCCATCACTTGAACCAAAATACCCGTTGTTGATTTGGCATCCGCACGTAAAATAACTTGAGGTGGTTCTTCTAATACTGCTAATTCTTTAAGGCGCTCTTCTAACTTGGTCAGATCAACTTTATCTTTTTCGAAGAAGATTTTTTCATCATCTGTCAAAGCCACGACTACAATCTTTCTCTCACCAACGTGTTGGGCTGTTTCTGCCTTAGGCAAATCAACCTTCATTGAATACACACTAGAATATTGCGCCGTCACTAAGATGAAAATCATCAAATGAAACATCACATCAACTAAAGGCGTCAGATTTAAACCTGAAGCCCGGCGTTCTTGACGGCGTCGATAAAAAGCATGGCTACGCATTCGGCCCCTTAAATCCCTGCTGATTCAATACAGAAACAAACTTCACCACATGCTCTTCTAATGATAATAAATGCTGATCAATACGTGATAAACATACCTTATGAAAAACCGTTGTCGGAATGGCTACCGTTAAACCGGCAACCGTTGTATACAAGGCTTGATAAACCCCATCAGCAATAACACCAACATTTTGAATCTCACCCTGCTCTGCAATACTAGAAAACAACGCCACCATCCCTAACACTGTCCCCAAAAACCCTAATAACGGGGCCAAAGTTGTGATCATATTCAGTACACCCACACCACGTTCCAACACAAATGACTGCCGTTCGGTTTCTTCATCCATCATTTGACGCGCGGCAGTCACTCCAAGCGGCAACTGTGCTAAACCTTGGTCGACAATACGCGCCAAGGTAGAATTACTTTTCCGGCACAGCACTCTTGCCTGCTCATAATCTCCCTTTGCAATCAAGCTTTCTGCATCAATGGCAAAGTTCTCTGGCACTACATGAGTCGCGCGTAATGACCATAATCGTTCTAGGAATAAAGTTAGTGCCACCACAGAACAAATAACAATGCCATACATGGCCCAGCCACCAACTTCGAAAAAATTTTGGAATGATTCCAGTGCTAATGTCATAGCCGCAAGGTTTATCAGATGAGGCCCTTGGCGGCAACGACTATGTTTGAGGCTGATAAAAGTGGTTCCACAATATTAAGGCACGTTTTACCCCTCTACTGACCGCCCTCACCGAAAGCGTCGCCCCTGTAATATTTACGATTTCTTGCCCGGGTCGGAACCGATTAGCTAGAGCCTTATCCTTAAATTGATTAAGAAAGCGTTGATGTCGCACCTCAGAGCCATGAGACTCACGGTACACAAGAACTTCTATCGCTTTAACTTTACCACTCACATCAAGATGAATCATAAATGTGATGGGTTGAGTTTTGCCAACCTCATTTTCAATGACAGCATAACCATCAATCTGATCCTTAGTTTTGCCGATATAAAAGAGTATACTATCGCGTGCTAAATCATAACCTAGTTTCTTTTTCAGAACTTTTTTATCAGTCACAGTAAGCACTTTTTGATCCGCAATCACTTTTTCAGAACCCTGAAAAAACTGATTGAGAGCTTCCTTAGGCTTAAGGTAAACCGTGGCTGCCGAACTCTGAGCCAGTAGCAAAAAAACCATCAGGGGCATGACAAACCCGCCTAGACTCGGCGAGGCTGGGCATGCCCCTGATTTAAATATTAATTTGTATATATCTCGCATCAGCCTTAATAGGTGAATGCAAAACCTGCATTCAATTGATCACTAGCTGTACCCGCTCCATTGCGGTTGAGACTATAATCAAGTTTTATCGCCACTTGATCAATCGGAAAATACGCAACACCAAAGGTTGTCGTATTGCGATTATTAGCCGTGTTGCTTGCAAAGCCGGTTGGCATCTTATGCTGTGTATTATAGCGCTCATGACGACCAAAGATGACAACGTCATGACTCGTTTCTGGCCAAATGTGATGGAATAAATGGTAGGCCAACTCAAAATAGTAACCTACAATATCAGAAGCCACGAAATCACTAAAAGTTGGATCCACTGCTAATATAGCATTGTTAATCGCCGCTGCATCACTCATATGAATCCAGGCACCTACACCGACAAATTCAAGGCCTTCGATTTGGAAGCGTAAGTCCCCTTCAATAATTGTTGTTAAACCACCGTTAGTAGTGGCGTTTCCTTGCCCTGTATTCCCAACCCAAAAAGAAGTTCCTAGCTGCAAACCTTGAACGCCCTTATATTCTAAACGAGCGACACCAGCAACATCACGCCCAGGAGCCTCACTTGTTTTACGACGGGCATTGCGCAAGCCTTTACTACCGGTAAAACCTTTGCCGGCATCAGACTCATTAACAGCATCCAGTGATTCCGTCAGATATAACTGATATCCCAAGCCAAAATCAGTTTCACCATGAATCCCGATGGCCGCAGCAAACCATGTGGTGGGAATTATAACCGTATTGAATTGAGGACGCTCAACACTATAAAAGAGTGTAGGCTCATGATGTTCATTTAAGAAACCAACGGGTATCAATGTAATACCCGTACGAACATTAATAAGGTCGTGAATTAGAAAATCTAAATAAGCAATTTCCAATTCAAGCTCCTGCGCTGCATGCTCAAAATCAATCTCACTACGAAAAATTAGCCAATCAGTAAAATCAACTCCCAAACCAATAACAAAACGATGGAAATCAAACTTGTCACCGGAAGAGCCAATCACATTGTTGTAATGCATCTCACCATAACCAAAAAATGAAATTTTATTACCAACGCGTAAACCCTTATCTTTTTCATAACGAATGAAATCTTTATTGACGGTTTCGTCATCTACTTGAATATCTGGTTTTGACGCTGATGCTGCGGCTAACTCTGGTTCGCTGGCTGTAGAATTTGTTTCCAACGCCCAAGCCGGCGTACTCGCTAGTATAAGACTCCCAACAATCCCCATGACAATCTGTCGCCCTAGTTTATTCCAATTTAACATTCTCATAACTCCTTCACTAATAATATTGAAATTCATTCTCAATAAAACCCGATTTAAAAACTCGCCCTATTTTTAAAAATCTGACTCAAACTATTCTCTGGTAATTAAATGATAGAGACGGCTGGTTCTCCAACAGCAAAGGGCTGCAGAGCTGAGGGCTTTGCCTCACAAGTCTCTTCTCGTAGAATCTTCTTGAGATCACAATGACAACTATTGCAACCTGTACCAGCACCACATAGCTTACCGAGGTCTTTGACGTTTTCAGCACCACAACGTGCGGCTCGTCTCACCTCTTTTTCAGTAATGCCTTCACAGGAACAAATGATCATAATCTCTTAATCCAGTTGAAATTCAGTTGATCTTGAAAACCATTTTCAATAAAGCTAAGAACTAGTTAGCGCTCGCGTTAAGTTCTGTCAAGATACTATGTTAAAAAAACTTAGAAAATTATATAAATCGGCTACTTATGGGGGAATCAAAAGAACCAAGGCTTCGGCCTATACTCTTTGCTACTGGACTCTTATCTTTACTCCATTGATTTCGTGTCAACAGGCACCCACTCAAGTCACTTACCATCGAACTCAGATTTTAATGGGGAACGTACCCGTATCTATCGACATAGAAACCGCTCCTCAAGCAAAACAACAAGCTCTCAACGACATGAATGAGTCTTTTGCACTCGCACAACAAATGGCCACACACTTAAGCAGTTATTTACAGGACAATGAACTGGCGCAACTGAATCACGCGGCAACTCAAGGACAACAATGGAAGGCTTCAAAAATTATCTATCAACTTATTCAACATAGCCTCGAGCTTCATCGCTGGACCAATGGATATTTTGATCCCGCTTATACGACTAAGAACCCCTCCACTAAATTTGAGAGCATCATTCTTTCACCAGAAACTAAGACTCTTGATTTCAAACAAACGAAGGGTTTACAACTTAACTTTGGTGGGATTGCTAAAGGTGCCATTGTTGACGCCATGGCCGAACGACTCAAGCAACGTGGATACAAACATTTTTTGATCAATGCCGGTGGCGATCTCTGGGCTAATGGACCGTGGACGATAAACCTTCAACAAGCCTCAACTAAAATGCCCTGTTTCCTAGAACTCAATAATCAAGCCATCGCTAGTTCAGGCCTCACTGAACGTGGCACTCATTTATTTGACCCAATAAAGCAACGCATCAGCAAGCAAAACTTCTACTCTACTAGCGTCATCGCAAATTCAGCAGCCACCGCTGATGCCCTAGCAACAGCCTTTTACATAGCAGTATCACAAAGTTCGCAAGTTTTTTCTAACTTGCAAAATCACTTATCATCACTACAAGTAGTCTTTACCCATAACGATGGCTCACATGAATGGCTGGGCACAGCACCAACAACATTTGCCTGCCTTACAAAGGAAACTTCATGAAAAATTTTTCACGTCGCGGTTACCGCATCAGTGACTCAAGCACTGAAAATAAATTGGTCTATTCTTTCTTTCTCATCTTTATGCTTTGCGGTTTAGCAACACTGGCAGCTTTTCAATTTAAAATAATTGGTATGAGCCTTGAAGCTATTCGCCAACATTACTTAGGCAATGAAACGGCCATGCAATTTCCCAAATCATTTCTAAGCCTACTCACGACAAGTCACTCACATGCTTTCATGATGGGTATCATCTACCTAACCCTAGCACATATAGTTTTAGCTACCGGACTCAAAGCGATCACGAAACGTTATTTAGTCAGCCTTGGATTTATTTTTATCTTAATGGATTTAATCTTACCATGGTTGATTCGTTACGGAAATCAACAATGGGCTTTTGCTTTTCCAGTGGCCTGGATAGGTCAGTGGGCCGTTTATCTTTGTTATATCTTCATTCCACTTTATGAAATGTGGTTAAAGGCACCCGAACCCGAAGAAGATTAATCATGGCATTCAGAGCAGAGCCCATAAAGCTCCATCCGATGTGAATTGATTTTAAACTGATGTGAAGCCGCGACCTCATCTTGCAAGCGCTCAATCTCTTCATTTTCAAACTCAATGATTTTTCCGCATTGTGTGCAAATCATATGATCATGATGATGCCCGGAATCACTTTCAAAACGAGCACTCCCACCCCCAAAATCATGTTTACTGGCAATACCGCATTCTGTGAATAATCTGAGAGTACGATAAACAGTCGCATAGCCAATTGATGAATCAATGGCCTTAACCCGGTCCCATAGCTCCTCTGTCGTGACATGCTGCCCAAAACTAAGCAGCTCAGCCAAGATCACTTCGCGTTGATGAGTATTCCTCAGACCATGAGCCGTTAAATAATCGTGCAAGATTTCTAGTTTTTCTTTAAATCCCGGAGGCGCTTTAATATGTGCTTTTGAAGTTCCCATGCTAATGATAATTAATTATCATTAGAGAAACTATATTGCAAGAGCCAGCGGTAAAAAACTAAGGCCGCTGCGACGTAGCAATAAAAGACTTTATCTCAGCAATCATATCTTCACGGTCCCATTCTCGAGGACCTGCGTATTTCTTCAAGACAGTACCGTCCGCGCCAATAATAAAGGTTTCCGGCAGTTGATAACTACCATAGAGCGCCGCAACATCTGTTGAAGGGTCTGACAATACTGGGAAACTAAGCGGCACTTTTTTTGTAAAGGCATTAATCGTATTCCAACCGCCTTCATCAATACTCACCGCAAGTATCTCAAAACCTTCCGATTTTAAAATACTATAAAGACGATTTAACGAGGGCATCTCCCAGACACAAGGCGGGCACCATGTCGCCCAAAAATTCAACAGAATCACTTTTCCTCGGTAATCTGAAAGCCGCGCAACCTTATTATCAGGTCCTTGCACGGCAAAAACCGGAGCCACTTCCCCAACCTGAACTCCTGATTTATTCGGAACCAAATAACCTAAATAAACAATAGTGGCGGCAAATAATGTTATAAATAAGATAAGTCGTTTATTCATAGTCTTATAGGTTTAGAAACACATAACAAGTAAACGTCTCACAAATAGCTAGCGTTACAGATAAAGTATTACCTAAGATGTGACAAGATATAAAAAAGCCCCAGCGCCTTGCAGGGCACTGGGGCTTTCTTTAATTGAAACTAATTAATTTGTTAGGGCGTACAAGTATCTCCTGTTTCAAAGACCAAGTACTGTAAGACACGTTCTTGTGGCCAGAAACCAGTTGTCGGGCAACTATGCGATGTATGATAGGAACTATACAATACACAACCACTGCCAACCTTACGGCTCGCCGTTAAAGGCCTCGTACCAGACTCACTAAAGCTCCATGTTACCGGGCCTTCAATCCATACAAAGGTCTCCGCATCATGTGTGGAGTTCATCAAGCCCCAACCTGACAAGAAATCACCAATCCGGATGGTTCCATCACCATTGAGATTACTTGAACCTGAATTCCCACTCAGAGTCGTCGCACAAGAACCACCATTAGGAGATGTCGCACTATCAATAGTATTTGTTGTCAAAGTACTTGCCGTAATCCATGAATTCATCCCAGCATTTTTGACATCCGCATCTGAAATAATACCAGAATCACCTAATTGAGCCGCATTAGTACTGCCTGCCGTCGCGGCATCATCTGGGTCGCCTTCAAATTTCATGAACTCTGGAATCGATTGTTCAATAAAATCATAGGCTAAATCGGTAGCATAGAATACCCCGCCCCCATCAACAAAAGACCGGATATTACCCTGAATGGTTGGCGTCGTAATCGCCTGAGTGGCATGATAGTGGGCATGAGCGGCTTGAGTCCCTTTTTCAACAACCATTTGTTGTAAGGTCAAAGCCGAAGCGACACTTTCTGTTGTTCCACAGTTAACAAAGATAATATCGAAACTATTCATGAGATCGAGATCATTGAATAAGGCAGATGATGCTAAGTATTTATCACCATCTGGATCTGCACTCGACAGCTCAAAGTCCCTAGGTCCACCCCCACGGAAAATAGTGAAGGATTCCGTTCCAATAACGAGCTTGCCTTCATTCAGTTCTCCAGCTGCTGCCACATCACCAAAACCTAGCTTGGCAAGCACATCTTCAATTTCATCGAAGGCGCCCGTAACCACTGCAATCTTAGCGGTACTGCTCACACCACCAGCGATATCAACGCTGCACGGATCTGTCGTACAATCCAAGTTAGCCTGACCTGTAAAACTGCCTTTTTTATAAAATACAATGCCTGAGCTGGTATCACAGCTGCTCACATCTAAAGTGTAAGAACCATCAGCACAACTACAGACTTGTGCACAAGAGGCTTCCGGTGGGTCATCACAACTCACCGTCCCACCCGCAGAACCACAATCAGTTTGAACAATTTTTTGGGGTGAATCAGCCGCCGTTAGACCGGAACTTGCAGTCCCCGGAATATAAACAGTCGCACCCGAAATTGGATCTGAGCCATTAGCAGCAAAGACAGTACCTTGAACGGTTGTCGCACTACCCAGACCACTACCACCCTGGTTATTATTAGAAGTTGATTCTGAGCTACAAGATGTAACCAGAAGAAGCGCTGCAATGACAGCGGCAAAACGAACTTTGATTGACATTAGGACCCCCTTTATTTGTCACGGTTAAGGAGTCTACCCAATCCTCTCTTCTTTGTCGCGCCTTTTTTCTCTCCACTAGGCTTTTCAGATTTCCCCTTTAATTTCTTAGACTTAGGGCTATCTTCTACCTTGGTTTTTTTAGACTTCTTCTTAGTCTTAGCTTCTTTTTTGGCCTGATCTTCACGTTCACGTCTTTGTTCTGCAATTAAACGTTTACGTTCTTCGCGAGATAGTTTGATAGGCGCACCAATGTATTCAATAATCGCCATAGGTGCCGCATCCCCTTGGCGCATTCCTGTTTTCAGAATGCGAGTATACCCACCGTTGCGCTCAGAGAAACGAGGCGCCAATTCGCTAAAAAGTTTTTTGACAGCTTCATTCGTACGAATAAAAGATAAAGCCTGACGTCGCGAATGCAAAGTAGCACGCTTACCCAACGTAACCATTCTATCGGCAACCCGTCTTAACTCTTTAGCTTTTGGAAGTGTTGTTTCAATTCTTTCTTCCAAAATCAAAGATGTTACCATGTTCCGCATTAATGCTTTGCGGTGTTCCATGGTACGGCCTAATTTTCTTCCAGCTACGCGATGTCGCATGACACTATCCTTTTTACAGTAAAACTAATTATTCAATTTCATCTGTGGTTTCAGGTTGATCTTTGGGAGGCTCCCAACCGTCAATCTTCATCCCCAATGACAAGCCCATTTCCACAAGAATCTCTTTAATCTCATTTAATGACTTACGTCCAAAATTCTTAGTTTTAAGAATCTCACCCTCTGTCTTACGGCATAATTCACCGATATGACTGATATTTGCATTCTGCAAACAGTTAGCAGAACGAACTGATAATTCCAGCTCATCTACTTTGCGGTTAAGGTTCTCATTATACACCGGTTTTTCCGGCTGAATTTCTTCGATGGTTGGCTCAGCAAGTTCTTCAAAATTAATGAAAATCTGCAGTTGTTCTTTTAAAATCTTAGCAGCAAAACCCATGGCATCAGCTGGCTGGACACTACCATCGGTCCAAATTTCCATAGCCAGGCGATCATAATCTGTTTGCTGACCAACACGAGCATTCGTCACATGGTAATTAACCCGTGTCACTGGTGAGTGGCTTGAATCAACATAGATCATATCTACTGAATCGGATTCTTCTTTGTTGCGCTCCGCAGGAACATAACCTTTATCCATTTTAACGGTCATTTCCATTTCAATGGAACCATCTTTATTCAAGGCAGCAATATGCTGTTCAGGATTTAGAATAGTTACGTTTTCGCCGGTTTCAATATGCTCCGCTTTGACATCCATGGGGCCTTTGACGTTTAATTTCATCGTCGCGGTACCTTCAGAGTGCAAACGCATGCGCACTTGCTTTAAATTAAGTAATAAGTCTGAGACGTCTTCTGAAATACCAGTAACCGTACCAAACTCATGTAAAACGCCATTAATTTTTACCTTAGTAATCGCAGCACCTTGCAAACTAGACAATAAAACCCGTCTCAGCGCATTACCTAAAGTAATTCCGAAGCCTCTTTCCAGAGGGCGAACGATAAATTTACCATAAGTAGGTGAACTACTATCTTGATC
>JAJFLM010000061.1 GCA_021772655.1 Deltaproteobacteria bacterium
GGTATGGTGACGAATAGTTAAACTCCGAATTGCTGGAATAGGCGAAATTGTTCGGCAACGTTATCTCTGATTCAGCATGGGACAAGCTAGGTTCGGTCGGCGAGCGCTGGGAACTGGTGAAAAGCAGTGACGACGATCTACTGTTCGGAAGTCTCTGTGGCGTCGGTGAAACGGTGCAGGTCATACCAATTTGTTGGAATGTCATCGCACTCTCGAAGAATTGGAAAGGCGTTGTATCCGACCATTCGGATAAAGAAATTTGGCTAAAAGAAGAAAAGACATTTCTTCGCCGGCACGTTCGATATTGCTGCGAAGTGTATAGCTTCGGTACGCTTTATGTTCCCGGAGGCGGAATCGAAGAAGAGATGGGCGAACGTCCCGGTACTAGTCGTGTATCGCACCAATTCGGTCGCACAGCATCCTCCGATCCGACTGTGACGCTGAACAGTGGTGAGAAGTCGATAGGAATTGCTGATGCCTGTTTCCGGATCGTCGGGTAAGAAGCGAGCCTCCCACCGACCTCGCAGCCCAACCGCAATAAACACCCTAAGAAGCGTACTGAAACCCCCGGATTTCTGCGGCCGTGCCATTGCGATCAACTGCTTTCCAACGCGCAAGCCATGGCGGGTGGCCGTATCGCGCAATGGCTGATTTCTGCGGTTCCTCTGCTAGCCGGGGCAATCTGCGGCGGAAATGACGACAGCTATTTATGCTCAATATGTGTCTAATCAGGGTGCTGGCAGTGGCGGAAGTCTGCGGAAAGCTACAGTGAATGTAGGTTTTTTGTGGATGTTGCTACATAGTGTGTAGGTACCTGAGAGCCGTTTGCTGACGCCTCGCGCCGTCGAAAAACCCTGGAAAGCCCCGGAAAACCTTACTTTTTGCCCTTGAAGTCTGACATTGGCATCCGTATATAATCTACCTAACCCTCGTTACGTGGATTATAAACAGTAGGAATGCAGTCATGGCAACTGGGAAATTCGTAAGCTACCTGCGGGTCTCGACCGATCGGCAAGGCAAGTCTGGGCACGGCCTGGAAGCCCAACGCATGGCTGTAGCCGATCACTTGAATGGCGGCGACTGGGAACTGCTGGACGAGTTCGTCGAAGTAGAGAGCGGCAAGCGGGACGACCGGCCGAAGCTGATCGAGGCGCTACAGCAATGCGTACTGACCGGCGCAACCCTTCTGGTGGCCAAGCTCGATCGGCTAAGCCGGGACGCGCACTTCCTGCTGGGTTTGCAGAAGGCCGGCGTGCCATTCGTAGCGTGCGATATGCCAGACGCGAACAGCATGACCGTGGGGCTCCTGGCCGTTGTCGCGCAGGCCGAGCGAGAAGCGATCAGCAAGCGCACCACGGAAGCCCTGGCCGCTGCCAAGGCGCGTGGTGTGAAGTTAGGCAACCCTAACGGAGCGGCGGCACTGCAACGGCACATCAAGGCGCACGGCAATGGCGCGGCGGTAGCAGCGGTACGAGCCAACGCCCAAGATCGTGCCGAACGTATGCGCCCCACCATCGAAGGGCTGAAGGCAGAAGGCGTCACCAGCCTGCGCCACATCGCAGCGGCGTTGAACGAACGCGGGATACTCACGCCCCGGAATGGTAGCTGGCACCCGGCCACGGTGCGGACGCTGCTGCAAAGGCTCTCCTAGCAGAAGGACCCCCCTACTTTTTTCTGTGGGGAAAAGGCACTTCGGGGGGTGCCGCCCCGGTCGCGCGATAAGGGTACCCAGCGTACGGCGAGGCCACATTCACGGACAACCCCGGAGTTTTCCCCTACAAGCACGCCGATGATAGGCTTGGAATACAATCGCTATAAGATGAAAAGAGATGTGATGAACAACTTGAGAATGTCCGCACTTGTTGGCGCTATTATCTTCGCGATCTCCAGCACCGCTATGGGCCATGATATCCAGGGTACCCGAACAGCATCGTTGGTATCTACCGACCATTCAGTGTCGCAATGCACCCGTTCGGCTCACCGGGCGTGCGAAAAACTATTCGGAAAGTGCTACAAGGGCAGTTCGGAAGCGCTTGGTAATTCCAAAGGCATTGATGTGATGTTTCAGTGCCACAGGGTTAGTCTAAGTAGAGGTGGATCGGTGACCTCGATGGTGATCAGCGGATCAAGGTTCGAGGGCGCAAGTAGCAAAAGACTTGGAAAGTATATGAGGCGAGCGCTCGATCTCGCCATGAGCGGTATGAGATGATTGTCTAGGAGCGCCCCCACCTTCCATAACGCCGCAACCGCTATCCATCGTTAGCGACACGTATTACGCAATCGCGTTCTCAGGAAAATTCTAAGGTCGTTTCTGGGGAAAGCCGGGGAAACAATCGTGATTGTAAGCGCATTGTTCAGGCCAACATTTGACCGTCAAAATTTCCTGACAAATTCCTGACAAGGGGGTCATTTCTGACAGAGCCATTTGTCAACTTTTCTGACAAGGACCTGACAGACCTGTCAGTAATGATTTCAATGACTTGACAGACGCTCTGACAGGCTGTCAACACCTCGGACATAGTTCTGACAGAGCCTAGAGAGACCGTAGGTCTCTAGGTCTGTCAACTGTCAGGCAATTGTTAGTCAAGATAACGGAATTGAACAATCCACTGGCCCTTCTAAACGCGTGGCCAGGTTTGCGCCGGTGGCCAAAACCGGGAGGCAGATAAACCGGTATCACGAGAAACCATCATGATTGTTTTTGTTCTTGACGGATAGCTTTCTCGATGATAACTTCGTTGTCGTAGAAGTAATGTGCTTGACGATCTGTCTATATCTGCTATCATGGATGTAGTCAGGTTTTTCGAGCGATCTATCTATGGCAAGAATTCGTGGCCCATGGCCGCACCGTGATCCCCGGTCCTCGGGGGTACTGAGAAAGCAGACGCAGACGCTTTCTTCCTTTTGCTCGATACATTGCAAAATCTGACACCGCTGACCGCCGGTCCGTCGCCCGCCAAGCCTCGGACCGGCCCAGCACCCCTAGCGCATGGCAGCGCGACCTAACGAGGGAACAGAAATGTATCGACATGAGGAGCAGTACAATGGCGACAAAATCAGAACCAAAGACCCGCCGGAAGCGGAAGACCGCGCCGGCCAAGTCTCGAAAGACCAAGCCCTCCCCCACGCCAGGTTTGCTTGATGCCGCGCTCGACTACGCGCGCCAGGGCATGCCGGTGTTCCCGTGCAAGTCCGACAAGACGCCTTTCACTAAACGAGGCGTGATCGACGCCACGACGGACGAAAAGAAAATACGCGAATGGTGGGACACGTGGCCGAAAGCGAACATCGGCTGCGACGTAGGATCGGCTGGCCTCATGGTCCTGGACTTCGACCCTGGCCACGACATGGACGAACTGGTCGACCGCGTCGGTAAACTCCCCAAGACAAAGCTGCGCCAGAAGACGCCGCGCGGCGGCGAACATTGGTTCTACGAAATCAAGCCCGACGAGATCGTGTCGCCGTCCGCTTCCAAGCTGGCGGCCAAGGTCGACGTCCGATCGTTCAATAGCTATGTGCTCCTCGCCCCGTCGACGACCAAGGACGGTTCATACAAATGGCTGGAGCGCGGCAAGCCGGCGTATCGCACTGACACCCTGGCCAGCGAAGCGAACAGTCACCGCACGAAGGACGAGAACCACGATACCTGGATCATCGAGCCCGACCTACCCGAGAACGTGGCTGACGCCGTAACGTGGCTCAAGAGCGAAGCGAAGATCGCTACCGAGGGCCAGGGCGGCGACCACTGCGCGTACGCCACCGCCGCCATGATGAAGTCTTACGGTATCAGCAAAGAGCTAGCCTTCGACTTGATGTGGGAACATTGGAACCCGCGTTGTAATCCACCGTGGGATAGCTCCGAAGCCGATCATCTCGAAACTAAGATCAAGAACGGCTACAGCTACAACACCTCACCGCCGGGTAACTGCACGCAGGCGTACCACATCGCCTGTACGAAAGACCTGTTCAAACCGGTTAGCGCCCCGGTCGATCCCGATGGCGACGCGCCCCCGATACCCGAGGGTCTGTTTAACGTAGACGGCCTTGCAACTAGGCCGGTTCCCCCCTTCTCAGTCGAGGGCGTCAAGGTCGCGGGTAAGTATTCCATCGCTTCCGGGCGCTCACAGGCCGGTAAGAGCTTTAGCGAGATGGCTCTCGCCCTGTCTCTGGCAACAAGTGTCCCGTGGCTTGGCCTGGAAATCTATCAGCCCGCGCACGTGTTATGGATCGCGGCCGAGGGCCAGGACCGTATAGACCACGATGTCGAGGCATGGTGCCGCGAGTTCAAGGTCGACCGCGCGACGCTACATGATCGTTTCTTCATGTTCGAGCGCTCCGCGCGACTGAACACCGACGACGGCAAACGCAAACTGTCCGAGTTGCTGGGGTATGTCGGCTGGCACGCCGCGCGATCCGATGAACCCGTCGAGGTTTGGTTCGATACGCTCAAGCGCAACATGCGTGGCGGCGTATCCCAGGAAGAACCGACCAGCGATGTACTCGCAACGGTCAACGACCTCAGCGCCAATGGCTACGGCGTAAACTTGATCGCCCATCACGGACGTGGCCACGGCGAGACCAAGGGGCTAACCGAGTGGGAAGACGACGCGGACTTTGTTCGCCACTACACCGGCACGGTTCGTGACCGTTCGACGCAGATAAAGTTCTCCAAGGTCAAGCGAGGCGAAGACGGCTGGTCGCTCGCTGTCGAGTATGCCGAGCATCAACTTTCCGAAGATGCATCGACGCTGGTAGCCGCCCATGGGAAGCGCGTTGAAGAGACTACCGCGTCTACGGTCAAAGGCGATCAAGCCGACCTTACGCCGCTGGTCGATGCAGCAGTGCTGCGCTTCCTGTCGGGTAACGCACTCGCCAAATACAGCAACGATGCTTTGGCCAAAGCGGTTGCGTGTGACGACGAGTTGAAAGGCATTGTTGGCGCTAGCGGTAGCAGTATCCGCCAAAAGTATCTGCCCCTTCTCCGCGAAAACCATTCTGACTGCGGACACTGTTACGACCCCCGCACGAGCCGGTGGCGCTATGTCGAACCGGAAGCCCGGCATGCCGAGATGTTCAAGGTGATCGACGGTGGGCGATCCGGCCGTAAGCGTAAAGCTCGGAAAGGATAGTCCAATGCAGAACTCTATCCCAGTTACCGATGATTGGACCGATACACAGCATCGCATTACCGCCGATCAAATCTTCACGGCAAAATCCGTTGGACGTGACCGCGCTGAAATTCGGTGGCGCGAAGACGACCCGGAGCCGTCCCCCTATCGTCTATCGCGGACGCTGCGCTGCGGTCGCGTCGATGTCGATCAGATATTCCAGGCGCTAGGCTGGCCGGACAAAATCCGCCGCCGTGAACGCAGTCGGCCGAGACGCCGCAGGACGGTGCACTAATGGTCGCCCTTATCAAATCGCAGGCAACGCATGCAGACGATGCCGAATGTCGCGCGTTGTTCCTCGCCGTCATTCGACAGGCAATCCAAGAACACGACAGCGATTGGATACTCGCCACGTATGGTGATGCCCGAAAGGACTTCGAATTTGTCTGCAACCTGGCCGGCGTCGAACCCGACGCAGTGCGACGGACATTCCGAGCACAAGGCGACGTGAAGTTCGCGCTGCCCCTAAAAGATTGGGCGTTCGTTTCGGCGCTATGGCACGGGGTGCCGAAAACGACCGCAGCGAAGGAAGCCGGATACGGGTCCAAGGCGGCCGCCAATAGGCTATTGAACCGAAAGGATATTGTTCGCGTTCTCCAGAGGTACCGTCATGAATTCGAGGAGACCGATAAAATAGTGGCATGAGATTTCATCACCTATGAGTGGAGAACGACATGCCAAAGAAACCCGAAGATGACACCGCCGACTTGCCCGGCTCATACGGCCTAACGCTTGACGAAACCGTTTTCGTCGGCGGCCTGGCGCTGGGCTACGATCCCGATACTGCCGCAGGCGCGGCGGGTCTTGGTTCCAAGACTTCCGGTGCGAAGCTGCTTAAGCGCAAGAGAATCCATCGTTGCGTAAAGGATATGCACGCCGCGCTCGGCCGCGCGTTGGAGGCGTGAGCCATGACCACAACGTACCCGCGCGCTACCGACAGCCTCGAACGCTACGTCCTCGACGATGAATTTCGCGAGGCGCTACATCAGAAGTTCGACGCCCAACGCGACGCGCTGCCGCTGCTGACCGAAGCTGAGTATCGGTTCGTTGACGCTATCACTGAGCGTCCGTTGGCGACGATCGAGGACGCGGCGACCCTGGCCGGATTTTCTGAGGCCATGGGCGCGACAATGGTTAAGGACGAACGCATTCTCGCTCACCTGGACTTTCATGCCGCGTCGACCCGGTTCGCGAAGTTGCTGCGGGCTGTTGTCGAGTTGCGTGTCGCAGCAGGGGAAACGACAGATGCCTGATATCCGCGAACAACTCAGCGGCGACGCATACCCAGAAGGGACCAAAGCCGAACAGCGGGCAGCTAACGCAGCGCGGGTTGAACTGGCCCGGATCGAGTTCGAACATCGCAATGGATTGGTATCACGTGACCCCGATCGTACCCGGTTCGAAGACACACTCGATTATATGGAAGCCCGCGCGGCGACAGACAGCGAGCGCAGCGCGATCAGTGACATGCGCTCCCGATCGCGACTGGCACACGAGGCGGCGCGGAACCTCGCAGCCGCACTACGAAAGGACCAAGGCCATGGCTAGGAATAAACAGGATCAACGGACAATCGCGGAGATGGAAACCGCGTTGACGGGCGCGCTAAATCGCATCGCTCACTTGGAAGCGGAACTGAAAAAGGTCGCGACCACTCGCCCGCAAGACGTGGCCAGACAGGCTCGCAAAGCCGCCCGCGATGAAATCGAGAAAAGAGTTCCGACCCCTCAAGAGGCCGCAGCCGAGAAGGTCGCCAAGCGCCGTGAGGAACGCCGCAAGAATGTCGAGCAACGGACCGACCATCCCGGCACAGCCCCTGCGCCGCAGCCGACCGAAGACGGGTACGCCCGTGCTTATAAAGAGTATCGCGCCAGTTTGGCCCCTGTCGTGCGAGCCAAATTTGGAGGCCGTGCATTTCCTGATGGGTCTCCCGAACTCGCCCGCCATGTCGACAAGATTTTGACAGAGCCGGAATACGCCTACACCCGCCCCAAGTCACAAGCCGAAGCCGACGCTAAGGCCGCCGCCAAAGAAACGCGAGCACGGAACGCTGCACGGTCCGCGCAAGTCAATGAAGGGCTGCCCGAAGGCTGTTGGCGTGACCCGCACGGCATCGTCCGTGACGCGAAAGGCAAACCTGTACCGAGCGAGTTCCGACAGGCTGAAATTGCCCGCGAGAACGAGAAGTTCGGCGAAGAAATGCGAGCGGATACCGAGGCGATCCACAAACGCATCTTCGATCCGCTAACTCGCCCAGGACGTCCCCGTGGCCCGGCTAAACCGGCCCTCACATTGGACGAACAAATCCGCCAGAGCCGCCAGAAGCAAGAGAACATCGAACGCAAGCGCAAGCGCAAGCTGGTCGACACGGTGGCCCCGGAACCAAAGCCCGAGGCGAAGCCGGACGATCCGAATGCGTTGACGCCGGAGGAACATCACCGACTTCGCCGCATCAAACGCGATTTGATGAAGGCGGAAAACACCGCCGCCCAGCGCGCGAAGCTCGCTGCGCAAGCGTCGTAGGGAGACCGAACAATGTCACTCAAAGAAAAAGCAGAAGCCATCGACAACACCTTGGCCAAGTTGGAAACCGAGTTGTCCGACTTCCTGGCCGAGGCCGAAATCGTCCGCAGGGCGGCCGTGATCCGGCAAGGCGTCCGCATTATTGAAGGCGACGAACGCGCTGCGCGCGCATGGGCGCATGTCGGCCGTGTCGTCCAGAACTCGGTAGCCCGTGGCCATGCGAGGGCGACAGGCGACACCGCTCCGGCAGCCGATACCCTCGCCTCTGTGTACGAGGGTTAGGCTATGCCACGTGTGCCCGGAGTTCCCTCAGTACAGAAATTGACGACCAACCCCGCGCCGGATCAGTTCTTGCGGACCGAAGCGACGCCCGAAGCCTTCGGCGCTTTGCAAGCCCGTGCGCTTCAGCAGTTGGGCGGAGCGATCGCTGGTGCCGGCCAGGACATCGACGCCGCGAACGAGATACGGCTCGAAGAACAGCGCGTCAGAAAAGCCCAAGCCGCAGCACTCGAACTGGAAGAACTGCTGGCCAACAAGTTGGAGGGCGAAGGCGGATTTTACCGCATGCAGGGTAACGCAGCGGCGGACGGCGGCGACGCCGCGCGCGCTAAAGTAAAAGAGACTGTTGATAAATTCGTAGGACGGTTCGGCGCGGACGATCCGCGACTTCGGGACCGCGTTAAGCAGGTTGCCGACGAACGCTTGCGCCGGGAAATTCCGAGAATGGCTCGCCACAGC
>JAJFLM010000062.1 GCA_021772655.1 Deltaproteobacteria bacterium
CATAGATGGCTTCATGTTTGTGAATGGTAGGTTTATAGGCTTGTTGAAAAATGCATGAAAACCCTTCCGGCAAACGCTCTAGTAGTTTAGGATGTATCAGATGGACGCCAGTAAACATGAAGGGTTGTTTATCGATCTCGACAGCATCCCCTGAAACAGTTTCAGAGATTTTCATCGTATCCCCCATATAAAAAGCCGTCGGGCGCGCGGTTTCGTTATTGAGAATTGGGTGAGGTCGTAAGATCATTGTGGCTAAGGCTTGGTTCTTTTTATGCTGCTTGGTAATGCTGCTTAGGTCAGCATCCATAATAATGTCAGAGTTTACGACCCAAAAGGGTTCCGTTCCGAAAAAAGGAGCGGCTTGTTTCAATCCACCGCCGGTCCCAAGAATTTCTGTTTCGTGAGAGTAGTGCAGCTTGACGCCCACTTGGGAGCCATTGCCAAGTTGCTTTTCAATTTGCTCTCCTAAGTGATGCAAATTGATCATGATCTCCGTGATGCCGTGTTTTTTTAAGAGGGTAATCGCATAGTGAATCAAGGGTTTACCATTCACGGGAATCAGTGGTTTAGGGATTGTGTCGGTAAGAGGTTTTAAACGCGTGCCAAAACCTGCGGCAAGAATCATCGCTTTCATGCATCAATTCCATTCCGGGAGATAAGCTTTCAAGCGTTCATAAAATTCTTTGAGCTCAGTTTGTCGAGTGAGGGCTTCTTTGACGTACTTTAAGGTGTCTGGGATATACTGTAAAAATGAATCATTACCTTTTACCTGATCAATAAACACAAAGCGACCCGTATCTTTTAATTTGCGTTGAATGGTATTCCAATCAAAGAGATCAGAGAAGTCTTTACGGTTTAGCTCTTTGCCATAGCGCTGGCTTTGTTGATGGAGATACTCATCAATCAAATGTTCCCGCATCCGTCGATCGAGTACAACGTAAGAGTCGCGTAATAAAGCGACCAGATCATAGGTGATGGGTCCCATGAGGGCATCCTGAAAATCTATGAGCCACAATTTATCGTCATGTATCATGAGATTGCGGCTTTGAAAATCGCGATGGACTAAAACTTGAGGTGCGTTGATTAATCTATCAACAATGAGAGTCGATGTGGCCGCGAAAAAGTCTTTATCCTTAGCTGAAATCTTTTTGTCGAGGCGTTTCTCAATGCCATATTCAAAGAAATGCTGCAGTTCCCATTCTAATAGTTTTTTATCAAAGCTGCGTTCAAAGGCGATACAATCAGCTTTGACAATGGTCTTGTTTTGAAAGTCTACTAATAGAGTAATGGCTTGTTCATAGAGCTTCATCTTATTCTCTAATGAATTATTACGGTAGGCATCTTCCAACAGTTTGTTGCCAAGATCTTGTAAGACGATCAATCCATGGGTTTCAGAAAATCCAATGACCTCGGGCACGGCAAAATGACAATTTTTAAGATAACGCGCCATATTCAAAAAGGGTAGTTCCGTATTCGTAACACCCTCATTGGTGATTTCTTCGCTGACACTCCATTGCCCTGTTGGAATCGACATGACGATGACAGACTGCCCATCGGCAAAACGCACTCGGCCATAGCTGCGATAGGAGGCATGTTCATGAAGTGGGATCCATTCCATCTGATCGGTATTGAAATTAAGCTCTTGGCTTAAATACTGTTTTAAAGTGGCTTGGTTCATGGGGTAATAGTGAGGGTCGCTGCGTTACTGGGTTCGTCAATGACGGTTAGAAAAATCGGGTAGGTGTCTGGTGTGATGTTATCAGGAAGCGTAAACGTCAGCTCCTCAATTTCACCCTCTGTCATACCGTCTAATAAAGTGTAACTCGTGGCAGCAGCATTGCTTGCTCCAATGTGTAAAATATTTTCCACCGCGATGATTGAAAAACCCAGGCCAATAATCGTAATTTCATCACCGGCTTGCGCTGTTGTCGGGTCCACGCGCGTAATGACCGGTGTGCTGGCAGTGGGGACGTTATTTGAGATGTCAGTGCTTACACTGCCACAGGACAAGAGGCCAAAGCAGAGCACCATCAACATAAAGTGTTTCATGGCTGTTATGAATTCTATGCTTTGGAAAGAATGTCAATGAGACTTATTACTGCTGTCGGTGGGCAGAATACCATGATGTTGTAGCAGGAGGAGGGCGCTGCGTTTTCCATGTTTGAGCCAGGCGTCATAGAGTTTGAGTAAGTCATCGTGGCTATGGCCACGACTTTGCGTACTGACTTCACTGAGGATGTCGACCCAAACGGGAAATTTTTCGGAGAGTTCGGCGTAGAGTTCCTGCTGAAAGCGATGACTGAGCAGGTTGGCTAAAGAAGAATAGGCTGTGCCGCCGAGCTGCATATAATAGTCAACGTCGATGAGTTTGCGGGAGAGGCTTTCTGGAAAGTACCCAGCGCTGTATAAGGCAATATCACCAAGTTTTTGTAAGAGTAAGATGCGAGCACTTTTTTCAGAATCCAGCGCACGGGCGAGTATCTGACAGAGAGCGGCTTCTTCGGCATGGGGATCGAGTTTGCAATGGAGATATTCTGTATTGCGGCAGCGATTGAGGAGTTGGACCAGGTAATACTCGGTTTCTGGACTCGCCTCTACACTTTGGTGGGCCATCGCTTCGCGGACACAGGAATAGAAATACTCTTGGAGGTTGGCAATCGGATCGATGGCCTCCATACAGGCCTCCTTTCGTCAGAGCTTTATTATACCAAAGGAGTGTGCCTGCGAGCAAATCGTGCCCTGTTGTTTCTCAACTCAATGCGTCAAAAAAATCTTGCAAGAATTTCGTGCGAACAAGCAGCAACTTTTGACGACCTATGTCGATAATATGAGGTACACGGGGGGCAATCTCTTAAGCCAAGAAAGTTTCTTTCAAGTTGTAAAAGCTTAGGGTGGACCCAGGAAGAGGGGAGTTTAAGCGTTCACCCTACTCATCCCCCATCCCCTTTTCCTAATTAAGGCTCGTCCTCGCGGCGGGCCTTTTTTTATTTAAAGGAATGTGGGGAGGGGCGGATTGCAATCCGCCTCTACGGTTGATAACCCAGCGCCACCAGATACAATTCATTAGAGGTTTTTCGGGTGGCTGCCGGTTTCATTTCTTTCAATTGCTTAAACTGACGTTTGAGTTGCTTTTTAATGCTCCCCAAGGTTTCTCCGGGAAAAAGTTTGGCGACAAAGTGACCACCAGGCTTGAGGCATTGCTCGGCTACTTGCCAAGCCATTTCTACTAATTCAGCAGAGCGACTTTGATCTGTGAATTTAATACCTGTTGTGGACGGAGCCATGTCAGAAAGGACGACGTCAAAATTTCGTTCCGCTTCAGGCAATTTGGCCCAAGTCGCCGGTTCTAAAATATCACCTTCTATAAATATATAGTTAGGGGCTTCCACCGTCACCGCCTGTAGGTCAATGCCCACGACGAGACCCGGTTTGCCCACGGCCTTGAGGGCTACTTGGCTCCAGCCACCGGGAGCCGCCCCTAAATCCAGCACGCGTTGCTTGGGCCGGAAGAGGTGGCAGGTTTCGGTAATTTCTAGCAGTTTAAAGGCCGCACGTGATTTATAGCCCTTACTCTTGGCCAACAGAAAAAATTTATCTTGTGGGTCAAAACCGGCTTTTTTCTTTTTCTTGCGCGGATTCATTAAGAACACTATGCTGTGAAGAATCAAATAAAATCAATAGTTTAGCTTGATTTCGCGGTTTTTTATCATGGAAATGCTTTTGTTAATATGAATTTTAACGATTTTTAGTAAAAATAGAGACAACTTTTAGAAAACATTCCCGATAATCTATCTTGGAAGAGTTTTTAATGGATCTTTGACAGTCCCTAGCTCAAAAAAACCTCAGAATGAGGGCTCAAGCCCCCAGATTGAGAGTTAAAACAACGATGGTTTTATTGATAAGTCACTGAATTCATAAAAAAATAATTCATTGGATCCTTATTTTTTCCTAGTAAAATCAAATAGTTAAAAATAAAATAAAAAAAG
>JAJFLM010000063.1 GCA_021772655.1 Deltaproteobacteria bacterium
AAACATATTTCCACACAGTCGGAGCCGCATGGGAAAACAAAGATGGCAGTCTCTTTGTAAAACTTCACGCCACGCCTGTCAGCGGAGAAATTCTCCTGTTTCAACCAAAAGAAAAATTAGAGGAAGCGGGGGAGTAATCCCCTTGCTTCGGCATTTAAAGAAAGGATAAAAAAATGCACAATCAAACACAAATTCAGAATATCTACTGGCAGGATGTCAAAATTGAAATCGCCTATACGCCCGATTGGTTGGGTTTGAGCAAATCACCCTACAGGGATGAGGGTATGACCCATTTAGAAATCAGGTCTATCGAACCTATGGACGCGCCTTTACCGATAACAAACACTGGTTACAGGTCAGAATTTGTAAATGACAGCAGAATTACTGATATTCATGATGCTGTCTTATATGCAGTCGAGCGTTTAGACGATGAGGCCAGATTACCCGACTGGAAAGCCTATGTTGAAAGTCAGAGACAATATACGCTTTTTTAAAGCGTTGACGGGCGAAGCCGTGCGGCTTCGCCCGATTGTTATGGGGGATAATCACCACCTGTGATATAGTGAATTTTTAAGAAAAAAGAGAACACTTGAAAAGGGATTTTCTGTGAAAATTGCGCTTCGAGCCTTTGCCCTTCAATTCTGCATCATATTATCTCCGACTGTTCAGGCTGAATTTGAGCAGGATTTACAGCTTGCCTGCGATAGTTTCTTAGAAGAACAAAGGCTCGGCATTGCGCGATATACAAAAGCTATATCCGATACCGCATTCGCGGCCTCAAATCACAAAGCCCTTTATAACCGATACATGTCATTACTCGATGACTATTCCGATGATGAGAGGTTTTTAAAGGAATTTAACCTCTGCCAGCGTGAAGCCTTTCGGTCGGTCGCAAGCAATTTCTCTAATGGGCGCAAATTCTCCCAGTCAGGACGATATCCGATGGTGTCGGATATTCAATTCAGCGATAAAGACCGACTGATCGCGGATGCGAGAAAGTCTGCGCTATTAGAGGATTACGTTCACTACATGGATATTTATATCGGCGGCATGATGGGTAATCGCGCTGATCTAATGGATTTGGCGATTTCCCGTGAATACAGTTTAGAGATTTCACGCCTTGATATTAAGAATTCTGTCGATGAAATCAGCACGGCTGCATATCGCAGCGCAATCAACAGCTATCGCTCATTCGATAGATTTCATTTTCTGATCGATTATTCACCTGCGTTTTACGCCAAATTTAAAAATGCTTCCGTGCCTAATGCACCAGATGCCCTAGGAGTTATAAGTTCATTGTTGGCGGCACTGCTTTCTTTCCTTGTGCGGTGGGCAATACCACTCGTCATTCTCATTGGAGTGTTCTTTATGTTTTCTTGGATAAGGAGTGTCAGGCAAAAATACCGTGCTAAATCCCACAACCAGCTAAATCATGAGGCCATAAATACATTTGGCGCAACGAAGGAAGAGCGCCATAAAAACATCATCGCTTTTTTCGAGCGGACTGATGGAAATATCATTTGCCAAGTCGATTACAAATCACGAGGGGTTAGGCTAAGACAGCACTTTGAGCGGAACTTAAAGACCATTGATGAGCAGGATCGAAATACTCTCGTTGCTGCTGCCTTGCTCTATAACGAAGGCTTCATGGATGAAAGAAACTTCTATTTGAGCAGAGTGGCATTGCTCTTTGGGCAAGGGCAGGGGCAGTCTCTCTTTGGTGATAAACGGCCAAATGATGAAGATGTGATTATCCGCCTTCCAGAATATGTGAGACAACATGCCATATCTTGGTTCTTGGAGCATTGCGAAGTAAGTGCGGCAAGTATCACCAATACGGTCTACCGTATTCTTGAAGATGCATTGCAAAAGCACCCAGATAATAAAACCCTGCTTTACTTACATAAACGGATTAATGGTGAAAATGTGTGGTCTACTCAGGATGATCTACAAAACAGCATATACACAACTGACAAGACCAAAGGTTATCGGTTGGGAACGCTGATCGAAAATGAAGTCGGCTTTGTTGAAACCGATATTCCAGTCAATTTTGACAAGGGAACACCTGTCATGGTCTATGCCGCGACAGGTGAAGGAAAAACACAAATTTTTGCGCTGCCGAACCTGCTCACTTGGAAAGGTGCTTGTGTTGTGCTTGATGTAAAGGGAGAGCTATACAGGAAAACGAGCAATTGGCGCAGTCTCGCAGTCGGCCCCGTTTACCGCTTTAACCCACTTGATCCGCAGAACAGTCTCAACTTTAATCCACTCGCGGAAATTCGTGACGACCCACAGCACATCTACCCCGATGCAGTAAAACTCGCATGGCATATGATTGTGCCAGAGGGCGGTGCTTCAAACGCGCATTGGGAAAACAGTGCGAGAGACATATTGGCGGCGGCAATGGCTGTTGTGTCAGAAGGTACACCGCCAGATCAGCGCGATATGAAGGATGTGATGGATATTTTGGCGCAAATCAATTGGCAGTCATTCATTACAAGATTAAAGGCGCATTCGGATAGTAATTTACGGAGGACAGGGCATTTCCTCGATACAGGAATGAATACAAAAGAGTTAAGCTCAATCCTGTCAACGGCGCGCACAATGCTTTCTTCATGGTCGTCTGACAGCGTTCAAAAAGTCATATCTGGGCAAAGTGATTGGTCTACGAAAGAGTTCAGATCAGAGAACCAAGGCACAAGACCACCGACACTTTACATCGAAATAAACACGGCAAATATTCAGCAATACCGTTCTGTGATACGAACCGTATTGGGTATGCATCTTGATCGTTTATATGAATTCGTACCTGACCCTAATAACAAAAAGGATGTCTTGTTTTTATTGGATGAAATGCCAACCCTTCAATACATGCAACCGATAGAAGAGGCATTTTCAACTGGCCGCGAATACGGTATTAGTCTGTTCACTATTGCGCAGAGCAAACAACAGCTTGAGAAAGCGTACCCGCAAGATAAAACTATGATGAATAATGCCGCAGTCAGGCTCTATATGTCGCCAAAAATGCAGGACGGCACGGCACAGGAAGTCTCTGATGAATTGGGCAAGAAGACAGGCCAAGGTCAAACTTCTGATCCAAATGTTAGCCCTGAAAAATTGAGCCAAGGGGACTACAAGGACAAGATAATTGCATTGGGAAGCCACTCAAAGCCTCTGCTCTTAAAGCGGCATTATTTTTATGAAGATGCTGATTTATTGGCTAAAGAGGGTGAATTGTCCATAAGGGCTATGAGGGGAAAAGCAAAATCAGCGAAAACCCGATATCCGAAGGAATACAAACAGATGATTGAAATGGAGCAAGAAAACGCCCATCAGAGGAACATAAAGAAAATACAGGATGCAGGCACGCAGGCTAAGCCAAGACGCAGGAAGAAATAGAGAGATTATCGACATTGACAGTATGGCGATTTTTATGCCAATTTGGTGTGGAAAGGAGAACAAAACATGACCAAAGAATCAGAAGCTGGTGACGACAGACGGCTTCAAAAATACATGGACTCTGAAGAGTTTCGTGCGAGTCTGCAAGAAGGTTTTGATCAAATCGAGAGAGGTGAATGTACTGTTATAAGGGGTGAAGAGGAACTTCGTCAGTTTTTCAAAGATATTCATGAAGAAGCGAAGAGAAGGATTGCTTTAAAGGATTAATCCTTATGTATGAATGGTACTTGTCTGAAAAGGCCAAAGGGCAGCTAGCAGAAATTATAGAACATACTATCGATAAATACGGTGAAGAGCAGGCATTGAAATATAGAAGGCAATTGGAAGAAGCATTTTCGCAGATTGTGAGAAGGCCTGATCTTGGAAAGGCTCGCGGAAATTGCTCAGAAGAAGTATTGAGCAGAAAGCAGGGTGTACACTATATTTTCTATCGAGAAGATGAAAATGAGAATATAAAAATTAGCGAAATAGTTCATGAACGTAGGAATTTGGAAAATTATTTTGATGAAGATATGCAGGCTGAAAAACGAGCCTACGAGAGAGAGAAAGCTGAGCGAAAAAGGCGAGATGATCTGGATTATGATCTAGAACGCTAAATTCCTTAAAATATGAAAAGCTAAGCGGTTGTGATCTACAATATGCAGATCACAATTACAAAAATGAAGTGTCATTTTCGGTGCATGCTTTAGCATGCACCAGTTATCAATAGGGACTAAGTTGTATCGAAGCGATACACGTATTAGTTGTTTACAGAAGTTAATAAATATCCCATTATTGATAACTGCAAGCCATGGGCGTGTACCACGCCCGTCTTGGCAAGGGGGGAAATTCTCCCCCCGTTGCATCCCCTGAAACATGCCATAGGCATGATGAGGTTCTCCCTCAAACTCTAGTGAGCAATTCGTGCTCAACCCGACCAAGGTAGGCGACCTTGGATACGCAGATCAAGGAGGAGGCGGCATGTGAGCAAGAGCCAAAAACGCAAAAAGAAATGGCGATATTCTGCAAATTTCGATCAGGACGAAGCCCTCATCTTTAAGCAGAATATAGCGGCTTGG
>JAJFLM010000064.1 GCA_021772655.1 Deltaproteobacteria bacterium
ATGCAATCGTACGGCGTAATGCTTCAATAGAGGAAAATTTGCCGGTACCAAGCATCAGCCGGCTGTTGAATGTTTGTTTTGCAATAATTAACTGATCCATCTTTTATCCATTTGCGGGCGCGATAAATCGCGCCCCTACAATATTTACCCGCCACCGACAGCCTGGATTAATTCCACCTCATCGCCCGCAAGCAACTGATGTTCATTTCGTTGCGATAAAGGGATAATTTCTTGATTCACGGCAATGGCCAGCGGGCGGTCATTCAAACCTAAGAATTGGAGTAATGCGCCGAGGCAGATACCTTCCTCCACCGACCGCGCTTCTCCATTGATTGATACGTTCATACGCTTCCCTTCGCCCGGATAATCGGGAGCAGGTTCGTGGAGTATGATCTCAGTCCTACGTAGCTTGAGCAAAGCAGGACACCCCCAGCGGGTTCATCGAATAAGGCTCCAGTAGGTAACAGCGATGCACTCAAGTGTCAATTGAGAGTTACTCAATAGACTCATTCAATAAACATTGATAAGTATATATTTTATAGTAACTTATAAGATATTTAGATAAGTTACTTTAAGGCGGAATTATAAGAAGGTCATGTCCCAGCGAGAGACTCTTTAGCGATAGGCATCGCCTGTCAAACCTAAATGTTCGGTACTGAGATAAACCGATAAAATATGTGCTGCATTTTTCATCTCCTCACCAGCCTCTGGCTGGCAAGAATTACCAATCAATGTTTGTGCGGAGCCCTTACGGCTTAATTCACGCAAACATCCCTCAATGAACTCGCTATCTTCAGAAAAATCTGTTCGCAACTGATCTAATAAAAGCGTCACTTGAACTGTTGCCCAAGAATAGTCTTCAACTAATTTTTTCATCAAGTCGCGTCGCTGTTCCGAGGATGAAGCCTTCATCTGCTCCGCAATCACATCTATCTGGTTGATTGAAGCATCCTGAGCCGTCACCTCACACATTTTGGCAATCATCATGCGTTGCTCAGTACTGACATCAGCTAGTCTCGCAGGAAGACTCTTAATAAATCGATTAAAACGATAGCGGTCTACAAAGCCTCCTCCTGCTACTGCTACCAAATTACCCATCGATATAATAGATGTGGCCATTAACCCTACCCCAAAAAAATGGAAAAGCGCGCCACCTAACATTGTAGCCTCGCCAGCAAAAAGAAAATCCATAAGGTATAGCAGCCCTACCCCACTACCAGCACTCACTCCAAAAAATCCAAGGCTTACTGCTGCAGCTTTACCATAAGAAACCATAGCACCGGCACCAAAGTAAGGGACCCCATCCAATTCTTCTCTCAGGTGATCTACAAAGCTCGAGTCCTGAATACGCCCCGCAATCGTTTGTGCTTGTGCATTTACTGACGGCAAAGTCGCAAGGGCTGTTGTTTGTTCAGGAAGTGAAGGCACCATATCTTCAGCTGGCGATGCTACTAACTCCAAAACTGGCTCCGCCTGAGCCGAGGCCAGCATCATAGTAGAGGCCCCCATCGTCATGCTGTTTGCAAGTAAGTTAAGCGTCATCATAGTGCGAGACTTATCGCCACTCACACTTTAATGTCGTTAGGGAATACTTACGAAAAACCGAAAAGAAGCTATTTCCGTGTTCGGGTGAACACAGAACCTGGGAGAATTATTAAGCCGCCTTTGCAAATTCAGCACGCTTCAAACGCATCGACTCCGTCCGAAAGCGCTTAGCAAAAAAACCTAAAATATAGTTTTTAAACAAATAAGCCGAAAGCGGCACTTTCAACTCAGCGTCAATCTTATCAGCAATCACATCATGCTCCGCCTTAGCCGTACTCCAATGAATAGAGGGCTTTTCGTGATGGATGGTGTGGTAGCCATTATTCATCATAAACCAATTTGCAAAATCACCGACAAAGTTGCGGGAATGATTCCACTCGCTGAGCTCATCGGCATGTACATGTTGGATGTAGTTAATAATTAAGACCGCATTCAAACCAATCTGATGTGGGATCACGATATAGAGTAAGGCTTTCTTCCAGTTCCAATAGAAGGCAGTCCCCACGAACGCCGCTAACAGAATAATCTCAGATAAATAAAATACGCAGCGCAAGGGACGTTCACGCCCCGTCTTTTTAAGAAAACGAAAAATCGCTGGCATTTGATGCTTGGAACTCACCAGCGGATAACTCAATAAGGTAAAGAGATTATTCTTCTCACTGATCCGGTATGTGATGGTGTCATCCCCCGCTTTGTTCACAAACTTATGATGATTCTCGTTGTGCGTGGGGATCCAAGCAAAGGTTGGGAAGCCATAAAACAGGGTCAGCCAATAATCCTGAAAGGCATTCATCACCTTTGAGCGCCACATGGGCAGATGATTGTGATTATGGGTCATCACATAGACCGTCATCGGCATAAAACAAGCGAGCAGAAAAGGCGTCCATAGAAAGCTCTCAAGACTCCAATTCAATATCAACAGACCTGTAGTGATGGCCATAAATAATAAGGAGCGGATATCAGCCAGATGACGTAACATGAGCCATCCCGTAGACCAAATAGCCGCAGATGGCACCTGAATAATGAATTATTCAGGGAAAATGCCTTAAATATCGCTCCAGATGCGATCTAGGTATCGTCTACGTACTCCTATATCCATAGACTAATGCCCACCTTGATACAGCCACTGACTACTGACAATTATGCGGCAAGTTAAAGTGGTTGGCATACGCCGAGCAGACAATAGTCTCATGAGAGCGCAGATACGACGACTGCTCAATATGGATAAAACGCTGATTATTACTCCCTTGGCTAGTACACATCAGATTATCAGCAACATTATGGGTATAACGCGCCTGTAAGTTTTTCGTTCCACAAAAACCAAAGTCTTGGTGATTGGCGTTACTACAACTCACCGCAAACTTACCATTTTGCAATTGATCAGCAATCAGCTGGGCAATTTGATTCACTGGTTGATTAGCGGCTACATCCATTTTAAAACCTGTCGACACGATCGCTTCAGGATTACCCGGGTCATGTTCAAAGCCATGAATTTGCAAATAGCGCGCATCCGTTAGATTATCTTCAACAGCGCGATGGGCCATATGAAACAAGCTTTCATGGTGAGCCGGGTCGGATTGACGGTAGGTACTATGACCACTACAAACACTGGTCGAATGGGCACAATCAGACTCTTGCGCACTCGCGCAACGATGAACGGTATTTAAGATAAACATACGCATCCCAGGAATCGCCTTCATCAGGTTATACCCCTGCTGCCAAGTATTAGAATCATGCAAAGGATGAGGTACTTCCACCACATGTTTTGCATTGCTAATACGAATCACATAGGCCCCGTTACCTGTAAGGTTACCAGACTCACGTAAACCGTAGGCTAAATCAGTGTCGTCATTAATCACCATGGGGACTAACTCAAAGCCACTGGCTTGCAATAAATTATCATCTGGCAACTGTTGACTCAGCAATTGTTGAATCACCGTATAAAAAGCGGTGCGACGTGCCGGGCTAGGGTCCACGTAAGTTCCATTCTCGCCTTGAATTACTAAGTCACTCATAAAATTATCTAAGGTATAAGCGGGTGGAGTCTCCTCGCCACCGTCACCACCGCCATCAGGTCCACCGGTACCACTCCCAGAACCGCCACCGGGTACTTTGTCTGTTGGCACTGGGGGTGTTTCGTTGCCCACTTTATAGCCTGGAAGATTCGAAGCCGAACTTTGTGAATTATGCTGTAACTTTACGCGTCGAGCTCTAACGGGTTTCTGAATACTTTTTCTGTCAGACTGTTTCACCCGAATAAAATCAGCCGCCCGACTCATCGCGTGGGCCGAGTCATGAAAATACATTAAAGTCAGTAAAAACACTGCAATACCCGATAGTATATAAAGACGCCGTTTCATGATTCCCTTTCAGTCTACCAAATGCCTGAATTGTAGCTTGTTTTCTTACTACCTTAGTTTATCGGGATAAATATTTGGGCGGTTGCTGACGAGTCCCCGCAATCCAACTGAAACCGTGTTCCACTGTATACGCCTAATAAGTCCATCCGCCTCATTTCATTGAGCTTTTTCCTTCAAGCCGCTACGAGCTACAGACAAACAGTCACCTAAATAGCCCTTGCACAGGGATTCATTCAGAACTGCTTATGAAAATCACCATTCTTGCCATTGGAAGCCGCGGTGACTTGCAACCCGCCATCGCCTTAGGAAAAGCCCTGCAACAACGCGGTCATTCTATTGTGATATTTGCAGGCGTTAATTTTCATTCATGGATTAAGCAACATGGTTTAATCGCCGCGCCCACGAAACTGAATATGCAAGCGTTAATGAATAGTCACGGTGGCCAAGAATGGGTCCGCCAAGGGCACAAACCCCTCGTGCAAATGCGTTTGATGAAACAACTCATCAATAAATATGGTTGGCAGATCATGTGGGATGCTTGGCAAGCGTGCCAAGGCAGTGATGCCATTATTAGCAGTTTTACTTCAGATGTTTATGCCGTCAGCCTCGCCGAAAAACTTAATGTGCCTCATATCAGCATGGCATTACAACCGTCGCTCATGGCAACCCGCAGTGGAGGTGCTATTATGAATGCACCCCGGCCTCATAAAGAAAGCTTGATTAACTATTGGTTCAGCAAGCTCTTCTTGGAACGTGTTCCTTGGCAACTTTATGGAGCCCTTAATAATCAGCTGCGCAAAGCTTTGGGACTTTCCAAGCAATCGGCACGGCAAAACAAAGCCGCACGACAACAAACGCTGATTCTGCATGCTTATAGCCCTGAAATCGTGCCTCAACCAACTGAGTGGCCACCCAACGTGCATACAACCGGTTACTGGTTTTTAGAAGACAACACTGACTGGCAAGCACCACCCGAACTGCTCGAATTTTTAAACAATGGATTTCCTCCGGTTTATATTGGCTTTGGCAGCATGAGCGATCACGATCCCGTAGCGCTTACTCAAATAGCTATCGGAGCCCTACAGCTATCAGGACAACGTGGCATTATCCAATCAGGCTGGACCGAACTCAGCTCGGCTCAGCTCCCGCCCAATATATTCACCTTACAAGCAGCCCCTCATCACTGGCTTTTCCCGCGCATGGCCGCAATCGTTCATCATGGGGGTGCAGGGACCACAGCCACCGGGCTCCACGCGGGTGTTCCCTCGGTAATTATCCCGTACTTTACGGACCAGCCATTTTGGGGTGATCGGATTTATCGACTCGGGCTAGGAACCAAACCCATCAAAAGATATAAACTCACTGAAGAAAATCTAGCTCAGGCAATTACGAATGCTGTGACTTCGGCCTACATCCAAGAACAACTCGATGAAATCAGCCCTCAGCTGCGCGCTGAAATGGGTTTGGCCAAGGCTGTAGCACTTATTGAACAAAAACTAGGGATCGCCGCACTTAAAAACTACAAACTGCCTAACCAATCATCTCCTAAGATAAGTTTCAGAGCCTCATCACGCGCTTTTACATCCGCTTCGTCATCATCATCATCGGCATTATCAAAACCATGATCAGCACCTTCGAAGACATGATATTCAATCACATGATCTGCCGCTTTACCTTCAAGGCTCTGAACTCTAGTGGTACAATCTTCTTCTAAATCATCCTTCTCAGCATGAAGCATCAGCACTGGCATTTGCGGTAAGACCTCACCCTCTTCAATGCTGCCAGCCAAGCCACGCAAACCACAACCAGGGTAATAAACAGCGGCAAACTGATAATTACTTAAGGTAGCGCCTTCATTGCTAGGCAAACCAAAGGAAAGATAGAGGCCGCTACTGCCACCATTAGAAAAACCCATGTAAGCAATGCTATTTTCATCGACAATAGATAAGGCGGCCAACTCAGCACCGGCAGTATTTAAATCATCGCCGCGCAACTTTAATAAAGTCTCACGATCAAAGCCGTTATCATCTGCATCATCACACTCTAAAAAGTTTTCACCGCGTGATGTAAAACTATCAACCAACAACACAACTTTAGGCGTTTCGGTTAAAGCCCCTGAGGCACCCTCACCCCTTTGCAAACGTTTGGCCCAACGCCTAAATTGAGATTCAATATTGTCATAACTGTCGTCGTTGGCTTCTCTTCTCAAACCACCACAACCATGACCCACCACAACCGCTGCAAAGGGGCCTTCACCTTCCGGCACAAATAATACGGCTTTAACTGTCTCACCTTGCTCGTTAGTATAAGTAACATTTTCCCCGGTAGAACTTTTTGCGGCAGCAACAGCATCCGAATCAAAGCTAGATGATGCAGAACTACCCCCAGTCGAACCTCCTTTAGCCGCAGTTCCAGTTCCGTCATTACAGCTAAGCAACATGGCCGTTAAACTAAAGAGCGTAAAGGATGTGATTGAAAATTGAATAATATGTCGTTGAATTGATTTCATAGCCTGAGGCTATAGCTAAAAAAACCTCTAAATTCAATAAGATGCAGCCATGACAAACTTAATGTCGTGTTCTGATGTACACACAACTCGATACAAGAACCCCTCAAGCAATAAAAAAGAATTAGTTATAATATAAGACCTACAAACTATCTTTTTACCGTGCACAAAAAATACATGGCCAACTACAGACTCAGATGAAAAGCCAGCACTTCAGGTGCCACGCGAATCGACCCTAAATCCCAACCCGTCAGCGTCAAACCCGACCCACTCCGCAAACGACTTAAAGCAACATAGGCTTGGCCCGGATCCCATAAACCACGCAGGTCAGCCACCAAACTATCGAGTGTCGCCCCTTGAGATTTATGAATCGTCGTCGCGTAGGCTAAACTCACCGGAAAGTTACAGGCCGAAGCGATGATAGTGCCATCAGCATCCATTAACGAAAATGTATGTTTGGCAACTTCAACCCCACGACCATTGCGCAAACGAATCATCAAAGACTCATCACCAATTTTCTCAACCGTGCCGACAGAGCCATTCACATAACGCCATTGTGGATCGTTCACCCGCAACATCACCAATGCCCCTAGCTTTAAATGCAACTCTTCCGAAACCGGCGCCACCTTTCTAAAGCGTTCAATTGCCGGCTTCTTACCGGCATAAATGGTATCCACTGTTGTTAATGGCTGATTGATTTCAGCTAAACGATCTTGACTAAACTTTTCGGCGGCGGCACGACGCGAAAATAAATGCGTCATACTCGTATCAATAGTGTCCGGGTCGGTTTTTCGATTCAAATAAGCTTCGACTTCATTATCAACTTCGCCAGAACGAATTTGATTAAGAACAGTCACATATTCTTCATCTTCACTCCGCATAATACTGTGCAACACAACAGAGTAAAATTGAGAACGCCCCCAACTTTCATCTTGAAAGGCCCAATCACGGGCTTGACCGCGCTGACTCACCGGTGGCAACTGAGCAAAGTCACCTACCGCCACCACACGAATGCCGCCCCAAGGCTCTTCACTCTCACGAACAATGCGACAAATTGTTTCGGCGGCGCGCAAAGCAATCCCTGGAATCATGGACACTTCGTCTAAAATAAAACCATCAACTTTTTTCAAACGATTATCGAGGCGCTTATCCAATAAAGCCTTCATCACCGTTTTATCAAAGCCACCTTCCATAATCCCTAAACCAAAAAAACTATGGAAGGTGCGGCCACCTACTAATACCGCAGCCGCCCCGGTACTTGCGACGACAGGAAACGTTTTACGGTCTTTGTTTCGTAAGAACTCACGGATCAGAAAACTCTTTCCACTGCCCGCACTACCCGTCAGAAACACATTTGTATCACCCGCTTCTAAAATAGGGAGGGCTTTTTCTTGGCAGGGGCTTAATCTCACTGAACCCCCATATCCCAAGCTTCACCAGGCTCTAAAATAACCACTTCTCCTTGATAAGCAGTCTGACTTAAACGAGTTTGCAATTCATACTTGGGTTTATTTACTTTCTCCCAACCCCGTCGAAAGGAACCCCAATGCGTGGGGATAAAAGTTCTGGCTTGCAAACGTTCGCTCAGTTGCAAAGCGGTATCGGGATTTAAGAAGCGTGATTGCTTTAAAAAACGCGGTTGGATGGGAGAGATTGGTAACATCGCCACATCAATTTTATGGCGTTCCGTCACTTGATCCAAAGGAGACTCTGGGGCCGTATCTCCCGTCATTAAAATCTTCTGGCCGCCCCCTTCAATCACATAACCACAACTCGCTTGATTCCGAAAACCCAACAAGCGTCGTCCTCGAAAAGAAACCGGCACTTGATGGATCACAACATGATTCTTGAGGGCAAGGGTGGCATAATCACCTAATTCAATCACCGGATTGCGAATAAACGGCCCAATAAACTGGGTCAAACCTAAGGGAACTATCACGGGCATCGTAGAAGAAAAATATTTGAATGAATGCAGATCCAAGTGACTATAGCCCACTTGATTAATCAAAATAGCATCAGGTTCCGGAAAATCTTTCGGCATTAAGGTCAACGGCCGCTGGCGCTTACGAAATAGGGCTTTCTGCCCAAAATGCGGGTTGAGCATCAGTGTCAGACCTTCCAGCTGAACCACAACCGAGGCATGGCCAATAAATGTAATCCGCGACGTTGACATGGTGTGCACAGAGCTATAGCTTGCCGGCCTAAGATCAAGCAATGAGTTTTTAATGACCATTCCCTTTCCTACACATGTCACCGTCGACTTAAATGCCATCCGTCACAACTATTGTGAGATCAGACGCGTGGTGCCTGAAGCACAACAGATTATTTGCGTGATCAAATCGAATGCTTATGGCCATGGCATTAAAGAAGTCGGCATGGCACTGACACAAGCTGGCGCTCGCTATTTTGCGGTCAGAGATCTCGGTGAAGGCCGCGCCCTCAGACAAGCCGGCGTTAAAGCCCCCATCTTGTTATTATTAGGAATGATAGAAGACTCGTATAGCTATCTGATTCAATACCAACTCACCCCCGTGATTTATAATCTGCAAACCGCCCGGGCCTTCAATGATTATTTGGCCCTGCAGCAACGCAAACATCCTGTGCATATTAAGATTGATACCGGCATGACCCGTTTAGGTGTCACCCTAGATCAACTGCCCTTCTTTCTAGGGAAATTGAAAGAGCTGCAGCAGCTGCAAGTGGAGGGCTTTCTCTCTCACTTAGCGGATGCCAGCGATGAGAAATATACAGCACTACAAAAGAAAAACTGGGACCAAGCCAATCAGTATCTCACAGAGGCTGGATGGGACCTCCCGTTAAGTCACCTCGCCAACAGTGTGGGGGCGACCAAAAACTTATTTAATGAGACGGCACTCGTCCGGGCTGGCTTGATTCTTTATGGTTGCTATCCGGACCCGCAATTGCGCGAACGGATTCACTTAAAACCTGCTTTAAGCTGGCGGACCGAAATTTTGGATATCAAATCTGTCCCCACCGGTACCCCCGTCAGTTATCAAATGACGTTCACGACCACTCGGCCCAGTAAAATTGCCATTTTACCCGTCGGTTATGCAGACGGCTATCCGCGGCTGCTCAGTAATCGTGGTCATGTGCTGATTTGCGGGCAAAAAGCCCCTATTTTGGGCCGGGTGTGTATGGATTTGACGATGGTGGATATAACAGATATTGCTGATGCCCAAATAGGTGCCCCCGTAACATTGTTGGGAACTGATGGGGCCCTTGAGATTCAGGCCGACGACCTGGCCCAGTGGGCGGAGACAATATCCTATGAAATCATCACTCGAATCGCCGCCCGCGTCCCTCGGATTTATCAAGACGATGCGTGATTGGCCCCTCGTTAGCCAGCTGTTGAGTCTGGCCAAAAGCTTTGCCTTAGAACTTGGGGCCTTAATCACCTTTGGCCGTCGTTTTTTTGTATGGTCGGTGCGCAGACCGATGCGCTTACACCTGATTTTCCAGCAAATGGAAATCATCGGCATCAAATCGATCCCGATCATTGCACTCACCGGTATTTTTGTTGGCATGGTCTTTGGACTGCAAATTGGCTACGCCTTCCGCCTCTTTAACGCCGAGAACTTAGTCGGGTCAACCCTAGGGCTGGCGCTGACCCGAGAGATTGCCCCGGTTTTTACTACCTTGATGATCACCGCACGTTGTGGCTCGGCCATGGCCGCTGAAATTGGCTCGATGCGGGTCACCGAGCAAATCGACGCCCTGAAAACCATGGCCGTCAGCCCCATTCAATATTTAGTTGTCCCCCGTGTGATCGCGACAGCCTTAATGGCGCCCCTGCTCTGTGCTTTATTCAGTTATGTCGGCATTATGGGTGGCTATGTGGTGTCTACAAAACTACTTGGCATTCATGCCTTTTACTTCATGGACAATCTCCAATATCACGTGGATCCTGGTGATATTATTGGCGGATTGATTAAAGCGAGTTTCTTTGGCTTCACCCTCGCCTTGATCAGTTGTTATCGTGGCTATACCACCAAAGGCGGCTCTAAAGGCGTCGGCTTAGCCACCACGCGTGCTGTGGTGATCAGCTCAGTCGCCATTTTAGTCATTGATTACTTCTTAACCTCTTGGATCCTGGAGATCTTCCCAGACTAAGCCATGATTCAAATCGATAATCTCTATAAATCCTTTGGCGATTCGGCTGTCTTAAAAGGCGTCTCACTAGAAATCCCCACCGGACAGATCACTGTGATTCTCGGGCCCTCGGGCTGTGGGAAATCTGTCTTACTGAAGAATCTTATTGGTCTCTTGCGGCCCGATAGCGGCCACATCATCGTGGATGGGCAAGATCTTACCACAATGGAAGCGGAGGATATCAATGAGTACCGCCGGAAGTTTGGCATGCTCTTTCAAAATGCCGCCCTTTTTGACTCCTTAAGCGTCGCTGAAAATGTAGCCTTCCCTTTACGCGAGCATACGGACAAAAGTGATGCCGAAATTATGAAGATTGTGGATGAGAAACTGGCTCTAGCCAACCTGGTGGGGCACAATGATAAATTTCCTGATGAGCTCTCTGGTGGCATGAGAAAAAGGGT
Organism: Deltaproteobacteria bacterium; assembly: GCA_021772655.1. Lineage (GTDB taxonomy): Bacteria > UBA10199 > UBA10199 > 2-02-FULL-50-16 > JAJFLM01 > JAJFLM01. The sequence goes on from JAJFLM010000064.1 coordinate 10,983, forward strand.
TGGACTCGCTAGGGCCATTGCGTTAGAACCCGAGATCATTTTGTACGATGAACCCACAACCGGATTAGACCCTTTAACGGCCGAATCCATCAACCAGTTGATTGTGACGATGCAGAAAACACTTCATGTAACTTCGGTAATTATCAGCCATGATATCGAATCCACTTTCAAGGTTGCCGATCATGTCGCCATACTTTACGAAGGCCGCGTTCTCGAGTCAGGTCCCCCCGCAGAATTCCGTCACTCTAAGCATGAAGTCGTCCAACGCTTTATTCAGCAAGGCTTAGGACGCACGGGATGAAGTCACTCGCTACTGAGATGAAAGTCGGCCTCTTTGCCCTCGTGGTTATTGGTATCATTATTTTTGCTACCATGCGGGTGAGCCAAGAAGGTTTATTTTCTACCGGCACCTATACAATTTATGCGGAACTTAATTCCGCCGAAGGCTTAACACCGAAAACACCGGTGGAAATTGCTGGGATTCAGGTCGGGACCCTAGGAAAAGCCGAACTCATCGATAACCGCGTCGCCAAAGTGGCCATTCATGTCCGCAAAGGTGTTAAGTTAAGTTCTGATGTCAGTGCCCAAGTCCGTACCAAAGGCTTTCTAGGCGAATCTTATATTGATTTACAACAAGGCCAGGACACTGAAAACTTCTTGGCCCCTGGTGATAGCGTCAAAACCTCTAATTCTTTTGCCGACCTCTCTCAATTAAGCAGCAAGATGAATGATATTGCCGATGATGTCTCCGAAATGACCGCTTCCGTCAAAGGGCTGTTCAGCAGTAAAGATGGTGATGCCCCTGTGACTCAAATAGTCCACAACATGCGTGACTTTACACGAGACCTTAAAGAATTCACCCAAGTCAACCGTGGCGACATGAACCGCGTGGTCTCTAATTTAGCGGCCTTAACCAATGAACTGCGTGTCATGGTGCAACACAATCGCGGCAACTTTGATAACTCCATGGGGCATTTACGAAGCATCGCTCAAAAAATTGACGAAGGCCGTGGGACTTTAGGCCGACTCATCAATGATGAGTCCACCATTGATGGTTTAAATAAAGCCGTCGACAACTTAAACGAAACCTTAGGTGGTTTTTCTTCCATGCAATTTAATATGGGCTACCACTTAGAGTATTTGGGCAAATCAAATGAATTTAAAAACTACGTCCACTTAGACCTGCGGACCCGCCCTAACCGCGCTTTCTTATTTGAGTTTGTCGCCGATTCTAGCCCTACGGGGGATCGTGAGAAAGTTGTCTCGGATGTCACCACCGGTGGTACCACAACAACCGTTATCACTGAACGACGTATTACCAAGCGAGATCAGTTCCGTTTTTCAGCTCAGATTGCCCAAGACTTTTATGACTTTACCTTCCGCGGTGGCATCATTGAATCACGTGCCGGCATTGGGATGGATTGGAGCAAAGGGCCGTTCACGGCTTCTGTTTCCGCCTGGGATTTCACCAATGAAGGTGGCACCCGACCTCACCTCAAAGCTTGGGGCCGTTTTGACGTCACGAGAAATCTTTTTGTCTTAGGTGGCATCGATGACCCACTCAATCCGTTACAAGCAACCGATTGGTTTGTGGGTGCCGGAATGCAATTTAGAGATAACGATATCAAATCGCTGCTCGGCTTGGGGGCGGCAGCGAGGTAACAACTGTAGGGGTCTTTCCGCTGTTCACATCCATTGGGAGCAGCTAGTGCGATAAGCGCTCTCCCTACATAAGGGGATTAGCCACATGACTACGAGCAAACGCGCATTACTTTCCGTCACGGACAAATCAAAGCTAGATACCTTTGCGAAAGGCCTCGTCGCCTTAGGGTTTGAGCTTATTTCAACCGG
>JAJFLM010000065.1 GCA_021772655.1 Deltaproteobacteria bacterium
CCGATGTCGGACGATTGCGGTACCCAAAGAGTCGGCTTGCGAGGGCGACAACAGCGACAACAACCCCCACTGACACGACGATGACCGAGAGGGTCCGGCTGATACTTCCCAGTATGAAGAGGTTCATCATGGAACGTCACCTTCATCCACAGTAACCACAAAAATCATCGTTTCACGCCCTTTCTCTTGTTTCGTGTCGCAATGATCTGATCTTTGACCACAAACGCCCGAAAGATGTAGCCGGGGCCATCCCAAGTGATTTCGGTCAGCGGATTCTCTCTTCCTCGTTCGGCCCACCGTGGCCGTTCATCGTGTCGTAAGAAGTCTTCTCTTGATTCTTGTCGTTTCGTTGGTTCGCCAAGGACTTCAACGACTTCTTGCAAAGACATCCCAATCTCGACCTGATGTATTATGTCCAGAAATTCATCTGTGGCTTGTATATCCACGAAGAAGTAGATGATGCCGACCACGACCCAGCCCACGAAACAGAGGTAGACTACCTTCTCCCATCGGCTTTGCTGGGACCACACGAATCTGCTTCGCCTTTGTGGTGAAGACCGTCTGTTCATCACTGCTCCGACTTCAGCCACTTAGTTGCTGTGACTGCTTTTGCTCGAACTGTGCGGTCATCTTCGATTACTTTGAACGAGAGCATTTTCCCATCGCTCGCCCATCTGTATTTGCCGTAATTTGTATTCACCTTCTCCGTGGTCGCGTCTGCCTTGTCGGACAGCAAAATCAGTTCTTTCTTCTTCGCAATGAAAGCCCCAGTCACCACCACTCGCTCTTCGTTCCTGATCGTGAGACGGTTTGTCTTGTCCAAAACGAGCGTCCACAATTTGCCATTCACTTCACCGGTATATGTGCCGATTTCGATTTCCTGTTGACCTCGCAGAAACATCAGCTGACCTTCCCCCTCCTTGAACTTCACTTCCTTGAATCCTTTGGGCTGAGGGTTGTCATTTTCAGCCAAGTTCAGGAAGAGCCATCCATCCTTGTTAAGCCGATAGATCCCCCGAAAAGCGACCGTGTGATCTCCATCTTGAAGATTGATGTCGATGTGTTTCGGTGCCTTTGAGGCATCGACGGTGAATGTTCCGGCACGTGTCTTTTCGCCGACGCACCAGTAAATCCTGTCCCCAGCAACCAACATTCGATCTTCCTGCTTGTCCGTGAGCGTCACGAACACCCAGATACCTTGAAGACGATCTTTGTCAGATAGCGTCTTGCTGGTGGCGGGTCCTTCGGGTTCGCCACTGATGCTCGGTGTTTGCAGAAGCAAGCAGAGCAGCATTCCGAAGGTGATTTTTGCAACAGCAGACATGATGTGGCAACCTCCACTTGGTGCCGCCAACGCTGAAAACGTGATGGGTTCAAAATATTGTAGCCGATCAGGCAACTTGCCCCACAGAGGGATTGCATTAAGAGGCGACCCGCCAATGGAAATACAACGCCCTCGTCGGTTTTGGTGACCTACAGGACGGGACGAGTTCTTACAGCGGCGATTTTCGATTTCGACATGGCGTTTTCGCTTCAGATGTAAACCGGGATTTCGATAAAACGCAAATAACAGAAACTGCCACGTAGTCCGCAAATATGGCACTGGGGTCTAATCGCCCCAGTGTTTTTTGCTTGGAATTGATTGGTTTTTGGAAGTGCAACAGCCATCGCCTCGACTCATCGTTACTCACGCAAGTACTTCTGCACTGTCCTGGTGCTCGTGCCTAAGGCGTTGGCAATCTCGCCAATTGTGAGCCCCTGCTCCCGTAGCACATGTGCACGGGCGGGTTTGGCTTTGGTCGTCCCGGTTTTTCAGCGGCGATAGCAGCAGTGACCTGCGGTATTCAGCTTCCCAAATTCATTGGACTGATCAGTCGTCCTGTTCGAACACATCCGAATTAGCCGCTTTGACGTTGCCGCTTCGATCAAACGCAAGGCATATGAGCGACGGCAGAGCACCAACGATTTGCGAGATTGGTGCGATACCAAACCACACGCCGGACATATTAGGCATACCAGCGTGAATAACCATGGCTTCCATCAAGTCGGTGCATCCCAAGACAAGCAATGCATTGGCAAAGACAATCCATCGCAGAATTCTGGAATGCCGGAGGCGATAAGCGATCAGGGAGTAGAGAACGCTTGCGGCAATATGACCACCGAATATCAAACCGAAAAACAAAATCGATTGCCAATGTGGATCGTTCTCGAAAGCCCCCCGATTGATCGGAATAATTTTTATTGCAATTAAAGGCATGGCAACGTTGATGATCGCCAGCACTAACGTGCTCATTTCGAGCAACCCGATGTTTTTCCACCCAGACTTCACCGTGGGATTCATCCTTGCGAGTTTACCCGAGAACTAGACAACACCACACGGTTGGCGGGCGGCATTCAAAAGTGCTTTTACTCAACGGGGTTAAACTCTGCCTTGGGGTCTCTTTTCATTGCAGGTTCCAGCAGAACATTTCCCTCCTCACAATTCTTGAGAATGCCACCGACAAAAATGGTGTCACCGACTTCACAACCTTTCACCATGCGTTGCAGGTCACCCATATTGCAGCAAATCGAATGGCCTAAATATACCTTGCAATTCTCTGGGTTGGACAGGTCTTGCCTTGTCACTATCCCTTTGACAACGATCTTCTTTCCGACATACGGTTTTGCCTTCTCCAGAACGGCGTCCTCGTTGAAGTGAGCGGCGGAGTCACTGTATTCCAATCCCCAACCCTGCCCGCAGCCGGTCAGTTGCAACACGACGCACAAGAGAATCGATAGCTTGCCAAGATGCTTCACGTGCTCAATCTCCTCAGTCTATTGGGGACCATTGTTATGCTTCTGGTCGTTGAGATTCTCCGTGCTGCGTTTGTCACCCTTGCAAGTGAACCCAGACATTCCGAGTGCCAGTAATCCCAACCAGACGACGTACAAGGGAAACCACATGTACCACCAGCTTCCGGTGAAGAACGCCGGAAAGATGTCAGGCAACGCAAGTCGCAGGATCGAGTTGGGAATGATCGTCGCTGCGAAGCCAACGAGGCCATTTCTTGTGTGGTGATTCATGGGTGTCGCCTCTAATTGATGCCGTCTTGGACTATGGCGAGATGGGATGGTGGATATAACGCAAAAGATACTCTTTTCGCCTTTCCGTCTTGAGTTCTGCAATCCAGCGGGTTTTGGGTCCATTTTATCAACTCCGAAATGCCCAAAACGCAGTCCTACGGCGGGAACGGACCATTATGCGAAATTGGAAATTGTAAAAGGTTTAGCCGAAAGCAGGTGGCCATTCCAGGGTGGTGTGCCACCTCACTACTCTGCTAGTGGGTGTCCTTCGAACAAGTCACCTCTTGGTATCCCAATGAATCAAATGCTTGCTTCAGTTCGTCCTCTTCGGGATAACCGCCTTGATCATCAACGTTTTCAATGGCTCCACAGTTGTTGTTGGACAGCCAGTCGAATACATCGCTTTCCCAGGCTTCGGGTAGGTCGTATTCGTCTTTGAGACGCCATATGGCATCCGTGAGATTTTCGATGGTGGCATCGTATTCACGTTGGCTGTAGTCCTCTT